>JALFLW010000064.1 GCA_022774505.1 Lachnospiraceae bacterium
AAAAAATTGACGCAGATCAGTAGGATTTCTGAAAAGACTTTGCTTTGCAATGCTTTGATGAATACGCATCTGTACGTCTTAAACCCCATAGGTGGGCTCAGTTGTTTCGGACGGCACGCTCCCGCTACGATGCACCACGCAGTGGTACATAACGCCCCAAGTGTTAAATTAATGAAATATGTGTCTGTAAAACTTGGGGCGTAAGTACCAGCGGGTGCAAGTGCCTCTCGAACCCCCTGATTCCCACCTTGGGGTGAATACGGGAGGATGCGTTCATAAAACATCAAAGCAGCAAAGCAATTCGTCTTTTCGAAATCCGTAAGTGACAAGACAATTTTTTTAGTCACAGCTCACGAATTGATTTGTTTTTCAAGGCAAAATGCTATTTCCTATTCTTGACATAAGATATATTATGGGTTGTTTCCCATTATTGGTATGGGAAGTCTTAGTTATTTACCTGTATGTTTATCAAATGGAGATCCAGCCAAGAGCATTCGCAATAGAGCTGATCAAAATGATTGCTGCAAAGACCGGACAGAGGTATTTGATCATAAAGACAAAGATCTTTTTGCGGCGGAATGGCATACCATTCTGTGTTACTTCTTCTTCTATTTTGTCGACACCAATGACTCTGGAAACCAGAAGACAGGTGGCAAAAGCGGCAATAGGCATCATTACAGAGTTTGTCAGGAAATCAAAGAAATCCAGAAATTGCATGCCAATGATCTTGATCCCGGCCAGAGGTCCATACCCCAGGGAGGAGAGACTGCCAAGAAGGAGAATGATGATCCCGGCCAGAAGGGTGGATCTCTGACGATTCCATCCCAGCTCATCTTCAAAGGTGGAAACGGCACTTTCTGTCAGGGCAATGGAGCTTGTCAATGCTGCAAATAATACAAGGGTAAAGAAAAGGATGCCGACAGCTGTTCCAAATCCCATGCTGTCAAACATTTTCGGGATGGTGATAAACATCAGGGCCGGCCCGGACTGCAGGGTTGCAGAATCACCACCGGAAAATGCGAAGACAGCCGGAATGATCATAAGACCGGCCATGATGGCAATGGCAGTGTCAAATATCTCAACATTTTGTGTGGAATCCTCGATGGACACATCCTTTTTCATATAGGAACCGAATGTGACCAGAATACCCATGGCTATGGACAGGGAATAAAACATCTGTCCCATGGCGGCAACCACCGTCATCCATGAAAAATCCTTCAGATTAGGAACGATGAAGAATTTGACACCCTTTAGTGCACCCGGTCTTGTTACAGAGTAGATAGTAATGATCACAGACAGAACGACCAGGATCGGCATCATGAATTTGGATACACGTTCAATACCGTTTCTTACACCGGCATAGATTATAGCTACCGTGATCACTGCAAATACAGCAAAGCAGAGTTCTGTGGATATGCCATCTGCGATGAAACCGGAGAAATAACTGTCTGCTGCCAGTTTGCCGCTATTTCCCTTGACATATTCTAAAAGATATTTGATCACCCATCCACCGATCACGGAATAGTACGGGACGATCAGCAGAGGAATGACCGCATTGATCCATCCCCCCAGAGAGAACCAGCCGGAGCGGCCGAAATTGTGGAAAGCACCTACGGGACTTTTCTGCGTCATGCGTCCCAGAGAGGTTTCGGCCACGATCATTGTATAGCCAAAGGTAAGTGCAAGAAAAATATAGATCAGCAAAAAGATGCCGCCGCCATATTTAGCAGCGAGATATGGGAAACGCCAGATGTTTCCCAAACCGACAGATGCTCCGGCTGCGGAAAGGACAAAGCCGATCTTGCCGGAAAAGGAACTTCGATTTTTTTTATGTGTTTTCATAATTTACTCCTTATGGAAATATCAAAAGGATCACGTTTTGAGTCCGTGATCCCTTAATACGTATAGAAAGATGCTTGTAATATAGTGGAAGACCGACGAGAAAATTATTATTTTCCGAGGACTTCTGAAACGCTGTTTAATACCACATCTGCTTCAAATGGTTTGGTAATAAATTGTTTTGCACCGAATTTTAATGCATCTAAAACCTTGGACTGCTGACCGGCTGCCGTAATCATGATAACCTTTGCATCAGGATCTGCATCGAGGATCTTTTGCAATGCTTCAATACCATCCATTTTAGGCATTGTGATATCAAGGGTGACAAGATCAGAAGGTTTCTGATGGTACATTTCTACAGCTTCTTCACCGTTTGTAGCTTCGCCGGTAACGGAATACCCGGCATCTTCCAGAAGATTTTTTAAGATGGTCCGTGACATTCTGGAGTCATCAACGACTAAGACAGAACCCTTTGCATCTGATTTTACCTCATATACACGTTTTTCATTTTCGGTATGATGATATGGGGTGATGCCGGGGCTGAATTTCTCATTATCCGCAATGATCAGTTTCACTTCCTGATCTTCTATGTATATAGGAAGTACATGGAAATCTCCCGTGACCTTCTGATCCTCATAAGAAAATACAGGTTCCAGCTCATATTCCAGACCTTTTTCGCTGAGATCAGAAGCAAATAATCCGTTATTAACATTGATAAATTCACAGACAGCATCGTAGGTATCGGCTGTTACGTCTGTGTGCTGCTCTCCGGAGAAAGCGGCTGCGATCAATGAGAATGCATTCTGCTCTTTATTCTCTGCAAGTGTTACATAATAGTTGTTTTTTCCGGATAATTTCTGACCGGCAAGATGACTGTAAGAGAGGGAGTCAACATGCTGTATCTTTCCGATATAGAAGTCTCTGGTGATAAAACGGTTGATATTTCTGACAACTAATCCTGCCAGATTTGTGATCGTAGGGTTGGCGGCACATGCAAAAATAGGAATAAGTGCATCAAGATCATCCGCCTTTAAGGCATCCATATCAGAATCAGAATATCCCTGCTCCTTCTGGAAAGCAGCTAAGGTCTTTTCGATAACGGAGGCTGACAGTTTTGTACATTCTGTCAAAGCCTGAGTCAGCTGCATGTATGGATTTCCCTGTTTTTTGAGAAGGGAATTAATCTGATCCGCAGTCAGGAGACCTTTTTCTTCGGCAATATCGCCAAAGCGTTTATCAAACTGCATCTGAAGCTGATTGATCATCTCGACATCATCTTCTGTCAGGAGTCCCTCTGCGATTGCAATGGTACCAAGCTTAACTCTTACTGAGAGCTGTTTCCCGATGGCAGCACGATATTCGTCTGATGTAATGATCTGCTTGTCAACGAGATATTTTCCAAATAATTGACTAAACATAATTTTTACCTCTTCCGTTTGTATTTATGTCAATATTATACAATATTAAAGAGGGAATGAAAAGGATATTTATAGAGAAATATAAGGCATCTGCACAAAATTATAATAATGCGTCCGGCAGGTTACATTAGTGTATAAATATATTTTACATATCTGCGGAGGCAGTTTCTGTCTTGTCAGTAATGACAGGAAGTTCCAGCTCGGTCAGAAATTCCTTTTCCTGTGTTGTTTCATATGTATCTAAGCGGCACATTTCAATGGGTTCTCCGGCGACCTGAAGGCGGTGACGCTTTGCATAGTCATATAATTTCGGCACCAGTTGCTTTGTCTTTTTGAGGGAACCCTTATAATACAATGACAGATAATGGCCGGCTGGCAGTTGGAAATTACAATTTTCTGTCAGGGAATCTGTCGATAAAAAGAAGACATTTTTGGTACGGTAGTAGAGGGAATCCGGATTGGAGCCCTCTATGTCAAGAGTATAACAATCGCAGTATCCGATGGCATTTATCCGGTGTCTTGTCTCACGCATATATTTGATCATGTAGTAGTCAACATAGTCATCCGGGAGATTTTCATCGGTGATCATTATGCCGGTGCGTTTTGGAAAACTGCGCAGCTGCACTTTTTCAAAAGAATTGACAGCAAGACAGTCTTTTACTGCTCCAAGACGATTCTGGATACTGTTTTTCTGCTCATACAAATGCAGGATCGCTTCATTGATCGTAGTGATTTCCTGCTCCAGCAGATTGATGGTGGACCGGACAGTCCTGTTTCGGACAAATTCACGGATCTGGTCTACATGCAGGCCTAGACCGATCATTTCCCGGATCAGGATCAATGTCTGCACATCGTTGGGAGAGTACTCCCGGTAGCCGTTTAATTCATTGTGCGTAGGTGATATAAGTCCCATTTTCTCATAGTAACGGATGGAATCAACACTGATATCAAACAATTCAGATAATTCGCCAATATAAAATGTTCCCTTTTCTTTCATGGAAAGACTCCTTTTTGAACCGGGATCTTGCTCCGGCTTATAGAATATGTTCTCTTAAATGGAATAAAAAATGGTACAACTCTAGTATAATTCTATAGTTAAATGATAAAAAATCATCATTATTTCCTGAAAATACGCATCAAATAATTTCAATAACCGTATTGACATTGGTATTATACTAGAGTTTAGAGTATTTGTAAAGACAAAGGAGTCCGATACATACCTGCAGGTATGAGCGGGCTTCTTTTTTTACTTTAAACAACGCATACAGTGTTGGCAGGCGGTTGACTGCGGGATGCGCACTCGCAGTCAGAATGGCAGAAAATACATTGCAGCATTTAGGCTCAATGGGAAAGAGAGGAATTATGAGTAAAAGAATAGAAAATCATCCGGTGCTCGGTGAAACACCTGAGCGGGAATTAGTGAAATTTACATATAATGGACAAACACTGGAAGGTTACAAGGGAGAACCCATTGCAGCAGCATTGAAAGTTGCGGGGGTTATGGCGCATCGCTATACAAAAAAACGTCATGAACCGAGAGGTATTTTTTGTGCGATCGGGAGATGTACCGACTGTGTCATGGTGGTAAATGGCCAGCCCAATGTAAGGACATGTATTACTCCTTTGGAGGAGGGCATGGTAGTACAGACACAGTATGGAGCATCAGCAGAAAAGGATTTTTAGAAACAGGATAACAGGAGCACAGAAAGGATGAGAATATGATAGAGAGATATGATTTGATAGTGATCGGTGCCGGTCCTGCCGGACTTTCTGCTGCGATTGAAGCAGCAAAAAACGGACTGTCTCCGATTGTCTTTGATGAAAATGCAAAACCGGGTGGACAGCTTTTTAAGCAGATACATAAGTTTTTTGGTTCCAAGGAACATAAAGCGAAGATCCGTGGATATAAGATTGGAGAGGATCTTCTCAAGGAAGCAGAGGAGTATGGAGTAAAGGTTGTGCTGAATGCGACGGTCATCGGTTTATATCAGGAAAAGGAAATCACGGTTAAGATCGGTGAGGAGGTAAAGCATTATAAAGGAGACAGTATTCTGGTGGCTACAGGAGCCAGTGAGAATATGGTTACTTTTAAGGGATGGACACTTCCCGGTGTCATCGGTGCCGGAGCAGCACAGACAATGATGAATCTTCATCATGTCAAGGCCGGTGAGAGAGTTTTGATGCTTGGCTCCGGTAATGTTGGTCTTGTGGTGAGCTTTCAGCTGATGCAGGCCGGATGCGAGGTGGTTGCATTGGTAGATGCAGCTCCAAGGATCGGTGGATATGGTGTTCATGCGGCAAAGGTTGCCAGATGTGGCGTTCCTTTTTATCTTTCCCATACGATCATTGAGGCAGAGGGAACAGATTGTGTAACAGGTGTAACCATTGGAGAGGTGGGACCGGACTGGAAGATCAAGCCGGGGACAGAAAAGCATTTTGACGTGGATACGATCTGTCTGGCGGTAGGCCTGTCACCTATGTCCCAGCTGTTAAAGCAGGCCGGATGTGAGATGAAGGACACACCGGGAGGATATGTACCGGTATGTGATGAGCTTGGAGCAACGTCGATTGAAGGAATATATGCAGCAGGAGATGTAAGCGGCATTGAGGAAGCAAGCTCGGCAATGATCGAAGGAAGGATATCAGGAGCTGTTATTTCTAATTATCTGGGGTATCTGTCAGATGAAGGATTGAAGACCAAGACAGAAGAACTGGAACATGCGCTGGGAAGTCTTCGGCAGGGAATGTTTGCACCGGAAAACAGAGGAAAGCTTGTAACTAAGACAGAGGAAGATATAGATGTATCCATGAATCTGTTGGAAAAAGGATATGTAGCGGAGGATGAGATTGAACGGTATCCGGGTGTTACACATACTGTCGGGATCCATCCGGTAATGGAATGTACGCAGAATATTCCGTGTAATCCATGTCAGGATGCGTGTCCGAGAGGATGCATTTCGATCGGAGACAATATTACTTCCCTTCCGGTCGTCAGGACAGATGTGAAATGTGTTGGGTGTGGCATGTGTGTTGCATCCTGCTCCGGCCAGGCAATCTTTCTGGTTGATGAAGAGACGGAGCCGGGATATGGGACAGTCACAATGCCATATGAATTTTTCCCTCTTCCGGAGGCCGGAGATAAAGGAATTGCCCTTGGAAGGGATGGCAGGAAGGTTTGTGATGCCGAGGTCGTTGGCGTGAAGACTTCAAAGGCATTTGACCACACGAATTTATTAACCATACGGGTTCCATCGGATATGACCATGAAAGCGAGATTTTATCGCAGTGCAGAGTAGAAGGACTGGAGTATATGGATTGGATTAAAGTGCTGTAAAATACAGCATGGAAAAGAGGTAAAGATGGTAGATGTACAGGCAAGATTAAAGGAGATAGGACCTTATGTACCGGCTGCGGATGATGATATGCTGATCTGCCGGTGTGAGGAGGTAACGAAGGGCGAGATCAGGCAGGCAGTCCATGCCGGAATGTTTACTATAGAAGAAATCCGAAGATTTCTGCGGTGTGGAATGGGACTGTGCCAGGGACAGACCTGTGGAAAGCTGGTAAAAGGTATTGTAGCAAGAGAGCTTGGAGTCAGACCGACGGATATTGAGCCGGCAGTGTCAAGGGCACCAATGAGACCGATTGAAATGCGGATCTTGGCAGAAGATGGAGGTGAACGCTGATGAACAACGTGGCAGATGTAATTGTGATTGGCGGAGGTGTTGTGGGATGTGCAACAGCGTATTATCTCGCCAAAAAAGGAGTTAAAGATGTGATCGTGCTGGAGGCAGATGACAGTATAGG
>JALFLW010000086.1 GCA_022774505.1 Lachnospiraceae bacterium
GCAAGGGTATAGCTTCCTGTTGAAGTCAGTTCTACTCTATATCCATCCTGTGTTTTCACCTCTACATCGGTATCCAATGCATATGATTCCTGAATTTGTATCAGATACGGCAGTAACCTGAGCTGCAAAGTATCTGCCAAAAGCACGTAATCCTTTATTTCCTGTGCCTGAACAAGCTCTTGCATAATTCCCGGCAAAGCTTCCTGATCCGGTATCCTTTCTGGCCACTTTTCATAAACCGGGATCAATCTTGTAATCTCATCCAGTACCGTGTTCATACCACGCATGGCATACAGATACTCTTGACGATGCAAATAGGAAATCACCTGATCCAGAATTTTGATCAGGACACTTTGCGGAATAACCACTTCCTCTTTAAATAGAAAATCCTGTCCAGAATCCAAATCATATACTCCAGACATTAACTGTTCCAGGTACTCCATCACCTCATCTGCCCGTGCTGCCCAGGTATGCTTCTGCAATGCCAGTATTTGTCCGTTTTTTGCAACCCAGGCACTCTGCTCCACATTTTCTAAGATCTTTCGCACTTTTGCCGGCAGATATTTTAAACCTTTCAAAGAATAGAAGAAAATATTCTCCTGCTCCCGGAACTGTTCCGACAAATAATCACTACTGTCTGTCAGACATACCGTGCCGCACATCATGGCACTAAAAATCCTGTCATGAGATCCATCTTTAAACCATGGCATAACATTCAAAGATATTTTGGAATCTCCCACCAATTCTAGTGATTCCTTATAACTAACGGCGGGGTGAACCCTCAGACACTCCCATCTTTGCGTAACAAACTGCCCCCATCCATCCCCAAACACATCGACAACAATTCCATTTTCCACCAGAGTCCGGATTACCTTGTCCCGAAAATAGCTTCTCACATACCGGTCTACTTCCCGAAATTCGGAAAGTATCTGTGCAAACTCTTCTTCGTTCACTTTGACTCCACAAGAATTCAGGCATTGCCCCAGTGCCTCTTCCATTGTCATTGTGGTATCATCAATCATTCTCCCCGCAGTATCCCGCATCAAATCCGCCATCTGAAGCGGAAAATCATTAAAGTTCTTTAATACATCCTCCGGAGCAGAATAAGATCCCATAAATGTAATGTCATATTTACGCTGCTCATAGGGAATACATTTACCGCTTATACAGCCTCCATGGGGAAGAAAAGCCTCCGCATATATATTTTTCATATATTGATCCATAAAGCTAACATGATTTCGATCCGGAGATAATACAAACATCTTTGGATATGGATTCTTTAACCGTTCATAATGAATCACCGGATGATCCATCAAATAGGTACAATATAATACACTTTCATCCTGCAGGAGCCGATTTCCCAGATCTGAATCTTCCTCTAACAGCATCCCGTTAATGGTTAACACAACATCATAGTCATCCTGAAGGACTTTTTTTCTCTGTTCTGCATAACCATCCTCTTTTCTGCCATCCAGAACAGTCACCCTCCAGCCACAGGCTTCCATATGCTCCGCCATCTGTTCCATAAATATCGCTGTGGAATCATACTGGGATTTTCCGATCACATAAAGTATCCTCATATTCGCTCCTTCGATTTAAATCCGGTCTCCTTACTAGACCTCTGCTGCAGCCTCTTCAAACAGGGGCAGCAATTTGTCTGCACTCCCTGCAAGATCCTGAAAGATCATTTTGGAACTCAGGTACATATTTATTTCATCCTTATGACTGTCATCGCTCACTACAAAGACACCGGATAAATATTTATTTGCAGTTTTGGACATATAAATATCTACCATATCATAAATGGAATAATCTGCAATTTCTTCCGTGGCACATAAAACCTTTTGCTGCAATTTTTTCATTTTTCCATTTTCCGGTTCTTTTTTTAATAGTTTCAATGCGTTATCGCAGGCCTTTTCTGCTGACTGTGCTTTTTCTTTGATCTCTTTTAATTGATCAACATACCCCTGTATTTCTTTCTGCACATTTGCATATTCTTCTTTGCTAAAAACAGGATCCTGCTTTTTTAATATGTCAACAACATCACACACTCTCTTACAGTAGTCCCTGATCACCTCATGCAGAGTCATCAGTTTCGTTCCGTGAATCAGAGCACCACCCTCTGTTGCATCAATAACCTCAATCTTGTCCTTCATGTCTTCTATGGACTCCTCAAACCAGTCTCTGTAAATGATCCAGTCATGTCGGGAACGAATTGGTTTTCCATCAATGCCGTCAATCATCTTGATTCCTTTATCCTCATTTAAAACATGGGAAACCTCCCCTCCAGCATGAGTGATATCTCCCTGATATGCCAGATCCTGACCGACAAATACAATCCTTTCAAACTCCAGAGAAGCACAGATCATAAACGCTGCCGTTGCAACAGAACCACCGGGACTATATGGCACAAATTTTTTATCATATTTTTCAAAAAGCTTGTCCAAAAAACTGCTTCCTTGAAACCATATCTTGACTCCCTGATGAAATTCCATAATCTCATGATTGGACTCCAGTATACAGAAAAGGGGGATTTCCCTTAATGCGGGATCCTGCATATAGCTGAATGGCTTTGCCGCATCCAGTGTCACCATAGCATCCGGCATGATGTCATGCTTTATAAGCTGCCTCATAGCCGTATCAACTGCCAAAATAAAAGACTTTCCCTTTGCTTCCTTTAGACGGTCGATATTTTTATCCAACGAAGGACCGGCAGCCACAACAATTGCCGGAATGTCTTTAGGAATCTTTCCAACATAATCTGAGATAAAGCGGCTCTCCTTAATAAATTTCATATTTTTCAGCATATTGGGCACCATTGTTTCTGCAAAATATGCCTGAGTGTCCTTATTGATCTGAACCATCTCACTCGTTTTTTTCACAGCGATCAAGAAATCGCGATATGCCTCCGGAAATAATACCTCATATCCTGTATGATGACAGCAGATCTGTGTTTCCAGATTTGTCCAGTGAGTGTTTTCCCGCAGCAATCCTTCAAACTCCTTCGGATTAATATCCTCCAGAAAAAGCAGCACTCTATCATCAAGAATAATGTTCTGCAAATCAATATTTTCTATTGCCGTATTAAATATTTCCAAACTCGGCTCATAAATAAAAATCTTTGCATCTTCTTTTAGGAGATTCAATAATGCACTGGCAAACATTCCATTGCCCATTCCAAACAGCATAGCATTTACCATAACATTATTGCCATGAAATTGTGATGCCCATCTCTCTGCTTCTTTCAAAGGATGATATGGACTGTTTAAACGCTTTTCTATCCCGTCTCTCGTCACAGTAAAGATAACAGAACCATCTCTCGCCTCTGCCTGCTGAACATCCTCACATGGATATTTATACTCCTTCTTTTGAACTGCCTTTTGGTATAACTCATAAAATTTCGGTCGATGTTCTTTCAATAATTCCATATTATGCTGATATATATCCATAGCCATCCCTACTCCATTCACTGTATTACATTCATAATCATTTCTAATTTTTCATTCACTTCGTATTTCAAAACGTCTGCTGTAAGAATCGCATCTTTCTCCTCCATAGCAGATAATGTCTCCTTCAGTGCATCCGTCAGACTTTCAGAATCCACTCCGGCATCCGGATGTTCTACTTTATAAGCATGAATCGGATCAATCACCTGCAATAAGTCCGCAAGCACCGAATCCAATTGAATATATGCATCCTTTGTCTTTTGTTGATAAAACATTTCTACTACATCATCGATTTCATGAATCACTTTTTCTATATTTTTCTTTAAATTATCCATCTGCTAATTATCCTTTCATCATTGATATCATATTCAAGAAAAATATAGGGCCTGCCACATAGCAGACCCCATATCGTTTTGATAATCCAACCAGTAAATAATTACTGAAGAAGTGACAGCACACCCTGTGTAGCCTGATTTGCCTGAGCCAGCATAGACTGACCTGCCTGCTGAAGGATGGAGCTCTTTGAGTAAGATACCATCTCTTTAGCCATGTCAAGATCACGGATACGGCTCTCTGCAGACTGCAGATTCTCAGATGTATTGTCTGCATTTGTAATTGTATGCTCCAGTCTGTTCTGGATAGCACCAAGAGTAGATCTCTGAAGAGATACCTTTGTCAATGCACTGTTGATTCTGGAGATAACAGTAGTAATCTTTGTACCGGAACCATTGTCAGCCTTAGAAATCTTAGCTGCTACTAAAGTATCCTGAAGACCAAGTGCCTTAGAACTCATTGCAGAAATGCTGAATGTGATCAGCTGATTTGCATTTGCACCAACCTGAAGAACCTTATCCTTGAAGCCACCGGAAAGAAGCTTCATAGTATTGAACTCTGTCTGAGAAGAGATACGATCGATCTCAGATGTCAGGGCACGAACCTCAAGAGCGATTGCAACACGGTCAGCTGTTACATAGGTATCGTTTGATGCCTGTACAGTTAACTCACGCATTCTCTGGATTACAGAATGCATCTCGCCTAAAGCACCCTCAGCTGTCTGGATGAGTGATGTACCATCCTGAGCGTTTGTAGAAGCCTGATTCAGACCACGGATCTGACCACGCATCTTCTCAGAAATAGAAAGACCTGCTGCATCATCTGCTGCACGGTTTACTCTGTAACCAGAAGAAAGCTTCTCTGTGCTCTTTGAAAGGTTTGTGTTTGTGATTCCAAGCTGTCTGTTAGCGTTTAACGCTGTCATGTTGTGTTGTACTATCATAGTAATTCCTCCTTGAATTTACATTGGCATCCATGCCAATGTTGTGATATTAAATTGTTTCCCTGCTCCATGGAATTATATCTCTCGGACATTATCCATCTGAGAGCAGCAAGTAATAATTTACTTGTATTATATATCGGAATGATTCCGAAATACTTAACACTTTTCTGAATTTTTTTGTTATTTTTTATTTTTTCTGATCAACAAAATATGACTGCCAGGCTTGATGCTGATTTGCCATATTGTGATAGTAAGCACTGGCTGTCTGGTTATTTGCCGTAAATTCCCGTATTTCCTTTCTCGCACCGGTCAGATAATTTTGAAATGCCGCCTTATTCCTATGCTCCTGCCCCTCAATCTGCACTCCGGTATCTGTAATGCTTCTGATCAGATTCTGCATCTCTGCGATCTGCTGCTGATATTGATATTTGTTCTCTCTGACTGTATTTCCAATCTTGGCAAACAGGGATTCAAAGCCTCTGTCAAGAGTTGTCATTGTCTGCAGCAGCTGATCTTTCTCACTTATGATCATATCGAACCGATCCATATCCGGCTCCTGTGTTGACAGGATCTTTCCCTGTTCATTTGTCAGTTTTAATAAATCCGTCAATACTTCTAATTTTTTTTGCAATGATTCCTGTAATGCGGATACATATACTCCTGTATTATCCATTATCTCTCCTCTTGATCACCGGTACGGCGAAGATCAATTGTGATTATTCGCTGTACTAAGATACGTGATTCAGTTTCATGACTTCCTTCCAGGTATCCCGCATAGTCTTGATATGTTCCAAAGCTTCCTCGAGGATTTCTTTATCTTTTTTCATGTTAGCTTCTACCAAACGACGGTAAATATAATCATATACATTGTCAAAATCCTTTGCCACCGGATATTTCATATCCAGAGTAGACCGAAACTCTACGATGATATTCTGTACCTTAATAATATTTTTGTGGGCCTTTTCAATATCTCCGGCCTCAATTGCCTCAATTGCAATATTTGAAAATTTCACAGCACCATCATAAAGCATCAATGTAAGCTTTGCCGGTGATGCGGTCTCTATCGAATTTTTTTGATATAATTGTGCTGCTTTATTATATACTGCCATATCTCCACTCCATTTTCCAACAAAGACAAACTGTCACTGAAATGTCTTTGTCTGCGTTATATTTATTATATATTTCTGTAAAATAGCCCCTGACCATTTGTTACATTATCACCCCAGATAACTTGCCAATGAGCTCTGCTGTGACTGGAGACTTGCCAGAGATTTCTCCATTGCCGTAAACTGCTTATAATATCGGTCCTCCATATCTGCCAGCTTGCTCTCCCATGACTTGATATCCTTTTTGTACTGATTCAGCTGGGAGGTCATTTCCTTATCATTGTAGAATGTCAGCGCACTGCTCATGGTAGTGGCAGTCATCTTTTTGCTCAGATCATTATACAGATTTGTGATGATTCCCGACATAACCTCCTGCACGATATCCGGATCTTCATTGATCATATTTTCCAGAGTATTCGTTGAATCAGCATAATCCTCGTCATCCTCATCACCCTTGATATGGAGAAGTCCATATTCCTTGTAATCCTTGCCGGTTGTAATACCAAGATTTGCCAATGAATATGTCTTTCCATTGGAGGCTGTCACTGTCGCACCATTCATAACAGAACGCATCGACTGCATGATCCCTCCAAGCGTATTGTCACGGCGAAGCAGGGAGTCTTTGATCTTGGTCTCCCATTTTTCAACCTCATCATCAGACATTTCTTTCTTCTGATCATCCGTGAGCGGATCATATCCTTTGGCTGATGAAGCATAATAATATTTGTTCATCTCTGCTAATATGCTATTATACTGTTCTACAAAATCCTTTATAGAATCATAGACCGCCGAGGTGTCATTTGATACCGTGATCTTAACTTCTTTGTCAGACGCTGACACAAGATCAAGCGTGAGACCATTCACATCTAATGTCGTATTGCTGCTGGTAAGTGTAGCACCATTGACCTCTACGATAGAATCAGCTGCCGCAATCACTGCCATTCCGGAACCAGACGCATTTTCCTTGACAGCAGAACCATCAATATTATCCATGCCAAGCTTTTTCAGATCACTGGAAGCAGATGTGCCGGTACCGGTACTGATCTGTGTTACATAAGCATCCACTGCCACTATAATATCTGCATCCCTTGTCTTCTTGTCTGTTATATCCACATCAACCGATCCATACTGCACGGCATCCTCTATATTTTTCTTATATTCATCCGTGGCAAGTTTTTCATCAACCTTCTTGCTGATCAATTTATCCTTTACCACTTTTACTCTGTCAGAATCCGCATAAGTATCATTATCCAGACCGGCATCTTTCAGTGCCTGCCGTCCCTCATCCGTCAGTTTCTCGACCGTTGTCTCATTGCCATCTGCACCCACACTAGTCTCAGAAGTTATGTATTTGTCGGTATATTCAGCAGTTAATTGTTTATTATAATACTCTGTTGCCTTCGACTTTGCCGTATTATCCGCAATATCCTGCAGACTCTTATAAGCTGCCGTCTTTGACTCTGTAGTCTGTGCATTCTGCAGATCACTGAGTATCTGCTTGATCGTGCTCTGATCAGAGGAGGACAATTTGGCATATCCCATTGTATCAAATAATGCATCCTTCGCATTTTTCTGCGCATCATTTAATACCGTCTGGGTAATCGTGAACTTGCTGTCTGCTCCACTATCCTTAGAACTGATGAAGAAACGCGACTGTTTCTCATCGAAAGAAGCATTCAGACCGGCATCCTTTAATTTCTGCACAAAATCACCGACTGTCGTATCCTCATCTACATAGAGATTCATCTGCTTATCACCGGATTTTATCTCAATCGCAGCACTTCCTGTTGTATCAAAGCCCAGATCACCCAGCTTTGTCTTTGAAGTAACTGCCGTGTCGGTTTCACTTCCATCTTCCGCTTTTGTCTTATATGTTCCAAGCTTGGCACTGGTAACATACTGTGCCGCTGCCAGCTGGCTTACTTTAATATTATATGAGCCGTTTGCCGCTGCGGATTTTGCAGTAGCTGTAAGCACGGAAGTATCTGAGGATGCCGCTTTCTTCGTCAGATAGCTGGACTGAAAACGCATCTTACCTGCATAATCCGTATAAAAGCTGTAAAGCTTCTTATTCAAGCCTGACCAGATGGACTGCGTCCATTCTAACTTTGTCTTTTTATTTTCTACCTTTGTCTTTTTCGTCTTTTGTGCCTCCATCAAAGCCGCTACAATAGACTCTGTATCAAGACCTGATGTAAGACCTGTCATTCTGATTGCCATGGTAATAAACCTCCATTTCTATTGAAACAACATTTTGTCTGCTTATCTCTTTTCATCCACAATGATGCCTGCCAGCTCCCATATCTTCTGCAGTGCCTCCAGAGATTTCTCCGGCGGAACTTCCCGGATCAGTTTATCTGTTTCCTTATCATACACCTTGATGCATACCCGTCTAGTCAGCTCATCATAAGAATATTCACAGCGTGTCTTGCTAAGCTTCTGATTCGCCTCTGACATCATAGCATCGATCGTCTTTTGGGTAGGATCCTTAGCTCCCGGATTCTGTCCTTCCTCGTTTTCTTCCGGATTCTGGTCTGCCATCCCTGTATCACCTGTCTGTATCTTGGTGACGATCGGTGCAGAAATCGTAGAATAACTCCCCCTCGCTATCGTGTCCACCTGCTTTGCTGCGTCAAAGTCTCCCTCCGTGTTTGACTTTACACCTGCTATTGCTTCAATTTTCATCCTTAACACCTCCATGTGCTTTTAAATCGTCCTGTTATTCATTTCTTCTGAGAAGTATATCGGCAAAAAGGAGGGTAAATATTACATTCCCTCCCCGAAATCCCTAAATTAATTTTCCAAACAAAACCGGTTATTTTTTGCTGATACCGTTCCCGCCTATTTCTTCCTATCCTGCTTTATGCTTTTCTCGCCAAAAACACTTTTTAACGCCTGAACATCAATTTCCTGTCCTGCTGCCTGTTTATTCTCCTCCTGGATCTGCAGATAGATTTCCTTGCGATAGATTGGTACGGACTTTGGTGCACTTATACCGATCTTAACCTGATCTCCCTTAATCTCCAGCAGAGTGATCTCGATATCATTTCCCAACATAATGGATTCATTTACTTTTCTTGCTAATGCCAGCATACTTACACCTCCTGTCCAACAATGAAGTGTTTAATCTCGTAATCCTGATTTTCAGCCACCAGCTGAACACCCTTTCTGGTGCCTGCGTTGATGATCAATGGCGCTTTTAGGTTTACAGATGTCTTTTTCACATCCTGTGGGATAGTTGCAAGAACCAGAACCACCAGATCATCTTCTCCAAACTGTCCCAATCCCTGCAGCAGTTCATCCTCCACAACCGGGTCATAATCTTCTCTTACATTCTGCGGATTCACCACCGGAAATGCAAGATTTTGTTCTGTTGTACATTGAAGCCAGGAGAAAAATGGCGTATCCTCTCCCTCCGAATCATACAGTATTGTATAATCCTTATATTGTTCAAATCCAAACAGACCATTTTCGAAATGAACGATCTTGCTCTCGTCCATATCAATCTCCCCAAAATATCTTGTCTTAATCTTCATAAAAACAACCATCCCCTTCCTGTATCTGCATATCCAAAGCTGCAAATACACTCTTCACTAATTGAATCTGTCCCACATACGAAAGCTCAATTTCCCGCTTCTGCCGCTTTTCTTTCTGTTATTTAGAAACACATACTGCTTTTAAACTTTAGCAGCCGGTCTCTTTATTGATATTTTATCAAATATAATCTAACAAAGTGTTTCCGAGTATTTTTGATGTCGCTGTCAGTGAATACTGATACAGATTATCCGCCTGCGTCAGATTAATATACGCATCAGAAATGTCAACATCCTCGTTATTAGAAAGCTGTTCTTCCACATCCACTTTCTGATCTGACAGCTTATCGTAAGTAAGTTTCAGACGATCATAACGTGTTCCGAGATCTGCTACAGCCACATTTAATTTTTTCTGTGTCGTGTCCACCATAGTAAGTCCTTTGCCAAATGTCTCCGTCATCACTGTCACTCTAAGGGATCGTTCTGTCTCCAAAGACTCTTTGTACGCATTCAGACTTTCCAGTTCATCCTTATCAGTAGTATTGGCAATCATTTTCTCTGCATCCGCAATACGATTCTCTACATCATCCACATCAGCGATCACATTCGAGAGATAATCGATCATCCTATAGATATCTGTATCGATTGCATCCATTGCCTGCGTATTCACTGTCATATTCTGGCTGAAATTGACCTCATACTTTATATCCTGTCCTTTCGGATCAGAATA
This sequence comes from Lachnospiraceae bacterium, assembly GCA_022774505.1. GTDB lineage: Bacteria > Bacillota > Clostridia > Lachnospirales > Lachnospiraceae > Jutongia. The sequence goes on from JALFLW010000086.1 coordinate 10,092, forward strand.
AGTAATTTCTTTTTTAGATACATTATTATAGCTCTTACATTCAAAATACATTTCCGGCCGAACATCACTCTTATCAAATTCGTTTTTACAATAATTCACTTGAAAATCTGCCTGATTTTCCTGTATCTGTGTATATACATCCTTTCCGAGAAGGATCTCGCCCGTATCATACAGATAAACTACTTCATCATCCTTGATGTCATAAGCCCCATCATCCGTCGATGCTCTTGTCACCGCATTATAGGTATTTGTAACTTCCTGCCCCGCAGCATCCTTATAACTCGCCTTTAAGGTAACATAATCCTCCGCAGCTGTCGCTCCACCCTTTGCCGATGCATAGGAAGCAGCAGAACAGTTTTTGTATGCCAGCTGAATTTTGTAATATGACTGCTTCTTGATTTCCGTCATCTGATCTGCATAATCCTGAGCACTACTTCCATCTTTATATTTTACATTTCCTGTTACAACATTTACTCTGCTGATATCCGTATATTCAAAATCCTCATTAATGTCATAAGCAAGATTTTTCACAGCATCATCAAACAGCAGTGAAGTGTCTGTCCGGTATCCGGTAAATACATACCGTCCTGAATAATCCGTATTAGCTTCATCTTCAAATATTGATGAAACATACTGCTTTAATACTGACAAAACTGAGTTTCTCTCATCCTGTGCCAGATAATCATTGGCACCTTCATTCAAATACCCTTTCATGTCCACCAGGATTGAATTGATATTTTTCATTGCTGACTCTGTCGTATCCATCCAGGACATGGCATCTTTGACATTTTTTTCAACATATTGCGTGATCTGCGACACGGTACTACGGTATTTTAGTGCCCGTACTGCCACGGTAGGATCATCGGATGGTCTCTGAATTTTTTTCTCTGAAGTAAACTGTTCTTCATATTTCAGCAAACTGCTTTTCGCATTTCCTATATGTGTCTTGGCACTATTGGAAATCATAGAATTCGTTACTCTCATATCTGCCTCGCTTTCCTAATGCTGTATTATCGTAAAGCTCCTATACGCTATATCTTCTAAACCGCTGTTATACTCCCGTTCCATTGATCAATTTGTCTAACACCTCATTCATCACGGAAATTACTCTATACTGATAATTTAACAGATTCTGGTATTCGATCATATGCTGTCCCTCTTCATCCTCATCAACACCGGATTTTGATAAACGTCTGTTATCAACGGCATCCAGTATGTTCTTGGAATTTGTGGTACAGTCATCGATCTTCGCTCCATCTACACCGATAGTCGCTGTCATAACGGCCAGGAAATTGGAAGGAATCCCCTGTTTAAACATGCTATTATCCTCTCTCAATGCTGACAGCTTTGTCAGATTATCATAAGCAGCCACGCCTGCATTAGGATCTGCTGAAAATGCCAGCTTTTTCCCATCCTCCAAAATATCATCTGATACATTTACATTGAGTGCCGTCATACTATAATAAGACGTCTTTTTTCCTTTCACCGCTTTCGAAGAAAATGCATATACGACATCAGATCCGTTCAACCCTCTCTGTGCCTCTCCGTTCAGATAGTAGCATCCCTCTTTTTTATTGTATAAAAGCTCTGCCATATCAAACTGCTCTCCACTTGCAAGAGTTGTTGCAACAAACAGATCACACCCTTTCTGCTGATATAGATCATATCCTGTATTCTGAACCTGATTTACATTTGCAGAAAATGTACGAACAAACTCATTTAATTGAGACATATAATATGGAATACCACGAAAATCAACATCATCTCCTACTGTTGACTGTGTCTTTCCTTTTGTCATAGCCACATCCAAATGCTGTTTCTGTCCATCATTTAACGGTTCCTTCAATGTAAATGTATATTCATAGCTCCCATCTGCACATACGGAAACCTCAAACGAATCATATTGAAATTCATAATTATATATTTTTAACATTCCATCACTCTCTGGAATATTTAATTTTGACAGATCCCATGAATTGGCACTGCATGAGGAATCAGTCTGGGATGCTTTCAATGTGATTTTCCCCGGTGCAGCTGCAGATCCCGCATCATAACCGGTAAATGTCGCTGCAAAATTTTCTGAATTATTACCATCTCTTAACTCAAATAATGCCTGCAGCTGTCCTCCTAATATACCGCTTCGGATATTAAATTCCTGTCCATTCGTCCATTTCAGTTTATATAAGCCTTCGCAGTCCGTCTGATTGTCCTTGGTCGTGCTTGCTTCAATCTGTATCTGATTACAGGTGTATGTATCTACCAATGCTCCGTCCCCGATAAATACCAGAAACTCTTCCAGTCCCTGACCATCAGGAGGTGTATCTGTCACCACTTCAACATCTACCAGCTGTGATAATTCATCGATCAGTTTTGCCCTTTGATCCCTAAGATCATTTGCGGTCCCTCCATTGACTTCCAGGGTATTGATCTGTTTATTCAGAGAAGCGATCTGCAAAGCATAGGAATTTATCTGAGATACAGTGCTCTTGATCTGAGTATTGACCTCTTTTTGTGCCTGCTGCAGATTGTTTGCTGTTTCCCGGATAAAATTCATCAGCGTATCTGCTGCTCCCGAAACCTGCCGGCGCATGGTTGTATCAGAAGCATCCGTAGTCTGCTGGGATACCGTTTTAAAAAAATCATTCAACGCATTTGTGATCCCTCCCGACTCGGAATCCTTGGAATAAAGATAGCTCTGCAGATTTTCCATATAATGATCTAACGTATCATATCTTCCATATACCGCATTACTCTTACGATATTTATAATCATAATAGACATCTCTGCTGCTGGTAATATCCTTTACATCCACTCCCGCTCCCATCATACCGTATGATGTCTTCAGAGAGATCGGCACCTTCGCCTGCTGCTGCACCTCCTGCTTGCTATATCCCTTTGTATTTTTATTGGAAATATTATGTGCGGTTGTATTTAACCCCGCATAATAAGCAGACATACCTGATGTTGCAATATTTAATCCAAAAAATGTAGATGGCATGATCTTCCTCCTATCCTAATCTCTCGATCAGATACTGTAGCATATTGTCAATTGTGTTTATATATCTTGATGATGCATTATACGCATGCTGAAACATCATCATATTAACCAGTTCCTCATCCGATGAAACACCGGCTACCTGCTGTCTCCTGTCCTCGACGCTTTCAGTCAGAGATTTCTGGTAATCCACCATGCTGTTCCATCCGTTTCCACGTACTCCCAATCCTCCTACCATATTTGTATAATAATCATCGAAGGTATACGAAGCCAGTGAATTAGGATCCAGTCTGCCCATCTCCTGATCCCAGGAATCAAGCAGATTCTTAAACAGATTTCCCCCAAAGGCATATGCTCCCTCCAGCCCCTGTGCCGGATTTGCCTTAACTTCAAGCAGCGAATAATCCGCCACAAGATCTTTATTGATCACCATACTGTTTAAGGTATACATCCAGTCAATATCAGCTGTGTCTTCTTCATTATACAGATAAAGAGTATATATCTCATTTCCGGCAGCATCTGTCGTCTTTTGTGCCAGACCGACCGGATTGCCGTCAGCATCTTCCGTATAGATCTGTGCATCTAAGGTGATCTTCTGATATCTGTCAATCTGTCCTCTTGAAAATACTTCCGTACCAATTGTTTCATGGTCATCTGTTCCCACCGGGCAATTCTGCACATCCAGAATCTTGTATTTCCCCTTCGTGAGCTGAGTAAGGTCGAAAGCATCTCCCTTCTCTGTCGTTGCTGTCGTAACATTTGCCAGATCTACTTTATTTCCATTTATATCCATATTTGGTGCAAATGCATCATTTATCTGAGTAACCACATTATGGATCAGTTGGTCAAATTGGGCCTGGATCTGTGTAATGATCGAATTACCGGTGGTATTATTGTATTTTTTCACCTCAGCCTGATATTCATTCATGGCCACCTTATAAGCCGTCTCATCAAACTGACCGGCTGCATCAACATAATCCGTCTTAACCGGCTCCTTTGGCATATCGGAATAATCAGCGATCTTCTCTCCACGTGCATTCAGTACTCCGCGAAGGGAACCGACGTCTGTCTTCTTGGCATTGGAATATGCTTCCGACATATCAAAAGCATCCCCATATCCGTTATCAAGCCAGCGTACCTTATAAAATCCCGTCTCCGGCATTGTTTCACAGCCCAGATGATAATTCAGGCTTCCATCCACAAAAAGTGCATTCTCTATATATACCTGAACACTTCCCTTTTCATCCTCCTGGTATGTAAAATTTACATATCCGGCCAATTCATCCATAAGCTGGTTTCTCGCATCTCTGTAATCATTGGCATTTTCTACTCCGGATGCCTCGATCTTGATGATTTCCTGATTATAATAAGCGATCTTGCTTCCAATCTCATTAATCTTATCCACCTGATCACTTATCTCCGTATTAAGACTTGTCTGATATGTCCCCAATTGATTATATACATTTTGTGCAGTTTCCAAAAAAGAACCTGCCGTAGAGATAAACAATTGTCTCTTCGTAATATCCTCCGGATTATTTGCCATCTCCTGCATAACATTCCACAAAGCCTGCAGACTCTCCCGAAATTCTACGCCCTCTGTCTCACCAAAGATATCTTCTACCTCTCCGGCAGTCTCTGACAATTTTTCATAAAAAGCCTGCCTGCCTGATTCCAGACGATATTCTTTATCCAGAAACGCATCTCTGATCTGACGTATTGCAGATACATTCGTCCCCATACCTGTCTTGATCAGGGAGCCGTCCACAGACACCTTTACCTTCTGATAATATGAGTCTGTCTGTATATTCTGCTGTCTCGTATATCCCTTCGTCTTGACATTAGCCAGATTATGCGATGTTGTATTTAATCCTGACTGTGCTGCATGCAGGCCGGATACCCCTGAATTAAAGCTGGTAAATAAGCTGCCCATACTGATTACCTGTACCTTTCTATAGTCTGCTGTCATAAACCTCAAAAAACGAATGCCACCTAAGCTCCAATAATGGCTGAACCAGCATTTTAGCTGGTTCAAAATAATTACTGCTTTGCATCAAAAGCTCCTGGTCCCATATCAACTCCATAGCTGTTTGATGCATTGCGATTGTAATTATTGCTCCCCGGTGACATCCGTGTACTTTGAATAAAATTCATATTGAATTCAATCATTTCTAGGGAATTTTCTATTAATTCTTTATTTCTGTTATTTACTGTAACAAGATCATTCATCACAAGCTTTAGCGAATCATGAAGCTCACTCAGCCTTTTCTTTTCTTCCGGCTGTCTGGCCATAAGCTTCGCTAATGTGGTAAGATCCAGATCTGCCGGATCCCTGTTTAAAACCACACCAATATCAGCAATGATCTTTTCCCTTTTTTTATCTGCCGCATAAGCCTCGTCCAAAAGTTTCTGCTCCTCATCTGTAACTTTTTGAAGCTCCCTTAAATCTTCCCTGATCAATACGGCAGTTTTTCTCTCAGAAACAGGGATCAGACTTTTATAAATATCCCTCTCTCTCTTAAGAACCGTAATCAACTCTTCCATTAAACTAGCCAATCAATAACCTCATTTCTCTGCTAAATCGTGGAATCAAAAAATTTACTTACCATAGCATCTGCAATCTCCTGTGCAGATACGTTATAACTGCCTGTAGCAATCTGCTCCTTCAATGCCTCCACCTTTTCTTTTCTTATATCCGGCACATCAGCAAGTGCATTTTTTGCAGTCTGATAATCCTGTCCTTTGCTGGACACCGTGTACTGTTCTTTCGCGGAAGTTTCGTTTTTTCTGGTTACTTTCTTCATTTTCGTTGTCTGATACAATTGATTGATCTGATTATACGCATCAATTCTCATCTTAATCACCACCTATATCTCTGCTTTTTCATCTTCTCTTTACATGTATCGGAAATTTCAGAAAAAAATTTAACACCTTCTCCAATAAAAAGGTGTTAAATTTCAAATTATATTTACTTTTTATAGTTTAATTACTTTAAGATATCGCAAAAATCAAATGTTGCAAAATAGTCTGCCGGGGTTTCTGCCCGACGGATCATCTTCACGCTGCCGTCCTCCTGAAGAAGCAGTTCAGAGGAACGAAGACGTCCATTATAATTGTATCCCATAGCAAAACCGTGAGCTCCTGCATCATGAATGAACAGATAATCTCCCATGTCAATCTTTGGAAGCATACGGTCTATGGCAAACTTATCATTATTTTCACACAAGGAACCTGTTACATCATATTTATGATCACACGGTGCATCCTCTTTGCCAAGAACCGTAATATGATGGTATGCCCCATACATTGCCGGACGCATGAGATTCGCTGCACAGGCATCAACACCGATATATTCCTTATAAATGTGCTTTTCGTGGATTGCCTTTGTCACCAGTCCTCCATAAGGGGCCAGCATAAAACGACCCAGCTCCGTAAAGATTGCAACATCTCCCATTCCGGCCGGAACCATGATCTCCTCAAATTTCTGCCGGACACCGTCACCGATAATTTCTATGTTATTTGGCTCCTTATCCGGAGTATAAGGAATACCGACTCCACCTGACAGATTGATAAATGCAATTTCAACACCTGTCTTTTCTTTTAATTCCACCGCCAGCTCAAACAGAATGCCTGCCAGTGTAGGATAATACTCATTTGACACTGTATTGCTTGCAAGGAAAGAATGAATACCGAAACGCTTTGCCCCAAGCTCCTTCAGTCTCTTAAAAGCCTCGATCATCTGTTCCTTTGTCATACCATACTTGGCATCTCCCGGATTGTCCATAATGTCTGTTCCCAGCTGGAATACTCCACCCGGATTATATCGGCAGCAGATTGTCTCAGGAATACCTGCACAATCCTTCAGAAAGTCAATATGGGTAATATCATCTAAATTGATGAACGCCCCCAGCTCTTTTGCCTTTACATATTCTTCTGCCGGAGTCACATTGGAAGAAAACATTATGTCACTGCCCGAAAAACCACATTTTTCAGACATCATCAATTCTGTCAGGGATGAACAATCAACGCCACAGCCTTCCTCCTGAAGGATCTTCAGAATAAATGGATTTGGTGTTGCCTTTACTGCAAAATACTCCCGGTATCCTTTGTTCCATGAAAATGCAGCTTTGAGACGTCTGGCATTCTCTCTGATCCCCTTTTCATCATAAATATGGAAAGGGGTCGGATATGTTTTTGCAATCTCCTCAACCTGTTCCTTTGTTACAAATGGTATCTTTTTCATCCGTAAAACTTCCTTCCTTTATTAATTTTAATACAAAAACTTCCATGATAGAATACCAAAAACCAGCCGTAGTTGCAAGTATGTTAATTTGCATTTTTTCCCATTTTATGGTATGGTGGGTGACGAATGTATGTTTGTACGAAATCAGAAAGGGAGAGCAGTATGAGTGAATATACAGGAAAAGAAATCGTAGTATTAGAGGGACTGGAAGCCGTCCGCAAGCGTCCCGGTATGTATATAGGTTCCACCGGATCAAGGGGGCTTCATCATCTGATCTGGGAAATTCTTGACAATTCCATTGACGAACAGCTGGCCGGATTCTGCAGTGAGATCCATATCACGATCCAGAAAGACGGCGGTGTCTGCATCGAAGATAACGGCCGCGGTGTCCCCGTCGATATTCATCCTACGCAGAAAATCCCTACCGTCCGCGTGGTTTATACTGTTCTTCATGCCGGCGGTAAGTTTAACAGTACGGTTTATAAAGTATCCGGTGGTCTTCATGGTGTTGGTTCTTCTGTAGTAAATGCCCTCTCCTCTCACATGATCGTGGAGGTTAGACGAAACGGACAGATTTACCGGGACGAATATGAAAACGGCGGACATCCTGTAACAAAACTGGAAAACGGTCAGCTTCCCGTCATCGGAAAATGTGCAAAATCCAATACAGGTACAAAAGTAACCTTTTATCCTGATGCAGAAATTTTCGAGACTACTGTTTTTAAGCCTGACGTAATCAAAAAGAAACTAAAGGAAATTGCTTTCCTTAATAAAAACCTTAAATTAATCTATAAAAATGAAAATGACAACGAAACCATCACCTATCAGGAGGAGTTCGGCATCCGGAGTTTTGTAAGTTATATCAACAGGGATGCCGTTACACTTCATCCTACCCCGATCTATATAGAGGGTGTCAGTGGTGATATTGAAGTCGAAGTAGCCTTTCAGTATACGAACAGTTTCTCAGAGCAGATCAATCCCTACTGCAACCGTATCAATGTAGTAGATGGCGGTACTCTTGTCACCGGCTTTAAAACAGCTCTGACCCGTATCATGAATCAATATGCCCGTGAACTCGGAATCCTTAAAGATAAAGATGAAAACTTTGACGGAAAAGATATCCGAAATGGTCTTGTTGCCATCATTTCCATAAAACACCCTGATCCTCAGTTTGAGGGACAGACTAAGACAAAGCTCGGTAATACAGATGCAAAAACTGCAGTAGATGACGTATTCAGTACAGAGGTCCAGCGGTATTTTGATAAAAATGTAGAAATCCTGCGCACCATTCTGGAAAATTCCATGAAATCCTATAATGCCCGAAAGGCAAGTGATAAAGCACGAACAGCTGTCTTAAAACAGCTTAACGATGTGGATACGAAAAGCAAACTTGCTTCCTGCACTTCCCGCAAGCCGGAAGAATGTGAAGTATACATTGTGGAGGGTGATTCCGCAGGCGGCACGGTAAAGACCGCAAGAAACAGAAAGACACAGGCTGTCCTGCCTCTGCGTGGAAAGATTTTAAATGTAGAAAAGGCAACTTTGGAGAAAATATTATTAAATAATGAGATCAAATCCATGATCGCTGCATTCGGATGTGGCATCGGAGATGATTTTGATATCAGCAAGCTGCGTTACGACAAGATCATCATCCTGACAGATGCCGATGTGGACGGAGCTCATATCAGCACACTTCTGCTGACATTTTTCTATCGTTTCATGCCGGAGCTGATCTACGCCGGAAAGATCTATCGCGGCCTTCCACCACTATACAAGGTTGACTACGAAACGGTGAGCCGGGCTGCAAAGCAGCGTGAGGAAGATATCGCTCTGGGACTGATCTCTCCGGAGGAGGAACCCGAAGAAACCGGCACCAAAAAGAAAAAAGGAAAAAAGAAATTATCACGTTATGTCTTTAATGATTTTGAATTAGAAAAATTCCGCAAAAATACATCCTACAAGATCACAGGGATCCAGCGGTACAAAGGACTTGGTGAAATGGATGCCGAACAGCTCTGGGAAACAACTCTTGATCCAGAGAGCCGTATTCTGGCGCAGATCTCCATCAGCGATACCGTAGATGCTGACGAAGTCACAACAACACTAATGAGCAGCAATGTACCACCACGACGTGAATTTATTATGTCCGAAGCAAAATATGCAAATCTTGATATATAGAAAATGAGGTTATAATTATGAGAACAGCGGATCCATCCATTATTCAATTAGATTTTTCTGAAGAAATGCGTAACTCCTACCGGGATTATGCCGTAAGCGTTATCATCGCCCGCGCTCTTCCTGATATCCGTGATGGCTTAAAACCGGTACAGAGACGTATCCTTTATGCGATGAAGGAGCTTGGATTAGCTCCGGACAAACCGCATCGTAAAAGTGCCCGTATCGTTGGTGATACCATGGGTAAATATCATCCACATGGAGACAGTTCCATTTATGATGCTTTAGTACACATGACAGAGGATTATTCTTTATCCATTCCTCTTGTGGATGGACATGGCAATTTTGGTTCTATTGATGGAGACAGTGCTGCTGCTATGCGATACACAGAGGCCCGTCTCTCCTCCGGAGCCATGACCATGCTGGACAATCTTGACAAAGGTCTTGTTCCCTTTGGTCCGAACTTTGACGAAAGCGAAAAAGAACCTCTTGTACTGCCGGCCACTCTTCCCAACCTGTTATTAAACGGGACTACAGGTATTGCTGTCGGTATGGCAACAAACATTCCGCCACACAATCCTTCCGAGGTGATAGATGGTGTGATCGCATATATGGAGGATCCTGATATCTCTACATACGAATTAATGCAGTATATTAAGGGACCGGACTTTCCGACCGGAGCGATCATTACAAATGCAGATGATATCCGGACAATTTATGAAACCGGAGAGGGCCGATTAAAGCTTCGGGCAAAGACCGAAATCGAGGACAGTGATTATGGACGGAAAAATATCGTGATCACGGAAATCCCATATACGGTAGCCGGAAACAAACAGAAGCTTTTGGAATCCCTTCTGACCCTGACAAAAGATAAAGTTTTTGATGAGATATATGATGTGCGTGACGAATCCTCCAAAGAGGGAATCCGTCTGGTTGTCGAAGTAAAAAAAGATCGAAATGTAGAAAATCTTCTAAACGGACTTTACAAAAAGACAACTTTGGAAGATACATATGGTGTAAACTTCCTTGCCGTAAAAGACAAACAGCCATTTACTTTCACATTAAAGGGTGTGATCGATGAATTTGTTCACTTCCAGGAGGAGCTTTACACAAAGGAATACGAACATCTTCTTACAAAAGCTAAGGACCGTCAGGAAATCGTCACAGGACTGATCGTAGCTACCGATGTGATCGATCTGATCATCGAGATCCTCCGGGGCAGCAATTCCGTCAAGCAGGCAAAACTCTGTCTGACCCTTGGGATCACAGATGGAATTAATTTCCGCAATCCGGATTCAGAATACGAAGCCCAGTCTCTTACTTTTACGGAACGACAGGCTGATGCAATCCTTGCCATGCCTTTAAGCCGTCTCGTCGGTCTGGAGCTTCTGAAGCTGCATCAGGAGAACGAGGCACTTCTGGCTAATATCGCAGAATACGAAGACATTCTCAGCGATATGACAAAGCTTCATAAAGTCATTAAAACACGTTTAAAAACATACAAAAAGCAATTTGGCCGACCAAGACGAACACAGCTGAGTAATCTGACGGCCACAAACTATGTGGAAGAAGTCAAGGAGGAAGACATCTATGTATTGGTTGACCGTTTCGGTTATGCAAAATCTATGGATAGTGCTGCATACGGACGTCTTTCACCGGAAACGCTGCAGGAAATTCCACACACGGTCATGATGAAAAATACAGACAGGCTTTGTGTTTTCACCGATCAGGGGAATATGTACCAGATCAGGGCAAAAGATATTCCAAAGGGCAAGGCACGCGACAAAGGTACCCTTATTCACAATCTCTGCAAAATGAATAACGAAGAAAACGGTTTACTTCTCATCTCCTTTGAGGAACTTTTCAATTCCCAGCTCCTGTTTATCACAAAAAAGGGCTATGTAAAACAGGTATCCGGTATAGAATTTGAAACCACCCGGTACATGGTCAATGCCTCCAAGCTGGATGCGGATGATCTCCTTGTTGCCGTCGAACAGGTAATGCCGGAGGATGCCATCTTTGGTGACCGTAAAGTGATCATGATCACGAAAAAAGGAATGTCTCTGGGTTTCCCATTGTCCGAGGTAAACGAGTTCAAAAAAACAAGTCGTGGTCTCAAGGGGATCACTCTTGCAGACAAGGACGAAGTAATCCACGGAGCACTTGTTCAGCCGGATACAGACATCAAGATCTTTGACGGCAAGAAATATAATGTAAAAAAGATCAAATTAAGAAAACGAAATGATAAACCTATGAAATCACAGATCCTTATAAAATAAAAGTTTATAGACGCTGCCTTCTTGTGATCAAAATCAAAAAACCGAGCTATCGACAGTAAAAAGGGCAAAGCCGGTATTTTGATTTTTTCCCCTACGTTACGAGCATTTTCCTATATAAAAAAGGGCAAAACCAGCGTTTTGCCCTCCAAGAATTGCTTCGCAATTCTCGTTGGCTTCCCACTATGTTACGAGCATTTTCCTATACACTAAAAAGATGGACTATCCAACGAACAGGACAGTCCATCTTTTTCTTATCTTTTATCTTTAAAATTCTTCCCGGTAATTTTCTAAAATATGATTGTACATAGATCGTACTGCCGGTGCCATAAATTCCGGATGAAGTGTTGCCAGTCCGATCACACGTTCTGCATATGGCTGCACCGGATAGCAGTCTACCTCATAAGGAATATCTCTCATGACCATCTGAGGCATAAGACAGATTCCAAATCCATTTGCTACCATTGCAACCGTAGACAGATCATCTACCACATGATAATTAGACTGGATATTGATTGAATTTTCTTTGAGAAAATTCTGAATATCCGCATCCGTTGATTCTCTCTGAGTAACAAACTGATGATTTTTCATCTCTTCGATATCCATGTAATCTGTCTTTTTCTCTTTTTCCATCCCCTTTGGCACGATGCAGAGCAGAGGATCTCTCCACAAGGGTTCTATCGGTATATCCTTTGCACTGGACGTAGATAAAAAGCCCAGATCGACCACTCCATTTTTCAGCCAATATACAACATCATCATATGTTCCCTGAAAAACTTCAATCTCGATATCCGGATATTTCTTTTGAAAGGAACGCATAATATCCGGCAGCCAATTCGTACATACGCTGGAAAAACATCCGAGTTTGACTTTTCCCCTCTTTAAGCCGTTAAACTCAGATACTGCCTGCTGAAGACTTTCATCGCTGTTCAGCACTGCATTAACATAAGGAAGCAGATGTTCTCCATAATTTGTCAAGGTCACACCATTTTTGCTCCGGTTAAGCACAGTAAAACCAAGCTCTCCCTCCATGGCAGAAACAGCATGACTGATTGCTGACGGTGTCAGCCCCAGGATATCTGCCGCTTTGCGGAAGCTTCCCTGTTCTGCCACCGTCTTGAATACCTGGTATGTCAGAAGTGTCATTTTATTTTCCTCATTATAAATGTTTGCTTTTTACCATTATCGGGCACATTTATACAACAGATCTTCCCAACGTCTGTCAACTTCCTCCTGGAACTGGACAATTAGATCCTCATTTCCTTTTTTGAATAAATGTTTAAATCTTCCCTGTGGACGCAGGAAATCCTCAATCGGAAGCTTTTTCTTTGGCTCATACGTCAGCTTCCACTTTCCATGATCTACCTCAAACATTGGCCAATAACAGGTGTCAATTGCTAATTTGCAGATCTTCATAATATCCGGTGTATCATATCTCCATCCTCTCGGGCAAGGTGTCATAATATTCAAAAAGCATGGACCTTCCGTGTAAATCGCCTTATTCGCCTTGCTGTGCAGATCCTTGAAATCAGCAGTAAAGGTTGTCTGACCGACATATGCCACATCATGATCTGCAATAATACTTGCCAGATCTTTTCGATTCTGCATCTTGCCATCTGACTTTTTTCCGACAGGTGTTGTTGTGGTATCTGCATACATCGGTGTAGCTGAAGAACGCTGGATACCGGTATTCATATATGCACCATTGTCATAGCAGACATATACCATGTCATGACCACGCTCCATCGCACCGGAAAGAGACTGGAAACCGATATCATAAGTACCACCGTCACCACCAAATGTAATAAACTTAAAAGTTTCATTCTCAGGAAGCTTTCCTCTCTTTTTAAGTGCATTATATGCAGTCTCCACACCACTCAAAGTAGCCCCTGCATTCTCAAATGCATTATGGATGTAACTGTCCTCCCAGGCAGTATATGGATACATAAAAGAAGAAACCTCCAAACATCCTGTCGCATTACCGATAACTGCACGATCATCCTCATGTAATGCACGAAGTACGGCTCTGACCGCAATCGTAGCTCCGCATCCCGCACACATACGATGACCGGGTGCCAGACGTTCCGGTTTATTCATTATATTTTTTAAACTGTAATCGCTCATATTTTCTCTCATTTCTGTACTGCTTTCTCTTTCCATCCGCCAAAGCTTTTTCTGCTTTATCATGTGCAGTACTCACATGAACTTTCCCCAAAAGGACGGATAGCTTTTCTCAACAGTGTCTATTCAAACGGATGATCTGTCCGTCATCAACGCAGGCGGATATACCGGAATTGCTCGATCTCTTTTCCATTAACGACCGCATCCTCCAGCTCCTCAAATACCTGAATGGCATCGTTGACAGTAAAATCACGTCCTGCCAGACCATAGATATAATTAACCGCCTCGATCATCACCTTATACCGGAATAAACCTGCTGTCACCTCACTGCCTAAAGGACCACCGTTTCCGTTATAGCTTTCACAACGGTCAAGAATTGCAACTGCCTTGCAGTTCTTTAATGCTTCTGCAATCTCCTTTGCCGGAAATGGTCGAAATACACGCAGCTTTAACACACCCACTTTTTTTCCCTGCTCTCTCATCTCATCCACAGCCTGCTTCGCTGTTCCCGCTGCGGAGCCCATAAGAAGCATTATATAATCTGCATCTTCTGTGCGATATTCCTCAAAAAGACCAAATCCCCTGCCTGAAAGCTTTTTATATTTCTCTGCTACTTCCAAAATAACCTCTTTGGAATTTTCCAGAGCAATTTCCTGATTCTTCTTTGCTTCCATAGCATAATTAGATATAGAATACGGACCTACTGCAATCGGTTTTCCCGGATTCAAAAGATATTCCTCCGGCTCATATTCACCAACAAAATCCTTTACCAGCTCATCCTCTAATAATTCTATATTTTCTACTGCATGACTTGTTATAAATCCATCCTGACAGATCATGATCGGCAGATGCACTCTCGCATCTTCCGCAATAGGATATGCCTGAATAAAATTGTCATATGCCTCCTGATTATTTTCTGCATAAATCTGGATCCAGCCTGTATCTCTGGCTCCCATGCCATCAGAATGATCGCAGTTGATATTGATCGGTCCTGACAGGGTACGATTTACCAGTGTCAATGCTAATGGCATACGATTTGATGCTGCAAGCAAAAGCTCCTCCCACATCAATGCTAATCCGGCAGATGATGTTGCCGTGAGACTCCTTGCACCTGCTGCCTCTGCTCCTATCGCAGCACTCATAGAAGAATGTTCACTCTCTACCGGTATAAATTCCGTATCCATCTCTCCGTTTGCAATATATGTAGATACCATCTGAGGTATCTCCGTGGATGGCGTGATCGGGAATGCCGGCATCACATCCGGATTCACCTGACGAATGGCATAAGCCACCGCTTCATTTCCTGACATACGCTCTTTAATTGCCATTGGTATTGCCCTCCTTCATCTCAATCGCACCAAACGAGCATACTCTTTCGCATATGCCACATCCCTTACAGTGATCGTAATCAAATTCTCCACGTTTACCATCCTTTACCGGAATACTTCCGTCCGGACATACCGGTGTACACAAAAGACATTGCTTGCACAGCTCCTCATGAAAGACAGGTGTATTTGTTCTCCATTCTCCCGTATGAAACAATTTAGATGTTCCACCTGCAAATACCATTAACCCTTCTGTCAATTCGGTATGAGGAGATTTCTCATTAATCTTTGTAATATCTGTTCTCATTTTTATATTTGACCTTTCCGATTTTTTATTTTTGCGGATCACGCAGAGATCTTATTATCCTCCTCGATTGCTTCCTCTACCACATCATATGCCCGCTCCAGAGCCATCATATTGCCATCAATAACCTCCGGCTTTTTAGCAAATTTATGCTGATAAGATGCTCTCATCTCATGAATAAACTTCTCTCTCGGCATAATATCACTTACAGCAACAGCAGCCGCAAGCATCGGTGAATTCGGAAAATTCTTTCCCAAAGTCTCCACAGAAATCTTTCTGGCATCTACCGTATAGACTCTTCCCTCATAGCCGCCCAGTTCATCCATAACCTCTTCTTTTGACTTAGGCGTATTAATGATAATGGCTCCTGTCTTTTTCAACCCGGCAGTGACATCTACAGATGCCAGTAATGTCTCATCAACGACTACAACATAATCCGGATGATATATATTGGAATGAACACGAATCTTATCAGAACTAATACGGTTATATGCCGTAATGGGTGCTCCCATTCTCTCAGGACCATACTCCGGAAATCCCTGTACGTTCTGTCCTGTCTTGAATGCTACATCTGCCAGCAGAAGTGCTGCTGTCTTTGCCCCCTGACCACCACGGCCATGCCATCTGATCTCAATTCCATTTTTCATATTGATAACCAAACCTTTCCATTTAAATGATAAATAATCTCAACCCGGCTGCATCACTGATAAAAAAGGGCAAAACCAGCGTTTTGCCCTCCAAGAATTGCTCCGCAATTCTCGTTGGATTCCCTCTACATTACGAGCATTTTCCTATACACTAAAAAAGATGCAACATTAATAATTATATATAGCTGTCGTAAATTGTAAAGCGAAAATGTTTAATTTTCTTCATTTTACGAATGAATTTTTTTCACTATCAAAAAGAATAATCCTCTCCAACTTTTCAAAGTTCAAATACAAAAGTACTATAACTGCCACAGATTTGTGCTATAATAATTTCGTTGGGATTTTCCAGCAATTAAGTAAGGAGGTTTTATAATTATGCAGTTTGAAACATTACAAAAGGCGATGATCGCCGCTATGAAAGCAAGAGAAAAAGAACGTAAAGAAGCAATATCTGTACTGGTATCTGCTACCAAAAAACTGGCAATCGACGAAGGATGCCGGGATAATATTCCGGAGGAACTGGTTGACAGAGCCATTCTCAAAGAGATCAAAAGCGTCAAAGAACAGATCGATACCTGCCCTGCTGACCGCAGCGATCTCAAAGATGAATATACCTATACTCTCTCCGTAATGGAAGAATATGCACCAAAACAGTTATCCGAAGAGGAGATCCGCAATATTATCAATGAAAAATTTGCTGATGTGATCGCCACTAAAAACAAGGGACAGATCATGAAAGCTGTCATGGGCGAATTAAAAGGAAAGGCTGATGGCAAGATTATCAATCAGGTTGTAACGAGTCTGTGCCAGTAGACTCATCACATTACTCATATTTTTGTGTCTTCTGATCCGAGCATCTGCCGGAAAACTTATTTCTTTTAGGAGAATTATTATTTTATGTATAAAACACAAGTCGCACCACTTGGCTGGAACAGCTGGGACTGTTACGGTGCAGCCGTCACAGAAGAAACCGTCCGCAATAATGCAGCTTTTATGGCAAAGCATCTCAAGCAGTACGGCTGGGAATATATTACCGTTGATATCCAGTGGTCAGAACCTTCTGCCCAAAATCACGAATATCACCCTTTTACCGAGCTTTGCATGGATGAGTATTCAAGACTGATCCCGGCTGTCAACCGTTTTCCGTCCTCTGCTGACGGAAAGGGTTTCGCTCCCCTTGCCGAATATGTCCATTCTCTCGGTCTCAAATTCGGCATCCACATCATGAGAGGTATTCCCCGTCAGGCAGTTCATCAGAATACCCCGATCAAGGGAAGCACACAGACTGCCCGACAGATTGCAAAAACAGACAGTATCTGCCACTGGAACACCGATATGTATGGCGTAGATCCTGACGCAGATGGTGCAAAAGCATACTATGACAGTCTGTTCGAGCTCTATGCTTCCTGGGGAGTGGATTTTATCAAATGTGATGATATCGTCCGGGAACTTCCTCATGAGGAAGCAGAATTGGTTCTTTTATCCCAATCTCTCCAAAACTGTGGCAGAGACATGATCCTTAGTCTGTCTCCCGGTCCTGCTCTGCTTGAAAAGGCAGAATTATATAAGCAGACATCAAATATGTGGCGCATAACTGATGATTTCTGGGATTCCTGGCCTCAGCTTTATGAAATGTTTGACCGTGCCAGAGAATGGTGCATCCATGCAGGCAATGGGTGCTGGCCCGATGCAGATATGCTTCCGATCGGACCGATCAAGCAGGATTATGATCCTTCACTGCATACAGAATTTACAGAGGATGAGCAGATTACTATGATGTCACTGTGGAGTATTTTCCGTTCTCCTTTGATCATCGGCGGTGAAATGACGAAATTTGACAACTTTACCATGGGACTGATCACCAACGAAGAGATTCTAAAAATGCATCGCAATGCCAGACATTCCCATCCGGTATGGCAGCGCGAGATCAACGGCACAGAGCATATACTCTGGACAGCTGTCAGCAGCGAGGGCGGACAATATGCTGCGATCTTTAACACCGGCGAACAAGACAGCTCTATCCGCATCTCTCTCGAAGATCTGGAAATATATCACCCGGTACAGTCCACTGAATTATGGAGTGGACAATCTTCAGAAATCGCAGAAACCATCAATGTTTCTCTAAAAAAACATGGTGCAGCTGTATTTTACTTGAAATGATACAATCTGCTTTCCGTGTCAGACCACTGAAAATTTTATGCTGTGAATCCAAAAATAGCAGCTTTGTATTCTTGCAGAATATCAAAAAAGCCATAATTGTAATTATGGCTTTTTTAGTATATAACTCAAACTTCGCACAACAGAAAATAAATTGTGCCCAGACTGTTTCTGATGTGGCACGGTTTTCAATATGATTTTTGGCTTCTAAAGAAGAATGCACCCGGAAGGCTGTGATCTGGAAATTGCCGCAGATCAGTAGGATTGCCAGGAAGTCTTTGCTT
>JALFLW010000093.1 GCA_022774505.1 Lachnospiraceae bacterium
TGATCGAAATATGGATAGTTCGGGTGTTCAAAAATATCTGATCAGAGGGGCGAATCGAAATGGACGCAGCTTTCCGAATGAGGAATGGGGATATGGGACATTGGATCTATATGGCGTATTTGAGGTGATCCGTCCGAGACCATGATTAATTAGATCACAATCAATTGTTGCGGACGGACCGGACATCTTCCAGATAAAAGGCAAGGAGAAGCTCTGCTTTTTGAAGGGCACTTTCCATAGGAAGGGTGGAACGGAGTTTCTGGATCCGGTAATTCACGGTGTTGCGGTGGAGAAAGAGCTCCTGAGCCACGGCCCGGATACTTCCGTCATGCTCAAGCCAGCTTCGAAGTGTCTGGCGCAGGGCAGGATCTTGAATAGGCGATAACAGGTCCTTTGCCCGGTCAAAAATTTCCGAATCATCAATAGCAAGTGCTGTATTATAAAGCCCGATACTGCGAAAATGTGTCAGCTTTTCCTGACGGATGCGGCTGACAAGCTGAGCACGGAGGGCATGCTTTTCCTGAAGCTTTATTGAACCCGGAGAGGTGATTGGTTCGCTTGCCCCGCAGTGAACAGCATGAGGCAGGCGGGGAATGGAGGCAGCGGCATAGTAATACAGCTCTCCCTGTCTTGTATGTGCATACCAGGGAAAAGACAGTTCATGATCTGAAATAAGCAAAAGACAGCCTCTAAACCCCTCTAAGACAGAAATGAATCCGGGGTCATGCCGGTCGGTATTTTCCTGCAATGCATGATCAAAGGCCTCTGTACGCAGATCCTGTGTTCTTTTTTCGGAAATGATCTCATTGCAGTAATCCTGCATGAGATCTGCAATGTGGATTTCCCAGGGCATGGAGAACAAAGGAAATCGGTGGCTGTGGCACCAGTCACTTACCTCCGGTGGGACAGAATGGATGTATTGTCCTATATTCAGGACAAGTCCACAGACCTGTTTTGCATAAAGCTGTTTTATAAATGGAAGGAGCTGCCCTTTTTTTGCTGTCTCTAATCCGGTTGTGATGATCAATTCGCCACTCCGCAGAAAGCTGCAGTTATTGCTGTCTTCTACCAGGTGTACCCATGAAATACGATGTTCCAGATCTGCATTAGGGATCAGCAGCCGGAGCTGATATTTGTTTTGTGTATGATGATAAAAATATTCTAATGTAAGTGCCATGAGATCCTCCGTATTGATTTTGTATAAATATGCATCCTTCCTTGATGATTATATCGTGTTTGTGCTGAAAGCACAAGTTACAGCTTCTCATTTATGCTTAAAACCATAGAATGGTTTTAAAGGTTGTGCTAACATATGGTTTGTCATTAAGAAACAAAACAGGTTCTGCCGGATGGCAGGGCTGTTATGATAAAAAGGAGGAAACGGATATGTTGAGAGAAGCATTACCTAAGATTATTACGGAAAGTGTACCGGGGCCTAAGTCAAGGGCATTGATCGACAGGAGGCATGAGGCGGTGCCGGATGCCATTGGCTGTGCTTATCCGGTAGCGATCAAATGCGGTGAGGGTGCAATGGTAGAGGATCTGGATGGAAATTATTTTCTGGACTGGGTCGGTGGCGTTGGTGTCCTAAATGTGGGATATAGTCAGCCGGAAATGGTTGATGCCGTAAAAGAGCAGGCTGAGAGATTCTTTCATGGAATGTTTAACATAGTGACTCATGAGGGATATGTGGCTCTGGCAGAAAAGCTTAATCAGATCGTGCCGGTCAAGGGAGAGAAGAAACGTACTTTTTTTGCCAATAGCGGGGCTGAGGCAGATGAAAATGCAGTAAAGATTGCGAGGGGATATACGAAAAGACCAAATATTATTGTATTTTCAGGAGCTTTTCACGGACGTACCGAATTGACAATGACAATGACTTCCAAGAAAGCGTATGCAACAAATATGGGACCTCTTTCACACGGTGTCTTCCGTGCCAGATTTCCATATTTATACAGAAAGCCGGCCGGTATGCCAAAGGAGGCTGCGATTGACTATTATATCAGTTCGATCTATGATGTTTTTGAAGAGTGTGGCGCAGCGGATACCATTGCGGCAATCGTAGTTGAACCATTACAGGGTGAAGGTGGATTTATACCGGCTCCTATTGAGTGGGTCAAGGCTGTACGCAAAATCTGTGACGAGAATGGGATACTTTTGGTCGCTGATGAGGTTCAGGCGGGATTCTGCAGAACAGGACGGATGTTTGCATCAGAATATTGGAAGGATGCAGGATGTGAGCCGGATATTCTGGCGACAGCGAAATCTATTGCAGGAGGTATGCCGCTCAGTGCCATTATAGCCAGAGAGGAGATAATGCAGGCGGTTCCGGCAGGGACGATCGGAGGAACATATTGTGGCAATGCCGTATCCTGCGCCTCTGCATTGAAAGCCATTGAAATAATGGAAAGGGATGATCTGGCAGGACGTGCCCGGGAAATCGGCAGAAAGGTAACAGCACGTTATGAAGCAATGAAAGAAAAATATGGAGTGATCGGTGATATCCGCGGACTCGGGGCTATGATCGGACTGGAATTTGTCAAGGATCAGGAATCCAAGGAGCCTGATGGGGAGCTGGTTAAAAAACTGGTTCAGGAATGTGCAGCAAACGGTCTTATTGTGGAGAGTGCGGGGATTTACGGAAATGTGATAAGATTTCTTGCACCTCTTGTTATTACGGACGAACAGCTGGAAGCAGGTCTGGATATTATGGAAAAAGCAATTGTCAAACTGGCAGCGTAGCACACAATAAATAAAATTGTTTGAGAGGGCAGCAGATCTCTACAAGCTACTCTTGGAAATGAGGATGAATATGAAAGAATTAATGATCAAACCGGATATTTATCATTTTGATACGGTTCGTTCCTTTGTCGAGGAATTTCAGATCGGAGAAGGCGATCTGGTAGTAACAAATGAGTATATATACAAGCCGTTTTTTGGAGATCTGGATCTGAAATGCGATACTCTATTTCAGGAAAAATACGGACAGGGAGAACCATCAGATGACATGGTTGAGGCGATGTATAAAGATATTAAGGGACCTCATAAACGAGTGATCGCAGTGGGTGGAGGAACCGTAATTGATATTTCTAAACTGTTTGCCCTGCGTGATGTTTGTCCGGTGTTGGATCTGTATGATGGAAAGATAAAGCCCGTCAGGGACAAAGAGCTTATCCTGGTACCTACCACATGCGGAACGGGCAGCGAGGTTACGAATATTGCAATTCTTGCACTAAACAGCAGAGGAACCAAAAAAGGACTTGCGGTTGATGAAATGTATGGAGACAGTGCAGTTCTGGTACCTGAATTGTTGGAAAGTCTTCCGTTTGGAGTGTTTGCGACAAGCTCTATCGATGCATTGGTGCATGCGGTAGAATCCAGCTTGTCGCCAAAGGGAAATCAGACAACAAGGCTGTTTGGATACAAGGCTGTTGAAATGATCCTTAACGGTTATAAAGAAATCGCAGAGCATGGTCCGGAGGCGAGGAAACCGCTGTTGTCACAGTTTCTGATGGCGAGTAATTATGCCGGGATTGCCTTTGGTAATGCCGGATGTGCAGCGGTACATGCCATGAGTTATCCGCTGGGGGCAACATATCATGTGCCTCATGGGGAATCAAACTATGCCATGTTTACCGGGGTTATGAAAAATTACATGGAGATCAGGACAGATGGAGAGATTGCCCGCTTAAATCGTTTTATTGCGGATATTTTAGGATGTCCGGTAGAGGACGTATACGAAGAATTGGAAAAATTATTAAATCACCTGATTCAGAAAAAGCCGCTGCATGAATATGGTATGCGGGAAGAGGAGATCGAGGCATTTACGGATTCGGTGATTGAAAATCAGCAGAGGCTTCTGGCCAATAATTTTGTAGAGCTGGATAGAGACCGGATGATAAAAATATATAAGGAATTATTCTGACAGTGGGGAAATAAATATGATCCGGGCAGTTGCCAAAAGAAGCCAAATTTGCTAGAATATAGCAAAAGTATGAACGGTAGCTGCCGGAACATAGTTATGAGGTGTCAGTAATGAGAGAAACATATAAAATGCGGGGCTGGCTGAGCCTTAGCCTGATCATTGTTTTGTTTTTCTCAGGGATCTGTTTTGATAGAGGAAAAACAGATCCCTATTTTGCGTTGCCTTTTTCTACGGCTTCGGAAATGCTTCAGACAGTACAGCAGAATAGCAATAAACAGGATATCTGTGCATCGGAGCAGCTGGGAGACTCTATGCTCCGTGGAGCAGCAGAGATATTAAAACGTACCGGAGCAGGACAGAGAAATAAGACATTTTCCAGACTGCGTTCGGTGCTGCATGCAGGTGCGGTATGTCTGAACGTGAATAGCAGCATATATTATAGGAAATGGATAGAAACGGAAAAGGTCATCGTTTCCTGTAAATCAGTAATTATTTCGTATATTCATCAGCAGGACGGATCTAAGGGCTGATTATCATAGAGCAGGGGAGTAGTATCCTTTGTTTATCTTATTGTCCAGTTATTCGGACACATATATCCATAAAAATGAATAAGAGAGATCAGACTTCTTTCAGGAGAAAAAGAAGTTTGTTTAGGTATGAAAAAATCTCGATAAAAGATCGGGAAGGTATGAAATGGTATAACTCAAACTTCGCACACCAGAAAATAAATTGTGCCCAGACTGTTTCTGATGTGGCACGGTTTTCAATATGATTTTTGGCTTCTAAAGAAGAATGCACCCGGAAGGCAATTTCCAGACACAGCTCCGGGTATTCAGACCCTT
>JALFLW010000020.1 GCA_022774505.1 Lachnospiraceae bacterium
TTTTATACGAAATATCTTGCACAACAGTAAGTTTTTTCTTATCATAAGTATTGCATAACAATGCGAAGTGACTGCTTATATGACAGGCAACCATTTATTAGGGCATGACCCTGCAGAGGACCTGCTTTGCAGCACTTGAATTGGTGAAGGGAAAGAACGAACTGTAGGAGGGGCTGTTCTTTCTCTTTTTCTATTGGTTACGAAAAGACTATATGGGAAAGAAAGAGAATGGTCAATAGGGCAGATAAAAACGTGCCGTAAAAAACAGCACGTTAAGATAGACGATATGAAGGAGATGTCGGAATTAATCTGCGGTAAAGCTGCCGTAGGTGGGAACTATAATTCGACGCGTGACACTATACCCATGATCCGAAGGGCAAAGTAGCATCGGCATATGAGATTATCACAAAGGAGGTCGCAGAACATGAGTAAGAGAAATCTGGGAGAAAAGATTAAGCTGTCTTCCTATGATGATATGTTTGGGATGGAAGAGGCAGAGACAACTGATAACAGCGAAGTGAAGGGACAGATTGTAGATTTGCCGATTGTGGATTTACATACATTTGAGAATCATCCGTTTCGTGTAATTGATGATGAATCTATGGAAGAAATGGTGGAGAGCATTAAAGAGTATGGTGTGCTGGTGCCTGCGATTGTACGTCCGCGTGCAAAGGGCGGTTATGAGATTCTTTCCGGCCATAGAAGACATCATGCTTGTGAATTGGCAGGACTTGAGACTATGCCTGCAATTATTAAAGATTGTAGTGACGATGAGGCTACCGTAATTATGGTAGATGCCAATATCCAGCGTGAAGATATTCTTATCAGTGAAAAGGCAAAGGCCTATAGCATGAAATATGAGGCTATGAAGCATCAGGGATCTGCAGGCGGTAGATCTTTAGTGGAAATGAGCTCACAATCCGGGGAAAGCAGGGCAACAATTCAGAGACTGATTGCAGTCTCTAAGCTTGATAAGGAACTTTTGGATATGGTGGATAGTAAAAAGATTGGCATTCGTCAAGGGGTGGATCTGGCTACACTTCCATCTGATGAGCAGAAAACGGTACATAATGTCATAAAGGAACTTGAAGTGACTCTTACATGGGATGACACAACTCGTATAAGGGAGGCATATGAAAAGGGGTATTTTAGTGCAGATTATCTGAGAGATATCCTTTCTCATGAAAAAGTTAAGGCAAGAAAAGTAGTATTCAATCAAAAGAAGCTGGATAACTATTTCGATCCATCTATGAGTAATGAGGAGATCGAGAATCTTATCGTAGAGCTTCTTGATGAGTGGAAAAGAAGAGAGGAAGGGGATTAATGGAGCATTTGGAGCTGGAGTATTATTACGGGCAGGAGGCGGAACAGTTTACGTTTTACCGATTGCCTAAGGCATTGATCACGGATGCGCGTTTTAAAGATATATCAAACAGTTCAAAGCTATTGTATGGTCTGATGCTGGATAGAATGTCCTTGTCAGTTCGTAGCGGCTGGTTCGATGAAGAAAGGCGCGTATACATCAAGTATTCGCTTAAAAGTATCATGCTGGATATGAATTGCAGTAAAACAACTGCAGTCAGTTTGCTAAAGGAACTGCAAAATATCGGACTTATAGATGTTATGCAGCGAAACGGTTTGGCTAATATCATCTATGTAAAGAACTTCGTATCCGGGGGAACAGAGCAGGTTGACCGGTCTAAAAATTATACCGGTGAGAAAACTGAACCGGTGTCAGAGGACCAGTCTACAATTAAGACCGGTATAAAAGTTGAACCGGTACAGTCTGTAGACGAGTATAAAAGTAAAATCGGTACCGGTACGGATTCTGTACAGGGGGAGGTACAGATTTTAGACCCGAATAATAATGATATTACTAATAATAATGCCAGTGATAATAATCATATCAGTCTATCAGCAGAGAATCAGCCTCAGAGGATCCGTTTATCAAGGATGGATGAGATGGATGAAACTACAGCGTACATGGAGCTTATTCGTGAAAACATTGATTATGACATCATGATGAGCGACAAGAAATGGTCTGACAGAGAAATGTATGATGAGCTTTATGAACTGATCTGTGATGTGGTATGTGTTCCTCGAAAGACTATCCGCATTGCGGGAGAGGATTATCCGTACAATTTGGTGAAGAGTAAATTCTTGAAACTTAATTCCCAGCATTTGGAATATGTGATCGGTTGCATGAAAAACAATACTACCAAGGTTTCCAATATCAAGGCATATCTGACGACAGCTCTGTATAATGCTCCGAATACCATCAATCATTATTATACGGCTGAAGTAAATCACGACATGTATGGTACAATATATCCGGAGGAATGATTATGGCAAAGTATATCGTTGAAGACGTAAAGACAAGTAAATTTGAGAAGAACTACAAGTTCCCATTGATAAACTTGATACCGGCTATTGTTTGGGGCATACCGGTATATCAGAAAATGCAGCCTGTTATAGGAACGGCAGGAGCTTATGGCGCGGTGGCAGGATTCTTGATTCTGTATATCACATTATCTTACCTGCCAATTGCGGCGCTGATTCCGGCAATAGCCAGTGTGATTATATTGACTGCAATGTTCTGGGCTCCGGCGGATCACATTGGGAATAATGTGGTTAGGATAGTTGTAAAAGCGCTTATCCTTATTGTAATGGGGATGATAGAGTTTTGCGTGTTTATCAATGCAACACTACCGTGGTTAGAAAGTAAGACAGCGACACCACCTGGGGTGAGGAGAGTTGAGGAATGACAATTAAAAAGAAGGTTAGGAAAGAACGGCTTTTTCAAGTTCTATGCGGTCTTGAGCCAATTTTCTATACCACACATCCTAATGAAGAGCCAGAAATTATTATGCATTGATTCACACTCGGGAGAGCCAGCAGATGATTATGGAGGAACTGGGGAAATATTTGTTACAGTTTACGCCAGCAGTATAATTGCCCCCTGCTTTGTGTTATACTAAAACAAAACGATAAAGGACA
>JALFLW010000040.1 GCA_022774505.1 Lachnospiraceae bacterium
AAATGGCTGGCACTCTGGAATTCTCACAAGGAGCAGTGGCTCGGTATGCTGGATGCTTCCGAAACAGATAACAATGATTTTTTCAAGCAACTCATACACCTGGAGTCTTATTCCGGCTTTGCCATGGAGTTCATCCGGCTCACTGCCCTCTCATTCCTGCAGTCCCACCGGAATCCTGTTCTGATACGTCCCAAAAACGCACGTTACCGCCAGACAGTCTTTACTCCTGATATCTTTCTTTTCTGACCACACGACTGGGATATGGTGCTTCTGTTTTCCTTCTTTTATTGTACCAAGTCGCTAGCGCGACGGCTAGCCCTAAGTACGTGAAACCACTACTTTTTTCAAAAAAAAATAGCAGTTTTTGTGTATATGTTGTATTGTTAAGTTACCACACAAAACAACTACATATTCACAAGAACTGCTATGCTTAGTTTATCATGGATTTTTAAACTCAACAACTACATATCTGAAAAATTTTATCGTCCACCGCCCAGTAACCAAATAAATGTCTGGTTCTTGCTGTTATTTTATTTTTTACTTAGGAGGTTCCATTATGGACGATCATTTAAATTCTTTTCGGGAGATGCTCTCCCTTCGCGGTCTTACCGACCATACCATTGTTTCTTATTCTACATATATCTCTGCATACCTTCAGTATCTTTCCGATGTCATTCATACTTCTCCGGAAGATGTATCCTGGCAGGAAATGAGAAATTTCATCTTCTGGATCCAGAAAGAACGCTCTCTTTCTGACCGGACGATAAATTGCTGTATCTCCCAGCTGCGTTTCTTCACCATATTTGTTCTTCACAAACAATGGGATCCCTACCAGATTCCCTTCCGTAGGTTTGATTCCTATATCCCTTTTATCCCTACCAGGGAAGAAATGCAGACCTTCCTTTTTTCTATTTCTGACCTTAAATTTAAAGCCCTTCTTTGTCTGATGTTCTCTGCTGGACTCCGTATTGGTGAAGTCCGTCATTTGAAATGTTCCGACATCGAACATTCAAGAAACCGCATCCATATCCGTGCTTCAAAGAGCCGCTCTGACCGTTATGCCCAGCTTTCAGAAAATGCCTGGCAGCTTATCTTGCAATACTGGTATTCTCTCCCTCCTGAGAAGCGTCCAAAGGACTGGCTTTTTCCTCAGAAAAGAAATCCCTCCAAGCCGATTGACCATCAGAGTGTTCCTGATTTTATCCGTTCTCATGAGAGGGAACTAGGCTGGGAACACCGCTTCACCTGCCACACTTTCCGTCATGCCTTCGCAACCTATCATTACGAAGACGGTACGGATCTGCTAACTTTAAAAAATCTTATGGGTCACCGTTCCATCTCCTCTACTTTAATTTATGTGCATCTGTCTGCCCGCACCCTTTCGGCTTCCCCAAGCCCCTTTGATAAGATGGGAGGTACCTTCCATGAATAAGTCTAAGATACAGCAGATTTGGGATTTTTCTTATGCGGATTATTGTAATTCGGATTTTTTTCAATCCGATATACAGAAAAAAGCTTCCAGAGCCATCATGGATTGTAAATCCGGAACTCTGGGGTATTCCATCAGTGAGTGTACAGAATGTGGACATATCGAGATTCACAATAATTCCTGCCGCAACCGGAATTGCCCGAACTGCCAGGCTGTTAACAAAGAAATCTGGGTAGATAAGCGCAGGGCAGAAGTCATTGACTCTTCTTATTTCCACGTAGTGTTTACTCTCCCACATGAATTAAACCACCTGATTTACTGTAACCAGAAATCTCTTTATGGTCTGCTTCACAGATGCTGCGCTGAAACACTTCTGGAACTTTCAGCCAATAAGAAGTATCTCGGAGCAACACCCGGTATCATTCAGGTTCTCCATACCTGGAATCAGGAACTGGATTACCATGTGCATATGCATTGTATCATTTCAGGCGGCGGTCTCACACAGGAGCAAAAGATACGTAAGTCAAAAGACAAGTTTTTTATTCCGGTTAAAGTACTCAGGGATAAATTTAAAGGCAAATACCTCTCCTGTCTTGATCACATGTATCAACAGAAACAGCTTTCTTTCTCTTCCTCCTGCGAGAAACTACGTAACTCCTATGAGTGGAAGGAATTCAAAAATGATCTTTATGCAAAAGAATGGTGTCCTTACATAAAAGAAACATTTAATGGATTTGGCAATGCCCTCGAATATCTTGGAAGATATACACATAAGATAGCCATCTCCAACAACCGGATCCTGTCGGTCACTGAAAAGGAAGTAACTTTTTCAGCACGTGGTAAAAGTTCCGGTGATCCCAAACGCAAGATTACTCTTACCAATCAGGAATTTATTCGGCGATACCTGATGCATGTGCTGCCTCATAGTTTTCAAAAAGTACGTTATTATGGTTTTTTGAACAATCGTTCAAAAGCGAAGAATCTAAAACTCATTTTTAAACTACAGGGACATCAAAAGTTCCGTCAGAGGTTTACAGGACTTTCTATTGCAGAGCTGTTGAAAGTAGTCTGGAATTTTGATATCACAATCTGCCCCGCATGTGGCTGCTGCAGCATGAAACCAGTCGGAAGGACATATGCACAGAATGATTGGTAATTCAGTATATTTATATCGTTTTTTTCAGGCTTTCCGTTGGAAAGTCTGCGAAGCATGCCTAAAATTCTTTGTTGTTCAAAAAACAATAGGAATTTCCATAGCTTGTAAGGCAGAAATTTCACTTTTCGGCTTGGGGGAGAAAAGCAATCCCCATATACATCCCGGCTAAACGTCCGCGACTTGGTACAATAAGAAAGAATCACATTCAGAGCAGTTCTATTTTTTCCAGAACTGCTCTTTTATTATCTGCTCTGAATCTGATACTTTCCTTAAGAATTATATCAAGTGTCATTTGAAATATATGTCATTTTTTGTGACAAATCAAGGGATTATGTTGAAACAGCCGGCATAGATATAGTATATTTTGATTGGAAAAAGTAAATTATTAGGGGAGAGAGGTTCTATGTTATTAAAGGAATGTTATGATTCATTTGGAGGAAGCTATGAAACAATAATGCAGCGTCTTCCACGGGAAGAAACGGTAAAAAAATTTGCATTAAAATTTCTTTCAGATCCAAGTTTTGGGGATTTACGCAAGGCTTTGGAGTGCGGAGATTATGAGAGGGCATTTCTTGCAGCACATTCATTGAAAGGTGTCAGTTCGAATCTAGCCTTTGCACGGCTGAGTATCTCTTCAGGTGAACTGACAGAGCTCTTAAGAGACAGAGACAGCCGGATACCTGATGAAGAGAGCTGCAGAGAGTTGTTTGAGCGTGTAACGACAGATTACGAGGCGGTTACCAAAGCTCTTATGGAATTGGAACAGAATTCAGAGGCTGATGTGTAAATGAAAATGACGAAAAATTCTATCCGGTATGTGATAAGCGTTTTTTACTGATGCTTTTTATCAT
>JALFLW010000062.1 GCA_022774505.1 Lachnospiraceae bacterium
TCCCATCTCAATGACACGCTCCGCAAGCCGGTGCATGAAGCACTCCGTCAGCGGATCACTGTCCATTATAACTATGCCGGGCTTTCTGATGATGAGGTTTCAAAGTACATCCTGCACAAGCTTCAGCTGGCTGGTGCCTCATCCACCATCATTGATCCGGCGGCGCTTGCAGCTGCGCACAGCTTTACACAGGGCAATCCCCGCCTCATTGATAACCTGATGACGGATGCCCTGACCATTGGCTCCCAGCAGGACAAGAAAGTCATTGATGCTGAAATCATCCGTGCTGCAGTTGATAATCAGGGACTGTATTGATGAAGTTTTCAAAGTACATTTCTAAGGCTGTGACTCCTGTCATGGCCTTATTTCAAAAGCAGCACCGGCTGCCCTTCAAACAAGGCTACGACAATCTGCGGTCATTCCGCCAGGAGTCTGCGGCAGATTCCGGTACGGCACAATCGGGGAGGTAAATTCACCTAAAACAAAGCGCGGTTTGCACCTCCCACAATGTGCCGTCTGACAGTATAGATGCTTACACCTTCCGCAGCTGCTTCTGCTGCCCTTACAGACATAGGGATTACTTCCTCAAAGATATGAATATTGTTACCATAATGCTGATACAGGATCTCCGTTATCTCATTGGCATAGACGGTTCTGTAATCCACCATAGTAATCAAAATCCCCATGATATTAAGAGAAGGGTTCATCTTACGCTTAACACGGCTAATAGTCTTTAAAAGCTGTTCCAAGCCTTTGATAGGCAGATATGCCGCTTGTACCGGTATAATCACTTCATCCGCCGCCACAAGAGCATTCAAAGTAAGCTGTCCAAGGTTCGGAGAGCAATCTATAAGTATGTAATCGTACTTATCTCTTATCATTTCTACATACTCACGAAGCACGGTTTCACTACTCATAATACCGATAAGTGATGTCTCCACTCCGGAGAGCTCAATATTGGCCGGCATAAGATCTATCCCCTCTTCGTGATGCAGGATTCCGGCATCTAAGTCAAATTCTTCTTCATTCAGTACCCACTCCATTATGGTTGCCAAGGTGATTTCAATCTTGTCCGGCTGAGGATACCCCAATGCCTCTGTAAGAGATCCCTGCGGATCGTTATCGATCACCAACACTTTCTTTCCAAGTCTGGCAAGCCCGATGCCGATATTTACAACCGAAGTTGACTTCGCCACTCCTCCCTTTTGATTCGCACAAATAATAACCTTGCTCATTTTCTCGTCCTCCTGTTATTTCCTTCATCATTTTTGAAAGATTCAAGAACCTCTAACATCGTCCTTATCGGGGTAAACAGTTCCTCGTCAATCTCAGACACATCATTGATTCTTTTTAGCTCTTCCAATATTTCTTTCAGTTCCTTTCTCATACTGACAAGCATCATTGGATTCCCCCTCGCCACCACATAGTTATGAAGCAGACATTCCAATATGTAATCCTGCTTTGTTAAAAAACCACAAAGCCTCCAACGCTTGTCTATCTCTATGCCCTCTTCCGGAGAGCACCGAAACCCGACGCTTTTATTCCTCCATCGGTTCTTGTCGTCCTTCTTCTTCTCTGACATCGAAACCCTCCTTCCACTCTTCATCAAGAGCTTCTGCCATATCATCCTGTACAGACGGGAATAAGTGTGCATAGCGGTATGTAATCTTTTCACTCTCATGACCTACTCTGTTACCGATCGCAAGAGCTGAGAATCCCATGTTGATAAGAAGTGAAACATGACTGTGACGCAAATCATGAATACGGATTCTCTTTACCCCACACGCCTTTACTCCCCTGTCCATCTCGTGATGCAGGTATGACTTGGAAATAGGGAATAGTCTTTCATCCGGCTGTAATCCATAAATGCTTGAAATAAAATCCTCCATTTCCCTTGCCACCTGTTTAGGCATGTACACCTCTCGAATACTTTTTTTGGTCTTCGGCTTCGTAATAACATCCCTACCCTTAATCTTCTGATAAGACTTCGTAATAGATACAATATTCTTCTCAAAGTCAAAGTCCTCAGCAGTGAGTGCCCTTAGTTCACCCATTCGGATCCCGCACCAATACAAAAGTTCAAATGCATAATACGAGTACGGCTTATTTGCCATGGTTGGAATAAATTGCAGATACTCTTCCTTTGTCCAGAAAAGCATCTCTTCCGAGTCTTCAGATCCAAGAGCACCTGCTTTATGTACCGGATTGGATGGAAGCTCATAGAATCTGACCGCATGATTGAACAGACATGAAAGCTGGGCCTGTACAGTCTTTAAGTATGTTGGCGAGTAAGGCTTCCCTGCCGGATCACGATACTCCCTCATCTCGTTCTGCCACTTGATAATGTCACGCACCGTGATATCCACCATCTTTCTGCTACCAAAATACGGGATCAATTTGGTACGTATGATGTGCTCCTTCGACCACCATGTGTTTTCTTTTAACTTTGGTCTGACATCCTTTTCATATACGGTATAAAACTCTGCGAGGGTCATATCCATACTTGCTGCTTTTGTACGAAGGAAGCTCTCTTCCCATTCCTGGGCTTCTTTCTTTGTGGCAAAACCACGCTTCATCTTTCTGACATTTTTACCTGTCCAGTCAAAGTAGTGAAAGGACACGTACCATGTGCCTTTGTTTTTATCCTTGTACGCAGGCATTACTCATTTCCTCCTTCCTCTACGTCTATACCGTAGAATCTCTCATTGAAATAATGTCTACTTACCCGACCCGGAATAACCATGTATCCCTTCTTTTTCAGTTCCTCATTCAAAGTTCTTACGATTCTGTATGCTTTTGATTCTGAGACCGTCAACACTTCCTGAATCTCCGGAACTGTGATAAAGGTGCTTGTTGTACTCATCCTATCGCCTCCTAAATAATAGTTTCCTTTGTAAGTAGGTAATCACCCGTATCTG
>JALFLW010000041.1 GCA_022774505.1 Lachnospiraceae bacterium
TGCACCCGCCGGTACTTACGCCCCAAGTTTTGCAAACACATATTTAAGCAATTTAGCACTTGGGGCGTTATGTACCGTTGCGTGGTGCATCGTAGCGGGAGCGTGCCGTCCGAAACAACTGAGCCCACCTATGGGGTTCAATCGTACAGATGCGTATTCATCAAAGCATTGCAAAGCAAAGTCTTTTCAGAAATCCTACTGATCTGCGTCAATTTTTTTAGTCACAGCTCACGGATTTAAAAGTGCTTGGACAGGCAAAATGCCATTGCAGGTAACCAGACATAAGATATATTATGGGTGTACATCAATTGGGGGTGTGGGAAGTCTTAGTAAGTTATTTATAATGCAGCCCAAAGTTTGCGGGGCTGAGTAGAAAGGAATGGACGATTTTATGAAAAGAGAGAGTTTTAAATCCCGATTAGGTTTTATCCTGATCTCAGCGGGATGTGCGATCGGGATTGGAAATGTATGGAAGTTTCCATATGTTGCAGGACAGAATGGTGGAGGTTTTTTTGTATTATTTTATCTGTTTTTTCTGGCTGCTGTGGGAGTTCCGGTGCTGACGATGGAATTTGCAGTGGGACGGGCCAGTGGCAGGAGTGTTGTTCAGGGATACAAGAAGCTGGAACCAGAAGGGAGTAAGTGGCACCTGCATGGATATGCTGCTCTGTTCGGAAATTACATGTTGATGATGTTTTATACGACAGTGGCAGGCTGGATGATCAGTTATTTTTATCGTTTTCTGGTCAATGATTTCAATGGACTAGATACAAAGGGTGTCACAGATAAATTCTATCATATGCTTTCTGATCCGAAGAGTATGACATTTTGGATGGTTGTGATCGTTGTGTTAGGTTTTTTGATCTGCTCCTTTGGTCTGCAGGCAGGAGTGGAAAAAATCAGTAAACCTATGATGCTTGGACTTTTGGGTCTGATCGTGGTATTGGCTTTTAACAGTATTCTGTTAAAAGGCGGAATGGCAGGACTGAAATTTTATCTGATCCCTGACTGGAAGAAGGTACAGGAAACAGGGCTTTTCAATGTCATCATTGCAGCCATGAACCAGGCATTTTTTACACTGAGTCTGGGTATTGGTGCCATGGAGATATTTGGAAGCTATATGGGCAAGAAACATACTCTTTTGGGAGAATCCATGAGGATCGCTGCATTGGATACCTTTGTAGCCATTATGTCCGGTCTGATCATATTTCCGGCATGTTTTGCCTATGGGATCAATCCGGGGGCGGGACCGGAACTGATTTTTATCACTCTTCCGAATGTGTTTGTTCAGATGCCCGGTGGACGTATCTGGGGATCCTTCTTCTTTTTGTTTATGACATTTGCAGCGTTTTCGACTATTATTGCAGTATTTGAGAATATTATTGCCTGTTGTATGGATATATGGAATATCAGCAGGAAAAGAGCAGCATTCATCAATGGAATTATAATATTGATCGCATCGATGCCTGCGGTATTAGGTTATAATATCTGGAGCGGATTTCAACCGAGAGGTGTCGGGAGTACAGTGCTTGACCTGGAAGATTTTATTGTCAGCAACCTGCTCTTGCCGGGTGGTTCTCTTATATTTCTTCTTTTCTGTGTGACGAAGTGGGGATGGGGCTTTGATAAATATCTCGAGGAGACAAATATCGGTGAGGGCGTCAGATTCCCGAAGGCTCTTAAGGGATATGTTACCTATGTATTGCCATGTATAATCTTAGTGATCCTGATATTGGGATTAAAATGATGAAATGTATGTATTATGCCCGGAAAGCTGTCATAAACGATAGCTTTCCGGGTATTTTTGTATCTGGAAAAACGCTGGTTTTGTCCTTTTTTTGGGGGGAATAACTGTCCGGTTTTTGGGACTTATATCATATTGCTCGGAAAGGATTGCCGCACAGTCCTGTTCCGGCATGGTGATAGGATGCAGGTCGTAGGAGTCCACCAGAAATTTTACAACGGTTTCCGACATAAATGCCGGGAGGGTTGGACCGAGGTACATATTACGGATTCCCAGAGAGAGGAGAGTGAGCAGGATGCAGACAGCTTTTTGTTCATACCAGGAAAGAACCAGTGTCAGAGGTAGATCGTTTACGCTGCATTCGAAGGCTTCGGCAAGGGCGAGAGCTACTTTGACGGCACTGTAGGCATCATTGCACTGTCCCATATCAAGGATACGGGGAATGCCATCAATCTCTCCGAGATCCAGATCGTTGAAACGGTATTTGCCACAGGCAAGGGTCAGTACCAGAGAATCCATCGGTGTTTGTTTGACAAAGTCCGTATAATAGTTACGGCCCGGGTGTGCTCCGTCACAGCCGCCCACCAGAAAGATATGGCGGATATGTCCTTGTTTGATAGCGGAGATGATCTTGTCTGCATGGGAGAGGACTGCAGCGTGACCGAAGCCCGTAGTCAGAATGTGCCCTCCGTTAATACCGCTCATGCTTTGATCTTTTTCATATCCTCCCAGTTTCAGTGCGTGTTCAATGATCGGAGTAAAATCTTTGTTGCCATCCTTATCTCCGCTGATATGACGAAGACCCTCATAGCCTACTACGGATGTAGTGTAAATGCGGTCTTGATAACTTGGTCTTTGTGGCATCAGGCAGTTGGTAGTAAAAAGAACAGGAGCAGGGATATTGTCAAATTCTTTTTGCTGGCTCTGCCATGCAGTGCCAAAGTTTCCTGCAAGATGTTCATATTTATTTAGTTTTGGATAACCGTGTGCAGGGAGCATTTCACAGTGCGTGTAAATATTGATCCCTTTATCTTTTGTCTGTTCCAAAAGCTGAGACAGATCTTTCAGGTCGTGTCCTGATACTACAATGAAAGGACCTTTTTTTATATCCGTCTGTACCTTGACTGGGGAGGGAGATCCGAAAGTTGCTGTATTTGCACGATCCAAAAGCTCCATACATTTAAAGTTGACCTGCCCGAATTCCATGATCAATTGGATCCACTCTTCGGCAGAATGTTCTTGATTGACGGCACAAAGTCCCTTATAAAACCATTTTGTGACACTTTCGTCTTCGTAGTTAAGATTCATGGCATGATGGGCATATGCTGCCATTCCCTTCAACCCGAACAGCAGCGTAGAACGCAGAGATACTTCATCGTTACTGCCTTCCCAAAGTTTCACAACGGGGATATCTTCATCGCTAAGCTTTTTGCGTTCTTTGATGACACGGCCGGTAAATTCTTTGATCGCCGTATTATCAAAATTTACATTGGTCAGCGTGGTAAACAGACCATCCATTAACAGCCGGTCGGTGAGTCGGGAATGTTTGCCGGCGGCATGAGCAGCCTCAGCCAGGCGGATCAGTTCGTATATGAGATGATCCTGAAGCAGTGCTGTCTCTGGTTTTTTGCCACATACACCGGTGTTGACGCAGGCTTTGTTACCGGCAGTCTGCTGACATTGAAAACAAAACATATTTGACATAATTGTTCCTCCCAATCAGTTATGGTAGTGTCAAAAAACTACCTCTTTTTTTACTCTAAAACCTTTATTTTCGGAGGTTTGCAATTAAAAAGAGCATTGACCTCCTTTTTTTGATATAATGTCCTTGACCAAAATTCCAAAATATCGAAAGGAATCAACGCT
>JALFLW010000116.1 GCA_022774505.1 Lachnospiraceae bacterium
AATGAAATTGACGAAGAAGGTTTTTATCTCTTCTAAACAATCTCATTTATTTTTTATGCCCATCTTTTGGTGGGCATTTTTTTCTTATCTGTAATCACCCTTTTTTTCGCTTTATAGGAAACGACAAGTTTCCTATAAAGTGAAAAAGGGCAAAACCAGCGTTTTGCCCTCCAAGAATTGCTTCGCAATTCTTGTTGGCTTCCCTCTACACTACGAGCATTTTCCTATACACTGAAAAAGGGCAAAACCAGCGTTTTGCCCTCCAAGAATTGCTTCGCAATTCTTGTTGGCTTCCCTCTACACTACGAGCATTTTCCTATACACTGAAAAAAAATCAAAGGAGCATTGCATTATGATTTCATTTCCATGGAAATATGAATTATCAGACCATACCTGTGCCATTTACGCCGGAGAACTTCTCAGTAAATATACGGATCAGCCGGAAACTCCCCTTCAGATTGAAGCAGTTTCCGATAAGATCCTGCGCATCCACACCCGGACCCATCCATCTTTTGCTGTAGAAACACCTCCTGATCTTACCGGTACTCTCAAGCTTTCGGAAAAAACAGATAAATCAATAGATACCATCATTACCAAATATCAGCTGACCCCGGATTCATCTTTATTCCTTTCTACACCGGCTCTTCATGTGATTTTGGATAAAAATCTTCATTTACAGATTTTTTCTACGGATGGAACTCTGCTTTGTTCTGATTATACCGGTTCTCTTAAAGAACCTGCTTCACTGACAGAAGAAGAAATTGAACAAATGCGTCAGGAAGGTCATGTCGTTCACACCGGTGAAGATTCCTGCCGTTTTCAGGTTGTCAAATCCCTGATGGGAGACGAAATCTTCTATGGGCTCGGAGATAAAACCGGCTTTTTAAACAAAAAGGGCTATGATTATACGATGTGGAATTCCGACAACCCCGATCCTCATGTGGAAAATCCTACTTTCAAGGCTCTCTACAAATCAATTCCGTTTTTTATAACGCTTCGCAAAAACTGTGTCTACGGAATATTCTTTGATAATAATTTTAAAACAAACTTTGATATGGGCTATAGCTCACCAGAATACTATTCCTTTAGTGCTGCTGACGGTGAACTGGACTACTATTTCATCTCCGGAACCACCATCTCTGATATCATTAAAGGATATACATCCCTTACCGGCCGCTGCCCTCTTCCACAGCTCTGGACACTAGGTTATCACCAGTCACGCTGGGGCTATTCCAGTCAGCAGGAAGTCATGGATCTGGCCCAAAATTTCATTGATCATGATATTCCTTGTGATGTAATCCATATGGATATCGATTACATGGATAATTTTAAAGTGTTTACCGTCGATCACAGCCGTTTTCCTGATCTGGCCGGTCTAAGCAGCACCTTAAACCAAAAGGGAATCCGCCTTGTAACCATTATCGATCCGGGAACAAAAGTCGAAAAGGGATATCACATGTATGACGAAGGTATCCAAAATGATTATTTTGCAAAAACTCCGGATGGACAGGTATATGAAAATGTAGTGTGGCCCGGAGATTCTGTATTTCCGGATTATACCTCCTCTAAAGTACGACGCTGGTGGGGAGATCAGACCAAATTTTTATTAGATCAGGGGATTTCAGGCATTTGGAACGACATGAATGAGCCAGCCAGCTTCCGTGGACCATTACCTGACGATATCGTATTTGCAGGCGATGAGACTCCACGCTTTCACAAAGAAGTGCATAATATATATGGTCACCTTATGTCAAAAGCAACCTATGAAGGAATAAAGAAACACACTCAGAAACGCCCTTTTGTCATTACGCGGGCATGCTATAGCGGAAGTCAGAAATACTCCACCGCCTGGACCGGTGACAATCAAAGTATTTGGACACATTTAAAAATGTCCATTCCACAGCTCCTGAACCTTGGCATGTCCGGCATGCCTTTTGTCGGAACAGATATCGGCGGCTTTGGTTCAAACACCACTCCCGAACTCCTCTGCCGCTGGATCCAGGCCAGCTGCTTTGCCCCACTTTTCCGCAATCACTGTGCAAAATTTTCCCGCCTTCAGGAACCATGGCAATTTGACAGGCAGACACTGGATATCTATCGATCCTATGTGAAACTAAGATACAAATTTATCCCTTACTTATATGATCTGTTCTACGAAGAGTCCAAAACCGGCCTTCCTATTCTACGCCCGCTTGTTATGCATTATCAGAATGACGCAGAAACCCGGCAGTGTAATGATGAATATCTTGTCGGTGACCGTATATTAGTTGCACCGATTACCGATCAGGGAGCCCATGTCCGGTCACTCTATCTACCGGAGGGAATCTGGATCGATTACCGGACACATGAACGAATCTCCGGTGGACGCTATATTTTGCGGGAGGCACCACTGGATATCTGCCCAATTTATATCAAAGGTGGCAGCATACTTCCAACCTGGCCGCCTGTAAATCATATCCCTGCACATGGGGTAAAGGACCTTATTTTGGAATACTTCCCTGCTGACGACACCGGAGAAACAGCGGATTATATCCACTATCTTGATAATGGCGAAGATTTTTCCTATGAAACCGGAGACTACAATCTCTATCATTTTCGGGCAGACACAAATGGACAGCTTACAACCCATATGGAACATGACGGCTGTGACATCCGTTATGACAATATCCATTTAAACATTAATTACTCAAACTTCGCACAACAAGAACTATGATATACCCAGACTGTTTCTGATGTTCTGGGGTATTGAATATGATTTTTGGCTTTTAAGGGTCTGAATACCCGGAGGGCAAAACGCTGTGAGGTACCCCCAAAAAGTTAAATTTTTAGATCTAACTTTCGGGGATCGGTTCACTGTGTTTTGCTCTTTTTATTCCACGCATAATAAATATTCAATATCGGCAAAGGATATCTTATCTCCCTTGTCACATCTGACAGGATGTTCCTTAAGCAAACGACGATTGTTCAAAAAAACTCCATTTACGGCATTTCTCTCTGTTAAATATATTACTCCCTCCTCCTGTTCAATCCTTGCATGCTTTCTGCTGATCTGTGCTCCGCTTATTACCACATCATTATCCGGAGCCCTCCCTATTGTAATCATCTCCTTATCCAAATGTATCATCATTGGCACAGCATTATATTCCGAGATATTACGCAGACAATACGGGAACATCTCTTTCTTTGACAGCGAAGGGACAATTTTCTCTTTATTTTCACATAGCTCATTCCCTGTCTCCAATTCATCAAAACCACCTTCCTTCTCTTCGATCAGAATTTTTTCTTCCCTCTGTTCGTTTTCCTGCAACGAATATCTTTTCAGACACTCCCTGATTCCTTCAATATGAAAGCCACTTCCGAAAATAACTTCGTATATTTCATAGATTAATTCCACCCCTTTTTTTTCTTTATGATCCGCCACCGGAAGTAATTTTTCCCATAGATCTTTTAACTGCTCTACTAACTCTCGTTCTTTTCCCGGAAAATAACAAAAATATACTTTCTGCTCTGTCTGATTCCAAAAGATCAGCCGGGTATCCAACTGTAAACATTTTTCTTTCAAGAAATACTCGTCACAGTTTTTTACAACTTCGTATATTCCTTTTATCAGCTCACGAGCCATTTTAAATTCCAGCTTTTTATCTTTTATATATTGTCCAAGACATGTTAAGCCCGATACGTTATAACAATAATGACAGGAATTGTCTATATAACGGACCCTCAGATCCAAAAGATATGGAATCCGATTATTTATTAACATTTTAGTGTCTGTCTGTTCCGCATACTGTTCTATTCCTTCAATAGTCAACACCTCATCTTCGATTCGATATATAAACTCTCCCTCCACACATTCCTTCAATCTTTATGTCCCTCCTCATCCTTAATACGCAGCACCGTTTCCGGATGAACAACAGGAAGTTTTTGCACCATATCGCTTTTAAAATGATTTCCTAAAAAATACTCCATAACCGGAATATTCCATGCAGCCTCCATACGAATCTTTCCGGTTGTTTGAATTTTTCCTTCCTTTAAGCTCATACGTCTGACCGACGCTGTCCAAAGCTGCGTTTGAATTGTATGCTGCCACTCTCGTTTTGTTTGTGCATCTATAGTTTTTCCCTGCTCCGTCATTTCCTGTTCCCGGATGACTATTTCCTGAAGCATCCCAGCCATAACCACCTGATCATGTAAAAAAAACAACTGAAACATCCACGCATATACAATTCCTAAAATTAACGGCACAACGAATGCTGCCTCCACCGTATAACTGCCATCCCAAAAATATCTGTTCATCTTAATTCCCATTCCTTTCCCTGACCGTATACATATCAACCCGCAGGCACGGATTTGACGTGTGAAAAATTTATTATTACACGAAACTCCTCCGCAAGTACACTCTACCCTATTATTACCGTCAAAAAGCTTCCAAATAAAAAAGGAACAAATGGCATTCTGGTTTTTCCTCCTTTTTTAAAAAATACCAC
The DNA here is from genome assembly GCA_022774505.1 of Lachnospiraceae bacterium. Classification (GTDB taxonomy): domain Bacteria; phylum Bacillota; class Clostridia; order Lachnospirales; family Lachnospiraceae; genus Jutongia. The sequence continues at coordinate 4,485 of JALFLW010000116.1, forward strand.
AAACAAAACAGCCGCCAGAAATGCATAAAACAAACTGCCCATGATAACTAAAATTCCCTTTTCCATCCCCAGTGCCATTACGATCATTCCTATAATAATGACATCTGCCATACCAATCTGCCCCTTTGTCATCACACTCATAATACCAAAAGCGCCAGATGCCAATATCCCTCCTGCCAGATGCAAAAGGATATTCCGTCCATCCATCCAAAGACAGATTACTATATAAGGAAACATCATCAAAACCAAAGGCATCCATATTTTCTGATTGATCAGATCCATGATCGTACATATCCCCATTACTACTCCCAAACCTATTACAAGCTTCATATTCCCTTTCCTTTCTATTCTCCACCACATTTGCTGCACGGCGAAAGATTACCCGCCATTGACCTTTTTACCTTGCGAACAGTTCGTTTTATTTTAGAACATGACTTTTTAATATGATATCTGTTTCCATAGGAAGTATAGTAAACCAATTCCGATTCTTTTCTCGCCTGTGAATGGCAACAGCTTTCACAAGGGTAATAAATCCCCCCTGATTGATTTCTTTTTTCTTTTACTTCCAATAGCAGGGCACTCTGAATACGTGTCCGCAAATATGTACATTCCCTGTTTTTATGAAACACCTTACCATTCTCCGCAATATATACCTCCCCTTCCCCTGTCTCCTCCGGCACCATACTGATCCCTGCGTAATCCGACACACACATTTGCTGATATCGATGCATCTTCATAAAACGGGAACCAATAAAAGGAATTGCTATATTATAATCCGCATAGCAAACCTTTTCCTGCCCATCCTCCTCCCATTGTATCAATACATGATCCTTTAATATGCCTTCCAGGGATATCTGCTTTTGTCCGCTATACCCATACATTGCTGAAACCTGCAGCAGGGACATGTGTATATTATTTTGTCGCAGCAGAGCGGTAAAAAGACAGCTTAGAGACATCAGCACAAGAAATCCCAATGGCACCACAAATGCCGCTTCTACTGTATATGATCCGTTAAACCACCATTTTTTCTTCATCTGTTCCATCACCTATCTGTATTTAGAATTAGTCAGAGACTGTGTGAGACGCCTTCTTCGGGTTTAGAAATATAGAAGGTTAGAAATACTTTATCATTGCTCGGGGAAGCCATCTCTTATCGCTTTTCTTTAATTTGTTTGGATTTTTGAAGAAGACGCCCCGCACAATCCCTGACTATCCTCGTTAATATCCGTATGTCATAGAAAACTTCCTCTGAATGTCCTTCGAGGCAACTCTGTAAATCCCTCCTCCCCTTTCACCCATCAATCTGCCCATCAACAGTGGCGTATCATATGTAACCGTGACCTTCGTCCGACATATACACTGATCGATATTAAATGTCTGATTATATCGTTCTCTAAGATCAAACTGAATAATATCTAATGTTCTTTCGTATAGGCTTTTCCACGAATTCATCATCATAAACAGCCAAAGATACTGATTATAATTTAACTGGTTGTTCCGCATTTTCATTTTATCCTCTGACTTAGGATAGGCCTTTGCTTTTTTGAGAAATAACTCTCTGCCTGCAGTACATATTTCCAAATATTTAATCTGGAAATTGCTTTGATCTTTAAATACAGGTACACACCTCCCTTCCAGCAATGCTGTGATATCTACGCATGCCTCCTCCAAAGAAAGGATCAACAAAATACCATTTTGTATCGCCGGAATAAAGGCTTCTGCCATCAATGGTGCAGCCAAAGCTGTTGCCGTCTCCAAACTTTTCGCCTGCATCTCTGCATCTTTTTCCACATACAAAAAGTTGATCATTGTTCTCACAAAAAACAATCTGTTGACCACACTCCACAATGCATCTTTTGGGTTTGTCTGACCCGTAATGAGATATTCCCTCGCATAAGGTACTGTTTCTTTGGTTCTTTCTTCATCAGAACTAACATAGGATCCCAACATTTTTGACACATACAAAAGCAGTTTACCTTTCTTTTTTTGATCGTGTATCATCTCCTCATTCCACATAGAATCTGATTGATCTAAAAATTGTTTTAAAATCCCTATGCCACTGTCTCCTTTGTTCCATTTTTCTTTGAACTTTTTTTCCAAATTATTATCTGACTTTCTTGGTATAATTTCTTTTTCAGCAAGATTGTCCACATCGCATACCAATGACAATATGCCATTTTCAACTAATTCTTTTAAGAAATCGAATGGATTTTTTTGTTTTTCCTGTACAACTTCGTTTCCTGTTTCTATAGTACTTTCTGTTTCCTGTTTTTCATTCTCTTCTTTTTTTAGCTTTTCCTCCTGTTCTTTCTTTTGTGTCTGACTTACATCGTCTAGCAGCTCGTCCTTTTTTCCGGCATCAGTCCCCTGTATCTGTTTCAACAGTTTTTCACCGATGTCTCTGATCCCTTCTGATCTGATCCATTGATCCAGCTGCTTTATAAAACTTTTTTCATCCGTTATATACACCGCTTTTTTTACCTCCGGCTTGACATTCCCTATCTGATACACCGATGCATATTTTTTTGAAAAAAATATATTTCTCTCCGCATTATCCGGTCTTTCCCGCAAATTTTCATATAATAATTCCTGATATCTGTCCCTCCAATCGCTCTCATCCTTTCCATCGTAACCTCCATATCCAAATAATTTATATTCCTTAAACAATTCTCGTGTATATTCTCCATAAACTGCCAGCTCCGCCCCCCGGGCAGACGTTTTCATATACCCCATTGAAGCATACAAACGTGCACTGTCCAGGGCTGCTGCTGTCAAAGCAAAAAGCAATAAGAAAATAAATGTCATAAAAATTGTTATACTGCCATCCTCCCGATATTTCACTTTCTGCTCCCTCCCTATGATCTGTCAGATCGTTATTCCATCATTGATCGTACCTGCTCCATCATCAATTTGAGAAAATGCGGTACTGATAATATCTGTAATTTTATCTTTAAAAATAACAATCAATGCAACTAAGACCACCATTAATTACCCTGTCCCCCAGAGAAGTAAAGAAAGAAAAGCACTCGCACAGATTCTACAGTGTATATCAAATATCTATTTAAGAACTTTGTTCAATCCAAAGAAACTCTACTGATATCCAACTGATATCACCTATAGATATCTAATTGATATCAGCAACATTGGTCTTTCTAATAATCATATTCATCCAACTGGAGATTGCGACATGTAGTCCGCTTAATGAAATTATCAGCGGAATTTGACTACACATCCGTGTGCCAATTCCACTTATTCAACGAATACAACGGCCTACCAAACCACCATTATTCTGATTTGTTACTCACAGGGCATATCTACAGCAGATTATCTGCAGCCCTGTTTATATTTTCAGAATAATAGGCAAGCTACCCACTTTGACTAGTCACTATCGTTCCTAGTCGCGTGGTACCCTCGTTTCACTTCGGTAGCTTGCCAGGGCTAGCCCTTGGAACCCACTGGGGACTTTCATTCCCCCGTCCCCTAGAGCACATCCTCTTATCCGGTAATGGACGAAAAACCGACCTAATAACAGTCAGAAAACTGGCCCATCGGTTTTATCCCATTCCCTACTAAGAGAATTAAGGGCTCTGCCCTTGCATCCCGCCAAAGGAGCTCCGCCCCTTTTGGATAACCCGGTCGCTCACAAATGGAATGTTTCCATCCTATCAATCCAATCATTTGTAACCGATTTGTTCCGCACAATTTTGAAAGGAGATGATACACATGGGAACAAAAGCAACAAAAAAGCACAGGACAAGAAATCATCAGGTTAACTTCTATATGAACGATGAAGAGTATCGAAAGTTAACCAAGCTAGTAACAGAATCCGGTCTGAATAAACAGACCTACCTTATCAACGCAACACTAGGAGCAACGCTAGCCAATCCAGAAGCTTTAAAAGATATCCCTCAGCTCTTGTCTGAGCTTACGGAACTTTTAAATCAGTTCAAAGGTATTGGCATCAATTGTAACCAGATGGCTAAGATTGCAAATACATATAATCAGCCAACAAATGAAAACGAACTTAAGGAACTTGCAAACGGTATACATGAAACTGGAAAGGAGGTATTGCCACTATGTCAGTCGTTAAAGCTATTAATACGAGAGCTAAATCTTCAGCAGCATTAAGTAACACCCTTGACTATATCTACAAAGATAAAAAAGTTACTGAAGAACTTAAGCTTGTAACTGGAGATTATTTTGAAGAAAAGGTTACTGCCGATCTTGTGTATCAGCAGTTCAAAGAAACAAAAAAGTTTTGGAATAAGACTGGAGGACGACAGTATAAGCACTTCGTCATATCCTTTCATCCAGATGAAAAGATAACTCCAGAAGAGACTTTGCTTGTTGGTAAAGAATGGGCAGAACGATGTTTTCCCGGATTTACTTGTGCTCTTGCAAGCCACATCGACTCCGATCATTGTCACTGCCATGTAGTGGTAAATTCCGTAAATAGCATTGATGGAAGTAAAGTTCATCTGTCCAAAGCAGACTTTAAACAGATGAAAAAGATTAATGATGAAATCTGTGAAGCTCATGGCTTATCTGTCTGTGTCAAAGGAAAACACTTTGATGGATCTGATATCGAAGAAGGAACTATCCGTTCCTACGATAAGAGAGATTACCGTCTTATGACAACAGATGGAAAGAAAAGCTTGAAGACAGATTGCATCAGTGCAGTCCTTGCTTGTATGACTACTGCCACAAGCAAAGAAGAGTTTATCGCTCAGATGGAAGAGCACGGTTATGAAGTGAAATGGGAAGACAACAGAAAGTATGTCACCTTTACTCACATCGAAACCGGCAAATCTTTTAGAGATAAGAACTTAGCAGAAACATATAGTATCGAATTATCAAAGGAGGTTTTAGAAGATGCTTTTAACAGAAACAGAACAGTTCAGGCAGAGCGGACTGCTATCACAGACGAAGGAAGCAGAGAACGCAAAGTATTGGAAAAACCAGTACGAGAAGCTACAGAAGAATACGCTAACCCAGATGCAGACCATAGAACGTCAGCAGAAAAGAATAGCACAGTTGGAGGAAAGCCTGGCAATGGCACTTTCAGAG
>JALFLW010000001.1 GCA_022774505.1 Lachnospiraceae bacterium
ATACCACACGGATTTCCGGTTCATCTTTAATCCGCCCAACAATCAGCACACTTCTGGCTGCCGCCTGAAAATCAATCGAACCCAATCCACGGTAAGAAGATTTTCCGTTACTGTTTTTGTTCATATGCCCGATCAGAATGATTGCACAGTGGTATTTCTCTGCAAGCACTGCCACACGCTTCATTAACGGACGGATTTCATTTGCCCGGTGCATATCCACCTCTGCTCCAAGAAATCCCTGTATTGGATCTAAAACTACCAGACGGGCTTTTGTCTGTATGATAGCTTCTTCCAATCTGGCATCCATCATGGTCAATGCCCGATCGTTATCATCAATTACCATCACTCTGGAACAATCTGCACCAGCTGCAAGAAGTCGAGGCTTGATAGTATCGCCCAATCCATCTTCTGCAGTCTGATAAATAACATTCACAGGTTCTATCGGGCTTTCCACTGGATTCGCATCAGAGTCAACGTTCTTTTCTGCTCTATCCTTCTCGTCTGTTGCCTGTTGTTGCTCTGGAAGAATTTTTTCGCCTTTGGTCAACTTCGCAATAATCTGAAGTACCATCGTAGTCTTTCCTTCTCCCGGATCTCCCTGAATAATCGTTACTTTTCCAAAAGGAATAAACGGATAGAACAGCCATTCAATCTGCTCTACTTCCACTGATTCCATATTTATCAGCTTCAGATCCGACTCCGTCCTTTTTATTTCTGTTTTCTTTGTCTCTACTCTGTTCGTTTCCATCGTTCCTCCTTATTTTCCCGTTGAAAGGAAGTGGAGATTTTGATAGAATACTCGTAGAAAGTTTTTGGTGAGTATTCTACCAAATCTCTGCCTTTAGGTGTTTGCCGACACTTAAAGGCATTTTCTATTCTTCCTTCATGCCATCCATCGTCACTGTGATCAGCCGGATTACTTCCAGTAAATCCTCCGGCACATCATCACCCTTTTTCAAACGTTTCAGTTCATTCAGAACCTTTGCCAGTTCATTTTTCAACGCCTTATACACTCTCGGATTTCCTGTCACTACAACCTCTTTTTCCTGCAATCTTCGGATAATATAATCCTGTTTAGTCAGACCGGACAATTTAACCGCTGTTTCCAGAAGTTCATCCTCCTCCGGTGATACCCGAAAAGCTACCGTTTTATTTCTCCAACGCCCCTGTCTATCCAAACATTTAGCTGACATACGCAAGTCCTCCTTCCCTATCATTTGGTTCTTCATTCATGTTTTCTGCATCCAACTGGTCTGCCATATCCTGCTGTACGGACGGGAACAGATGCGCATATCGGTAAGTGATCTTTTCTGCTGAATGACCAACCCTTTTTCCGATTGCCAGTGCTGTATAGCCCATGTTAATCAGCAAAGAGACATGGCTGTGTCTGAGATCATGCACCCGGATTTTTTTCACACCGCTTGCTTTGCATCCTCTTTCCATTTCATGGTTCAGATAATACTTAGTTACAGGGAAAATACGGTCATCCGGCTGCAGGCTGTAATATAACTTCAAACAATCCTGCATTTCGTCACATAAGAACTTTGGCATAGTTACAGTACGGACACTGTTCTTTGTTTTCGGAGTGCTGATCACATCTTCTCCCTTTAAACGCTGATAGGATTTGTTGATCCGCAACGTTCTCTTCTGGAAATCGAAATCCGCAGGAGTTAAAGCCAAAAGCTCCCCGGATCTGATTCCGCACCAGTACAATAACTGGAACGCATAGTAGGAAAGTGGTTTATCCATCATTTCTTCTGAAAACTGTTTATACTCTGCCTTTGTCCAGAAGAGCATTTCCTTGCTTTCTTCTGAGCCGATTGTGCCAGCTTTCCTTGCCGGATTCATGCTAAGATCATAAAACTTGATCGCATGGTTGAAAATCGTACTCAACTGTCCATGGATTGTTTTCAGATAAGTAGGGGATAAAGGTTTTCCTTTCCTGCTTGTCAATTTGCGAAGCTCATTATGCCAGTCCAAAACATCCTTTGCGGTGATTTCTGACACCTTTCTTTTTCCCAGATAGGGTAAAATCTTGGACTTGATAATATTTTCCTTTGTAAGCCAGGTACTCTTTTTCAGCCTTGGTCTCACATCTTCCTCATATAATTTGCAGAAGCTCTCCAGTTCCATATCCATACTGGCTTTCTTCTGGAGTATGAACTGCTGCTCCCACTGTGCAGCTTCTCTTTTTGTTGCAAATCCTCTTTTGCATTTCTGCTTACGTTCGCCGGTCCAGTCCTGATACCGTACCATAACGTACCATGTGTTATTGCTTTCAGTCTTGTAAATTGCCATTCTTAATTCCTCCCATCGTTTGATCTCGTTCCGTAGAACTGTTCGTAAAAATACTTCCGGTCAACTTTTCCTGCAATTGTCTGGCATCCCATCGCCTGTAATTCCCTGTTCAGCCTTTTCATCAGCTTATAAGCGTAGGATTCCGATACTTCCAGAACTTCCATGACCTCTTTTACATTCATAAACATTTTACTCATTGTAAAATCCCTCCTTCGTTTCTCACTATACATTTCTGTATAGTCCGTATGATACTATACTTTTTTGTATTGGTCAAGTGTTTCAAAACAAAAATTCTATACTTTTTTGTATGGTTTCTCCTTGTCTGTACTATACATATATGCTATACTCAATTTATCAAGTAAAAGACAGGAGATATGAGCATGGCAATAGGAGAAAGAATTCATCATTTTCGACTTCTGCGTGGATTCACGCAGAAATATTTAGGTCAACAGCTGGGATTCAGCGAATCACAGGCTGATGTCCGCATTGCACAGTACGAAAAAGGCTCTCGCAGTCCAAAGGAAAACTATCTGAATGCACTGGCTGACATTTTTGAGGTCTCCCCTCATGCACTCGCTGTACCGGACATTGACAGTTATGTTGGGCTGATGCACACCTTATTTACATTAGAAGACCTTTACGGACTTCATATTGGAGAAATTGACGGAGAACTCTGTCTCCGGCTGGATAAGTCCAAAGGAACCACCTACCTTTCTATGTTTGATATGTTCTACGCATGGCAGGAACAGGCAGAAAAACTAAAATCCGGGGAGATCACCAAAGAAGAATATGACCAGTGGCGGTACAATTACCCGAAAAAAACAACATAAAAACCAACGAAAAAAGGCCTTACCAAATTGATTTCACTCAATTCAGTAAGACCTTTTTTGTTGGTTTCACACATATTACCTGACAACCACCGGATTGCTGATAAATACTACCTAAATATCCGGTGTTATCATTTTGTTATCAAATAGAACTTCTTGTGCCCGGAAATGCCCTGTTTATAAGGGTTTCCAGAATTTTTTCATTATTCAAACTCAATCGT
>JALFLW010000025.1 GCA_022774505.1 Lachnospiraceae bacterium
AACAGAATTGATCTGAGGCTGTGTGTCCATAACCGGAACGGGCTGAGGCTCAGAAACAGAATTGACCTGAGGCTGTGTGTCCATAACCGGAACGGGCTGAGGCTCAGGGACAGAATTGATCTGAGGCTGAACATTCGCAGACGGCTCAGGCTGTGAAACCGGATTTACCTGAGGCTGTGTATCTGCCGGCTGTGCAGCACCATTCATAAGAAGAGAGCTGGCTCCCTGCAGATAGCTGTTCCATGTCTGCTGACAATATGTAAGATGCTCACGACCAGCATCCGTGATTTTATAAAAACGGCGGCTTCGTCCGCCTATATCCTTGTGATAAACTTCCAGATAGCCATCTGCCTGCATCTGTTTCAACAAAGGATAGAATGTATTCTCCGGTACATCAATCTTTGAACGGACATTCTGGACAATCTTAAAGCCGGAAATGCCCTCTGGCGTACTTGCTACAATAGACAAGATAACTGCATCGAGAATTAACTCACTAGTGTTAAACATCATAACATTCATCCCTTTCCTTTCGGAGTACATATCTGTGAGATATGCCTTTCTTACTCATTTTCCCTCTGAAATAATTGCACACTTTCACTAAATACATTATCATACGGATTGCGAAATAATGCAAGTGACGAAAATATACAATTTTTTATATATATTGTTGGCAATTTTGCCTATTGCCAAGAAATTAACACAATTATATCATACTTTTGCGAAAAAATCAGCTGTTTTTTGCAAAATTAGTCAATAAAATAACAGGGCTTTTTTTATTTATAATAATGACATTCTAAACGTTCTAAAACGTAAAAATCACAAATAAATATAAGTTTTTGAGAAAAATTCAAAAAAAGGATTGAAAATACTGTGATATCATAATAAAATAAATCTGTGTGCTAATTATTATATCTGTGCATTTTGTTTTGTATCATGCATAGATCATACATAGAAAATAATAACGATGCCATGGTTATCCGGTGGCGGAATGGAGGAAAAAATGAGCACAAAGAAAGGAAAAATAGGAGTACTTACGAGTGGAGGAGATGCGCCGGGAATGAATGCGGCCATCCGTGCGGTTGTCCGTACAGGTATTACCAGAGGGTATGATGTGTATGGAATCCAGAGAGGCTATAATGGTATCCTTCATAGAGAGATGGAATTGTTAAGCTTTAAGGATGTGTCTGAGAAGCTGCAGCATGGAGGAACATTCCTATTCACTGCCAGAAGTGCTGAGTTCCGCGAGATAGAAGGAAAGAAGAAAGCTGCGGCTATCTGTAAAGAAATGGGAATTGAGACTTTGATTGTTATTGGTGGAGACGGTTCCTTTACCGGAGCAAAGAATCTTTCAAAGTTTGGAGTAAACATTATAGGTATTCCCGGGACGATCGATCTGGATATTGCTTATACAGATTATACGATCGGATTTGATACGGCAGTCAATACGGCTATGGAGGCAATCGACAGACTGCGTGAAACATCTAATTCCCATGAGAGATGCAGTGTTGTAGAGGTTATGGGACGTTCTGCGGGATATATTGCATTATGGTGTGGCATTGCCAACGGTGCAGAGGAGATCCTTCTGCCGGAGAAATTTGATAATAATTATGATGCATTGCTGGAGCAGATACATAAGAACAGAGAGCTGGGAATGACACATCAGATTGTTGTAAATGCAGAGGGTGTAGGAAATTCAGATGAACTGGCAAAGCGTATTGAAGAAGCTACGGGTATTGAGACCAGAGCAACTATTCTTGGACATCTTCAGAGAGGTGGAAGTCCGACAGCGAGAGATCGTTTCTATGCATCCATGATGGGAGCATATGCGGTAGATGTTATTGATCAGGGAAGAAAGAACCGTCTGATCGGATATAAAAACGGCAAGCTTTATGATGTAGATGTAGATGAGGCATTTGCAATGACAAAGACCATTGATGAGTATGAGTATGAGATTGCCCGTGTTTTAGGAACCAGAGAATAATTTGATCGTAAATAGAGAAGCCGGATCACCAAGTTGTGTGATCCGGCTTTTTTTGAGGGTATAGGAAAATGCTCATAAAAAACATTTGATCCCTGCTAAGCATTTTAGAAGCCGGAGGTATGGAGGCTCAGGGTAAAGGAAAAATCCGTTCCGCTTCCAAGGATGCTTGTAGCGTGAATATATTCGCGGTGTGCATCGATAATTTCTTTCGTGATGGCTAATCCGAGTCCGGAACCGCTTTTATCTTTGCCGCGGGAAACATCGGTTTTGTAAAAGCGGTCCCAGATATGAGGAAGACTTTCTTCCGGGATACCGATGCCATGGTCGCTTACCGTGACAAACGCTTTTCCTTTTTGTTCCACGGTCTGGATCTCAATGGATGAATCCTGTGAGCTGAATTTCACGGCGTTGTCTATGAGGTTTTGGACAACTTGGGAGATTTTATCTCTGTCAGCATCAACAAACAGAGACGGAGAACTAAAGATCAGATGGATAGATATACGTTTTTCGGTGCAACGCTTTTCAAAGCTTACTGCGGCATTGCGGATCACCTCGTTGATATCAAAGGTTGTATAGTTTAAAAGGATTCCTTTATTTTCGTACCGGTTTAATTCCAAAAGCTGTTCTGTCAGCTTACTGAGCCGTTCTGCCTCACTCAGGATGATACCGAGATATTTTTGCTGTATTTCAGGAGGGATCGTTCCGTCCAGCATAGCACCGGCATATCCCTTGATATTTGTGAGGGGTGAACGGAAATCGTGGGAGACGTTTGCAACGAAATCCTTTTGGTAGGCATTTGCATTTTGCGTAGAATTGGCAAGATTCTGTATTGCAGTGAGAAGCGGCATATATTCCTGCAAAGGGAGATGATGTCTGTCATCATTGAAATTGCCATTAGAGTACTCCTGCACAGTGCTTGTTAATTTCCGGATCGGATGCAGGGTGGAGGAGCAGAGCAGATTGAGTGTGATCATGAGCAGCAGGAGGAAGACGATAAAACAGATGCGGATATTTTTTAGCAGATGGGATGCACTTGTTTTTAATTGCTGCAGAGAAGTTATGATTACTAAATATCCGTTGAGATCGTAATCCGTGGAAAGAGGATAGATCACGGAAAGAGTTTCCTTTGGGAGGAAAGTCGTATTTAAGTGGCCGGTGTAGGTGTCATTATCGAGAAAAGTAGGATTCAGATCATTGAAGTTTTGGCCTTCCAGACTGTTTTTGGCGGAAGAATCCACAGAGATCCGTCCGTTATTATCCACAAGAAAATAACGGGCGTGGCTCATTGTCTGAAGAGAATCCATGCGTTCCCGTAACGTTTTTTCGGTATGATCATCATATTCTCCTAATGATCTGACATTAAAAAAATATCGTTTGGAAAGAGAGCTTGCTTCTTCGTAAAGGGCGGCCTTTCGCTCCGAGATCAATGATTGTGTGATGAGATGTGTCCCCCAAAAATTCATCAGAAGAAACATAGCTGCTACAAGAAAGATATATGCGATGAAATAAAATGATCGAAGTGATATTTTCATGGGAATACTCCATTTCAAAATAGCTTTTATGCGTGATATTCAAATTTGTATCCGACACCCCAGACAGTAGAGATATTCCAGTCTGCAGGCTGTGAAAACTTTTCGCGAAGCCGTTTGATATGGACATCCACGGTGCGCGTATCGCCAATATAGTCGTAGCTCCAGATATTATCTAACAGCTGTTCTCTTGTGAATACCTGATTTGGATGGGAGGCCAGAAAATAGAATAGTTCCAGTTCCTTTGGAGGCATTTCTATACGCTGTTTGAAATAATATACAGAGTAGTCTGTCAGATTGATTATCAGGTTTGGATAGGTAACACATTCCTTTGGGATCGCATCTGTCTCCGCCGAGGATGTCTCATGGGAATAACGGCGCAGGACAGCTTTAATACGTGCTACCAGCTCTTTTGTATCAAAAGGTTTCATGATATAATCATCGGCACCAAGCTCCAGTCCCAGAACTTTATCAAAGGTCTCTCCTTTTGCAGAAAGCATGATCACCGGCAGATCCGATGTCTTGCGCAGCTCCCGGAGTACATCATAGCCGTTTATGCCCGGAAGCATGATATCCAGTACGATCAGATTCGGATGGTAATCAGCTATGGCAGCAAGTGCCTCTTCACCGTCGTTTGCAATTCGAGTGTCATAACATTCTTTGATAAGATATAAACTAATCAGTTCTGCGATATTATTGTCATCATCTACAATTAATATTTTTTGTTTTTCTGCCATAATCTCTTCTCCCTTTCTGCTTTCTTTATTTGAAGGAAACAACCGTTACACCCATATCGCCCTCTCCAAATTCTCCGAGGCGGTAGGATTTTACATATTTTAAACGGGCAAGCTGCTGATGGACAGCTTTGCGCAATGCACCGGTTCCACGGCCATGGATAACGGTGACCTGCGACATATGGGCAAGATATGCATCATCCAGATATTTGTTTAAAACAGGCATTGCCTCATCGACAGTCATACCGATCAGATTGACCTCCTGCCGGACGGAGGAAGCCTTATCAATCCGTATCCGGCCACTTCCGCTCTGACGTTTTTCCTGTTTTGGCTTTGCATCCGGAAGAAGCTCAAGATCCTTGATATTGACCTGAGTGCGGAGGAGTCCGGCCTGAACAAAAAGATCTCCCTTTTCGTTTGGAAGCGTACTGACTGTGCCGTCGGCATTCAGGGTTAAAATATGAACATTGGAGCCGATCATGAGATCCGAAGCCTTGATCGTTTTCTTTTTCCTTTTTTGTGGTTTGCTTCCGGACTGATTCTGGTGTTTATTCATGCGGCTGCGGAGTTCGGCACGCTCTTTTTCCATTTCCTGTATATGTCGATCGCTTTTTGCCCATTTCGTATATTTGCGTATCGTGCTGTCTGCGATGTCTTTGGCCTCAGAAAGAATACGTCCGGCCTCCTGGTTTGCATTCTGCAGGATTTTTTCACGGGATTGTTCGAGTTTTTCGGTTTTTTCGCGTAATTCTTTTTTGAGACGGGAAATTTCTTTGCGATTTTCAGTGATGGCCTGCTGCTCTTTTTCGAGTTTGATACGGGAGGCCTCGAGATCACTGAGTACGTCCTCAAAATTCCGGGCATCGGAGGAAACTCTGTCTTTTGCATCATTGATGATCTCGGAGGATAGGCCTAATTTTCCAGAGATGGCAAAAGCATTACTTTTGCCTGGGATTCCGATCAAAAGGCGGTATGTCGGCTGTAATGTAGCTACATCAAATTCGCAGCAGGCATTTTGTACGTCCGGTGTCTGAAGCGCATAGAGCTTTAATTCACTGTAGTGGGTGGTTGCCATGACAAGACAGCCGCGTTTATGAAGGTTAGCCAAAATGGCGGTAGCAAGGGCGGCTCCCTCGGTAGGATCTGTTCCGGCTCCAAGCTCATCAAAAAGGACGAGACTGTCAGCATCTGCCTTGTTCAAAATAGAGACTGTATTGACCATATGGGAGGAGAAGGTACTGAGACTTTGCTCGATACTCTGTTCATCTCCGATATCTGCATAGATCTCATGGAATATCCGAAGACATGAATTATCAAAGGCAGGTATATGAAGTCCGGCCTGTCCCATCAGACAGAACAGTCCGACTGTCTTTAGGGAAACTGTTTTTCCTCCGGTATTTGGTCCGGTGACAACCAGAAGAGAGAAGTCTCTGCCAAGGTGGATATCAATAGGAACTGCTTTTTTGGAATCGATTAAAGGATGACGACCTTTTTTGATCTCAATATATCCTTCAGGAGGAAATATTGGACGTGTCCCCCGCATTTTTTTGGACAACATTGCTTTGGCAAAGATATGATCAAGCTCGCTGAGGACATTGTAATCCTGTTCGATAAAAAAAGACTGCTCTGCGGCAAGATTACTCAAATCAGCCAGAATTTTGTCGATCTCTTCCTGCTCCTGCAGTTCAAGCTGGCGTATGTCATTATTGAGTTTTACGACAGCGGCAGGTTCGATAAAAAGTGTGGAACCGGTTGCAGACTGGTCATGAAGCATTCCACGGAAGGAAGAACGGTATTCGGCCTTGACAGGAAGGCAATATCTGCCATTTCTCATGGTAATAATGGAATCCTGCAGCATATTGCGGGCAGAACTGCTCAATATACTGTTTAATTGTTCGTGGATACGGTTGTTTGTGAGCTTTAGCTGTCTGCGTACCTGTGAAAGACCGGTAGATGCATCATCGGCAATGGTGTCATTTTCCGGAATGCAGCGGCGTATTTCCTGCATCAAAGGAGAAAGTGGTTCGATCAGCTGGTATCGTTCGTTTAGGGAATCTCCGGTGGTATCATCCTCGCGGAGGGCCTGACGAAAATAATTTTTGACAGAGGCGGCTGCAGAAAGGAGTTTCGCAATATCCAGAAGCTCATGTGTACTGAGGGATGAACCGACAGCCAGACGTTTCAGGGAAGGACGGATATCTGCAATACCATAAAAGGAAAGTTCACCTTTGGTAAGAATATGGGTCAGAGCGTCCGAAGTCTCCCGCTGGGCGGTTTCGATCCAGCCGGCATCAGTCTGAGGCTGCAGTGTCCGGCACGCTTCTTTGCCGGATGGGGTAGAAGCAAATGAGACAAGCTCATCAATTATTTTATTATATTCTAAAGTCTGTAATACTTTTTTGTTCATTATCAGTATCCTCATTTCCATACAATTAAGGACTCAGATATCACACCGGTTAATGTGAGTGGATAAACTGAGCTGATAATATCATACACCACACAGTAGAGGTACTGCAAGCCAAATTTGCAAGAACATATTTACGGCTTATTCATAAACTATTCATATATGCGTGTTATACTATATTTTGTTAGGATGAAATCAGAGGGATTTTATACATGATTTACGAAAATGATTTCGTGAAGTGCGCATGTATGATAGATACCCGGATATTCGTTATGCAGATGGAGAGAATTATAAATGATTGAGAATAAGACGGATCAGACGGAGGAGGAATATTGCTTTTTACAGGAGGCAGTAAAGAAACAGCGCAGGACAAGGGCCGTGCGTGTCATAAAAAAAGTAGTTTTAGCCTGCTTTCTTGCAGTATTGTTTGGAATTACGGCAGGAGTGGCTTTCTGGTATACGCAGAACCGGCTGGAAAAACATGATACAAGGGTCTACCGGGAAAGTATGATGGCACATGCCGGAAATGAGACAGACAATACTTCACAGAAGAGTAAAACAAATGGAGATCAGGAGCGGATTTCGGCATACGAGGATTACTGGAAGACAATCAAAGATGTGGGAATGAGATGTAATCGTGCGGTTGTTGCGATTAGACAGAGACATACGGAAAGCTGGTACAAACGAAGTCAGAAGGATGAACAGGTGCAGAGCGGGATTATTTTTGAGGAAAAAGGGGACTCTTTGTACATTTTGACACAGACTGCAGCCTTGCTGTCGGAGAAGAATCTGGAAGTGGAATTTACAGATGGCAGCGTGGCACAGGCAAAGTTGAAAGCAAAAAATGATAATCTCGATATGGCAGTGCTGACAGTCAACAGCAATGATATATCCAATGGCACTATGAAAAAAATCGTGATCATGGATTTTACACAATATGCTTCGGAGATCGATCTGGGATTAAATGAAAGGGTTATGGTATTTGGCTGCCCTAACGGGATCATGAAATCAGTGATGCCGGGCAATGTCGTCAATGCTGATCTGACAGCATCTGTGCTGGATGGAAGTCTGAATATATATGCAACGGATATTGTATATACAGAGGGAGGAAATGGTTTTGTAACGAATATCGAGGGACGTATGGTAGGGATGCTCACGGATGCATTTAAAGATACGACCGGAAGCAATAATTGGGCTTTTATTTCGGCAGCTGATATTGCAGCGGAAGTTCAACGGATGGTTGAGGGAAAATCCAGTGCCGTCTTTGGAATATATGGAAAGGACATAGGGGAGGACAAAGGGATCAATGTCACGGAAGTATTAGTCGATTCGGCAGCGTATCATGGAGGAATCCGGGTGGCAGATGTACTCTGTTCCATTGATGGCTGTGAGATCAAGAATATGAGTGAATTACATTTTCTGCTGTCAACGCATGAAAGTGGGGACAAGATACAGGTCAGATCAAAGAGAAAAAGCGGTGGAAAAGAAAAGGTCAGAAGCTTAAAGATTACATTACAATAAAAAACAGGGGATATGAAAATCTCTAAATGTTGATTTTCATGTCCTCTGTTTTTTGTGTAGCAGGAATGCCGGTTTTGCCGTACTAATGTTTTACGTGATCATCCTTGATGATCTGGGACAATTTTGAACGAAAGGCCTTTTCGTTGAAATTCTGTTCATGATAGGCAAAACGATTATAATCAAAATGGGCTTCCCGGATCATCTGGTTGGTGTATATAGTGGTATCCCGATGTTCAGAAAGAGGCCAGAATATGAGGATGCCGCCTTTTGTGACTTCATGGTCGGGCAGACCGTTGATGATGAGCTCCCTGGAAATCTTCTGATCGAGCATATAGACGTGGGAATACAATCCGATCACCTTGGAAAGGCGTGTACCATTTACAGGGAAGGTGTTCATGTCATATCCCTCGCGGTATTCACCGGCTGCGGTCTGGGAAGAATGTTCCTGCTGTGTAATGACAATGGCAGGAAGACGCCGCTGAGGATCATGCAGGAGTGAACGCAGTGCTTCAAAGTCCTCGCGGGTATTTACGAAGCGTCCCTGTGTACCCAGACGTTCCTGATCGACCAGACCGATCTTGGAAGAAAGCTCTGACAGATAGGAAGGCTTATTGAATGTTTCACGCTGGATCGCGGTTGTAGGAGTATGCAGTGTGGTTTTATGGTGAAAGATCAGGGGATGCTGTCCGGTTGAATGGGAGATAGAGACATTGATATGCCACAGTGTCCCCGGCATCGTATCATCTATATAGGAAAGGTCTGCATCAAATATAAACTGCTCTGGTTTCCAGGCACATTTTACATGGTATCCGGGTTGTTGAAGGGCAAGTGTTTCTATTTCAGATGGCATTTCGGGGAAAACAGAATTTAATTTGTAACGGATCCAACGATAAATAATGTGGGAAGCATTGTTAAATTCTGTTTTAATATCCCTGACATCTTTGTGCAAAAGAGGGATATCTAAATGGAAAAGAGTGTTTTCCTCTAATGGTGTTAATGCACGGCGGGGCAGGGAAGGTGTTTTAGCGGCCAGTGGATCATGTTCGTTGTAATAATCGGTAATATGCGGATCATGCACCGTGCTCTCATTTAAAAGTTTTATGATGAGATCAAAGGTAATCTTTGGAATATAATCCTGCTTTAATAAGTTCCGTATCAGTACGATCCGTTCGCATTTGAAAAACTGTTTCGCTAAACGGTGATCCTGATCAAAGAGAGCTTTGACAGCAGGGGAGAGAGGTTCCTTGTCCTCCATACGCAGACGGAAGTGGCTTTTGAGCATCAGATCCCAATTGCCGTTTTGGTAGTGATTATAGGAGAGATGTTCAAATAGCTGAACCAGTGACCAGTCGGACAATTCCAGATTTGCCAGAATACAGTGCAGGATACGGGAAAGATCTTCACTGTTTTCCCAGAATTTATCGTCAGGCAGCAGGCTCTTGTAGCGCATGTCATGTTCAATCTCATGCCATCCCTCGAAAAACACAGTTCGAAATTGGATCTCGAAGGTAGTATCGATAGGAAGATCCCATAATTCCCTTGTGTATAATTTGAAGTGTTCGGATGGAAGACGGAATACACCATTTATCTTTGTGGCACGGAATTCTGCGGCATTAAAGTCGCTTTTGGACCAGGTGCCGGTGCGGCGGAACGTTTTTTCAATAATCTCCCTTCCAATGCTGAGGTCGTCAGAATAATAAAGGATAATACGAAGTCCGATGAGATCCTGAAGCTTTTTTGGATTTTCCTTCGTTCCATATTTTCCGGTAAAAAGTTTTTTGGTGATCGAATTTTTTGTTTTGACACGGGAAAAAATCCGGTAATAAAGACCGCAGGAATCAAGGATACTGCGTATATCCCTCTCCAAATGAGCGTTTAATTCCTCTAAACGGTCAAAATCAATCTGCTGTTCTACTTGTTCGCGAATTTCATCTATATTCATATCAGTGATATCTGTGCTGTTCATAAAAACCCCCATTTCTATGTGTTTACCAATCCCCTTTTATCTCCGTCGGCTTTACGATAACATAAAGGCCGGATTTTGTATATATTGTTTTTTCGTCATATTCTGCTATAATTATGCTGATACCCGTGAATGATATGGGATGGGTATATGATATTGGAGAAATATGCCGTAGAAAGTTTTAGCAGGATAGAATTGGAGAGTTTCATAATGAAAGAAATAACATTTGATATTCGATTGACAGCAAAGGATCTGTTTTTGTTTTCAATGCGTCATACGTACACCGCTGTTTCCGGTATTTTTGGTGTGGTGATCAGTCTGGGGAGCTGGATCATTCTGACAGTCCGCTTTGGAGCGATGGATACTTCAGCAAGGCTTGCGTTGTTTATAATAGGCTGTCTTTTTACTGTGATACAGCCGTTGATGCTTTATTCAAAATCGGCAGCACAGGCAAGACAAAATAAAGATATTAATGCTTCTCTTCATTATCTGCTGAATGATGAAGGTATCACAGTGACACAGGGAGAGCAGGAGGTAACTGTAAAATGGTATGAGGTACGAAAGTGCATTACTTCTTCCAAAGCTGTTTACCTGTATATGTCTCCGGTCAGGGCATTTATTTTCCCGGCAGATCAGTGTGGAGAAAAGTTCGCGCAGATCTGCAGGATCTGCGTTGATAAAGTAAAGGAGTTTGCCGATTATGATCAACAGGAAGATGCAGGAGAAGCAGACGGACACAAGGAGGATTCATGACAACAGAGGTAATTGAGAGCTTTAGCGAAAAGGATACATTTCGATTGGGAGAAACGATTGGAAATGAGTGTAGACGAGGAGATATCGTGTTGTTAAATGGAGATTTAGGAGTTGGCAAGACGGTATTTACGAAAGGATTTGGTAGAGGGCTTGGAATCGAAGAGCCGATCAGTAGTCCGACATTTACGATTATCCAGATTTATGATTCGGGACGTATCCCTTTATATCATTTCGATGTGTATCGTATTGCTGATCCTGAAGAGATGGATGAGATCGGATATGAGGATTATTTCTTTGGTGATGGAGTGTGTCTGGTAGAATGGGCTTCTCTGATACAGGAACTCATTCCGGAGCATGTGATGGAAGTAACCATTGAAAAAGATGTAGAAAAAGGGTTTGACTACAGAAAGATAAGTATTATTAAAAGATGATATAACATACCATGAAGGGTCGTTATGTCTGCAGGAAAGGCGGATAACATTATTATGAAGATATTAGGTGTGGATAGTTCAGGACTGGTAGCATCGGCGGCAGTCTTATCAGGAGATAATATTACTGCGGAATTTACTGTAAATAATAAGCAGACACACTCCCAGACACTTTTGCCGATGATAAAAGAGGTAATAGATTATTCGGGGGTTGCACTGGAAGAACTGGATGCCATAGCGGTAGCGGCAGGACCGGGATCTTTTACGGGACTGCGCATCGGTTCCGCTACGGTTAAAGGGCTGGGGCTGGTGCTGGATAAACCGATCATTCCTGTGCCGACTCTGGAGGGACTGGCTTATCAATTGTCAGAAGCGAATGGATTTATCTGTCCGATCATGGATGCCAGAAGAGAGCAGGTATATACGGGAATATATGAGATCAGAGATGGAAGGCTTGTCTCTATAATGGATCAATGTGCAATGGATATTCACGATCTTCTTAAGGAATTGGCACAATATCCGGAAAAGATCCATTTTCTGGGGGATGGAGTTCCCGTATATGAGCAGATTATTCGGGATGAGATTGTTAATGAGTTTTCCTTTGCGGCCCCTCATCTTGCCAGACAGCGTGGTTCTGCTATTGCTGTGCTGGGAGAGATTTATTATCATCAGGGAAGTGTGGAAACGGCGGCAGAGCATAGGCCGGTATATTTAAGAAAATCTCAGGCAGAGCGAGAAAGAGAAGAGAAGTTAAATGCAAATTAAATATATGAAAAAAGAAGATGTCTCCGAGGTGGCTGCTGTTGGCAGACAGAATTTTACACATTCCTGGGAAGAACAGGATTATCTGGAGCATCTGGAAGATCGGGATAAGATACATCTTGTGGCAAGGATGGATGGAAGTATTGCCGGCAGCTGTGTGGTGTGGTGCTCTTTTGAAACAGCAGATCTGTGTAATATTGTCGTGGCAGAGAGTTACCGAAGAAAGGGGATAGCGCAGGCATTGCTGCAGGAAGTGTTTGAGCAATGCAGAAACAAGGCGGTCGACCGGATCTTATTGGAAGTCAGAGAGGGGAATACACCTGCCTTGGAGCTTTATAAAAAAATGGGATTTCATAAAATTTCCATCAGGAAAGATTATTATAGAGAACCTGTGGAAAATGCAGTGATCCTGCAGAAAAATATATAAATAATTAAGACTTCCTATGTTTTCCACTATACATAATCTTTTGCAGATATTATACTGAATGAAGAGAAAAAGATATAGAAGGAACAGGAGATGAGAAAATGAGTAACAGACTGATCTGTAATGGTTGTGGCAGAGTGTTAAAATATGATAACGGGATCCTGAGAGAGGATGTGTTTGAGGGCAGAAAACAATGGGGGTATTTCTCACGGAGAGATGGGGAGATTCATTCTTTTTTGCTTTGCGAAGAGTGTTATGATAAAATGGTAGGGCAGTTTGTTGTACCTCCTGAGGTTGAGGAGGCAACAGAATTATGAGATAAATGGTAAAGAGGTGCATTATGCTAGATGTATGTTTGTTGGGACCCAGTGGAATGATGCCGCTTCCGGGACGCTGGCTGACAGCTATGATGACCAGATTGGAAGGAAGCAGCCTGTTGGTGGATTGTGGTGAGGGGACACAGATTGCGATCAGGGAAAAGGGGTGGAGTGTGAACCCTATTGATACGATCTGTTTCACTCATTATCATGGGGATCATATCAGTGGTCTGCCGGGACTGCTTTTATCTATGGGTAATTCGGACAGGACGAAGCCTGTAACGATGATCGGACCCAAAGGGCTGGAAAAGACAGTGAATGCACTGAGGGTGATCGCACCCGGACTTCCTTTTGAAATCAGATTTATTGAATTGAACGAAAAGCAGCAGGATCTGGAAGTCAACGGATATCATATCCGGGCATTTCGGGTCAATCATAATGTAACCTGTTATGGATATACGATAACAGTGCCAAGGGGAGGCAAATTTCATCCGGAGCTGGCAAAGGAAAATGATGTACCTCTTAAGCTGTGGAGTCGTCTGCAGAAAGGAGAGACGATAGAGCAGGATGGCAGGATCTATACACCGGAGTTGGTGATCGGTCCGGCACGTCGCGGAATAAAACTTACATATTGTACAGATACACGTCCACTGGATATCATTGCAGAATGTGCAAAGGATTCAGATCTGTTTATCTGTGAGGGGATGTATGGGGAAAGGGAAAAGCAGAAAAAAGCGGCAGAATTTAAGCATATGACCATGTACGAGGCGGCACGTTTGGCGAAAAGGGCAGAAGCAAAGGAATTATGGCTGACTCATTATAGTCCTTCCATGCTGCATCCTGATGATTATATGAAGGCAGTAAAAAAGATATTTCCAAAAGCACATGCAGCAAGAGATCATTGGAGCAAAACGCTGGAATTTGTTGATGAGGAGGAGTAAGGTATGGATAAGATGACAAAGAAAATACTAATTGTATTTATTGTTGTTGTAGTGGCGGCGCTGTTTGTTTTTGCAGGAGTCAGGATCTATCGGACAATGGATGGAAATGATAACGGGACAGGACTGCCAAAGACAGAAGCCGGAAAGCTTATAGCAAAGGATTTAGATCTGGAATATCCGGGTACTCCTACAGAAGTTGTTAAATTGTTCTGGCGTCTGAATAAATGTATGTATAATACAACGATGAAAGAAAAAGATTTTCAGAAATTATACTTGCAGCAGCGCAAATTGTATGATGATGATCTGTTAAAGGAAAAAGAAAACTCCGAAAAAGAAATGCTTTCGGCTCTGAAAAAGGATGTAAAACAATTTGAGGAGGAGAAAAGGTTCATCTCTTCATATATTGTTCAGGAGGACGATCAGGTTAAGTATGCAAAGGTGGATGGCAAAGAGGAGGCTACACTGGTAGCGTCTGTTTTGGAAACCTCCAAAAAGAAAAAGACCACTGAGTCCTATGCAAAGTATATATGCAGAAAAGACAGTGACGGAAAATGGAAGATTCTTGGCTGGAAGCAGATCAGTGCAGATCAGGCGGGACAGGAATAGATCCGGATAAGAGAGGATAAACAGACATGGAAAAAGATATACTGATATTGGGAATCGAGAGCTCCTGTGATGAAACAGCGGCTTCCGTTGTAAAGAATGGACGTCAGGTAATGTCGAATGTTATTTCATCACAGATAGATATACATACGTTGTATGGCGGTGTGGTGCCGGAGATTGCTTCCCGCAAACATGTGGAGAGGATCAATCAGGTGATCGGACAGGCACTGGAGGATGCCGGAGTAAGTCTGGATGAGATCGATGCTGTCAGTGTGACATATGGACCGGGTCTGGTAGGAGCACTTTTAGTCGGTGTCGGTGAGGCAAAAGCAATCGCATATGCGGCAGGGAAACCATTAGTAGGGGTGCATCATATAGAAGGTCATATTGCAGCCAATTATCTGGAGCATCCGGATCTGGAACCGCCGTTTTTGTGCCTTGTTGTGTCCGGAGGCCATACACATCTGGTGCGGGTTTTGGAATATGGAAAGTTCGAGATTATCGGATATACTCATGATGATGCAGCCGGAGAGGCATTTGACAAGGTGGCGAGAGCAATTGGTCTGGGATATCCGGGAGGGCCAAAGATTGATAAACTGGCCAAAGAGGGAAATCCGGAGGCGATTTCCTTTCCGAGAGCGAAGATTGATGGCTGTGAGTATGATTTCAGTTTTTCCGGAGTGAAATCTGCAGTTTTGAATTATCTGAACGGCTGTGAAATGAAAGGAATAGAGGTCAACAGAGCAGATGTGGCAGCCTCCTTTCAGCAGGCAGTTGTGGATGTACTGGTGGGGAGAGCTATTGGTGCTGCGAAAAAACTGGGAGAGAAAAGGATCGCGGTAGCAGGAGGAGTTGCATCCAATTCGGCATTAAGACAGGCGATGAAACAGGCATGTGATGAGGCTGGAATCGGACTATGTTATCCGTCACCGGTTTATTGTACAGATAATGCAGCTATGATCGCATCGCAGGGGTATTATGAATATATTTCGGGAACGCGTCATGGTTTAGATCTGAATGCGGTACCTAATCTGAAGATAGGTCAAAGATGAAAAAATATCAATTAAAAAAGTTTATAGAAAAATAATTTCATTATCGGCAAATATGTGTTATACTATCTCCAAGGATATTTCTGACCATTTTTGGAATAGAAAATTCCGGTATTATCAGAATATGTACAGAAACTGACAAGATAAGGAGAGAAAGAATGTTTGCAGATGAAAATGTGATTAAGATCAAGCATGATGTACTTTATGAGGTGGCCAAGCTCGCCTTTGAAGGGACACTGGAGGAGGAGAGAGATCACCTTCCGCGTAAAATGATACCGGGACCGACACCGCAATTCCGCTGTTGTGTTTATAAAGAGCGTGAGATCATACGTCAGCGTATTCGTCTGGCAGAGGGAAAGGCTCCGGGGCCTGAGGATAATGGAAATGTTGTTCAGGTTATTTCATCCGCTTGTGAGGATTGTCCGATTTCAAGTTATGTCGTAACAGATAACTGTCAGAACTGTCTTGGTAAAGCATGTGTGAATGCCTGCAAGTTTGGGGCGATCAGTCCGGGAGAGAAGCGTTCACATATTGATGCTAATAAATGTAAGGAATGTGGAATGTGTGCAAAGGCATGTCCGTATAATGCGATCGCACATCTCAAGAGACCATGTAAGTTTGCATGTCCTGTAGATGCGATTACATATAATGACCTTGGAATCTCTGTTATTGATGAGAGCAAATGTATCCGTTGTGGTCATTGTATCCACAAATGTCCATTTGGTGCTATCGGTTCCAAGACGTTCATCCTGGACGTGATTGGTGCATTGAAGGCCGGTAAGAAGGTATATGGAATGGTAGCTCCCGCTACAGAGGGTCAGTTCGGTGCAGATATTACGATGGAAAGCTGGAAGATAGCTTTACAGAAAGTAGGATTTGCGGATATGATCGAGGTTGGCCTCGGTGGAGATATGACCACACAGAGTGAAGCAGAAGAGTGGCTGGAAGCATATCACAATGGAGAGAAGAAGACAACTTCCTGCTGTCCGGCATTTGTCAATATGATCCGTAAGCATTATCCGGAGCAGGCTGATCTGATCTCTACAACAGTTTCACCGATGTGTATGGTTTCCAGAATGTTGAAGGCGAAAGAGCCGGATTGCTATACTGTATTTATCGGACCATGTATTGGAAAGAAATCAGAAGTAGTGGATCAGAAGATTGAGGGTAATGCAGATGCAGTGCTCACTTATAGTGAGATCCGTGCCATCATGAAAGCCAAAGATGTAGAACTGGAGCCGGCTGCAAATGAGTATCAGGAATCCAGCAGCTTTGGTAAACGCTATGGTAATGCAGGCGGTGTGACGGCATCAGTATTGGAATATATGAAAGAAACAGATCAGGAAGTAGATGCAAAGGTATTTAAAGCAAACGGTGCCATGGAATGTAAGAAAGCAATGCTGCTTCTGAAGGC
The DNA here is from genome assembly GCA_022774505.1 of Lachnospiraceae bacterium. Taxonomy (GTDB): domain Bacteria; phylum Bacillota; class Clostridia; order Lachnospirales; family Lachnospiraceae; genus Jutongia. The sequence continues at coordinate 16,824 of JALFLW010000025.1, forward strand.
AGGAAGACTTCCGGAGGATTTTGTCGAGGGAATGATCTGTGAGGGCGGCTGTGTGGGCGGTCCGAGTGGATATGCAGATCCGATGAAGACAAAGAAGGTCCGTGACAAGCTGATCGATGAGGCCGATGACAGAACCATCACCGGTAATCTGAAAAATTACAATCTGGATGCATTTGCGAAGCATCGCTAAATACGAAAGGAAAGCTTTAGCAAATATGCATATATTCAAAATGTTTTAGTCACAGCTCACGGATTTAAAAGTGCTTGGAAAGGCAAAATGCTATTGCATACAACAGGACATAAGACATATTATGGATATATATCGGTTTTGGGTGTGGAAGTTTTAGTAAAATAATTTATCAAATAAAAAATTGCCCGGAGCTTTTGGGCAGCTCTGAAAGTCAGATCGGCAGATCTGGCAGCAGGAGGCTGTTTCGAAAGTGTCCGGGCTGTTTTTTGGTTGGAGTGGAGAAATTTTATCCCCTCAGAAAGAATGTATGATATATTTTTCAGAAAATGAATGATATATATATTGACATATAGAGATATTATGGTAGAATAATAACAAACATATGAATGATTGTTCATATGATGAAATGAATAACAGATATTAAAGATCAAATTATGAAAGGATGGACAAAAAAATGAAAAAAACGTATAAGATTGATGTGGACTGTGCAAACTGTGCTAACAAAATGGAGGAGGCTGCTAAGGCAACAGACGGTGTAAAGAGTGCAGTAGTCAATTTTATGACATTAAAGATGTCAGTTGAATTCGAAGAGGGCAGTGAGCCAAAGAGTGTAATGCAGGATGTTCTTAAGAATTGCAAAAAGGTTGAGGATGACTGTGAGATCTTCCTGTAATCAATGAAAAGAAATGAGGGAATCTTATGACGAAGAAACAAAAAAAAGTATTGATACGGATCATTATCTCCGTAGTATTGATCGCAGTGATCTCTTTGCTGCCGGTGACAGGCTATCTGCGTTTTGGACTGTTTATGATTCCTTATCTTGTGATTGGATATGACATTTTGCGCAAGGCATTAAAGGGGATAATGAACCATCAGGTGTTTGATGAAAATTTTCTGATGGCAGTTGCAACGATCGGAGCAATCGCCCTTGGAGATTATACAGAGGGTGTAGCGGTTATGCTTTTCTATCAGATAGGAGAGCTTTTTCAAAGCTATGCAGTTGGAAAAAGCCGCCGCAACATCAGTGATCTTATGGATATCCGGCCGGACTATGCCAATGTGGAAAAAGAAAATGGAGAGTTGGAGCAGGTAGATCCGGACGAAGTAGAGGTTGGAAATGTGATCGTGGTGCAGCCGGGGGAGAAAGTACCTATTGATGGTACTGTTTTGGAAGGAAGAAGCACATTAAACACCAGTGCCCTGACAGGAGAAAGTCTTCCAAGAGAAGTAGAGGCAGGGGACGAGATCATTAGTGGATGTATTAATATGACAGGGGTGCTTCGGATTAAGACTTCCAAAGAATTTGGAGAATCTACCGTATCAAAGATATTAGATATGGTAGAAAATGCAAGTTCCCGGAAATCACGTTCGGAGAATTTTATCTCCAAATTTGCACATTATTATACCCCGATCGTATGTTATAGTGCGGCAGCACTGGCAGTATTGCCGCCTCTTGTGAGCATGGCGTTTCTTCATATTCCCCCAAACTGGGGAGAGTGGATCTTACGTGCTCTGACATTTTTAGTTATCAGCTGTCCGTGTGCGCTGGTTATCAGTATTCCGCTCAGCTTTTTTGCCGGGATTGGTGGTGCGAGCCGGGCAGGAGTGCTTGTAAAGGGTTCAAATTATATGGAGACACTGGCACAGACGAGTTGCGTGGTATTTGATAAGACAGGTACTCTGACACAGGGAATATTTGCGGTATCTGCTGTACATCCTTCCGGGATTACAGAGGAACAGCTGTTGGAATATGCGGCACTGGCAGAGAGCTATTCCAGCCATCCTATCAGTAAAAGCCTGCAGAAAGCTTATGGAAGAGTTATAGATAAGAGCCGTATCTGTGATGTGGAAGAAATCAGTGGAAATGGCGTCAAGGCAAAAGTTGATGGGAAAGAGATTTCTGTCGGAAATGATAAGCTGATGAAAAAGCTGGGAGTTTCCTGCGAGGAGTCTGATGAGATCGGAACAGTAGTATATGTAGCTGTGGATCAGAAATTTGCAGGAAGTATTTTGATCTCTGATCAGCCAAAGGCGACAGCGGCACAGGCAATCAGCGGATTGAAGAAGATGGGGATCAGAAAGCTTGTCATGCTCACCGGAGACCGCAGAAATGTTGCCGGACACACGGCAGACGAGCTGGGAATACCGGAATATTATGCAGAACTGCTCCCGGCGGATAAGGTCAGCGGTGTGGAGAAACTTTTGGGAGAGCAGAAAGCCAAAGAGAAACTGGCATTTGTGGGAGATGGGATCAATGATGCTCCGGTACTCTCAAGGGCGGATATCGGTATTGCAATGGGTGCCATGGGATCTGATGCAGCCATTGAGGCGGCAGACATTGTTTTGATGGATGATGACCCAATGAAGATCGTTAAGGCAATCCGTATTGCCAGAAAATGTATCCGTATCGTATATGAAAATATTTATTTTGCCATTGGAATAAAAGTGATATGCCTGATTTTAGGTGCATTGGGTATTGCAAATATGTGGGCAGCGATATTTGCAGACGTAGGAGTGATGGTGCTTGCTGTATTAAATGCTATACGTGCGTTATCTGTAAAGAAACTGTAATCTACTAAGATTTTCAGCACTTTCGATGGATGTATACTTATAAGATATATTATGGGCTGCTTTCTGTCATTGGTGTGGGAAGGCTTAGTGATTTGTTCGGGGAATATCAACTTGACATCCCTCTGCGATTCCTACATACTAATATAGCGAATAATTTTAATGAATATTCGATTAGGAATCGAGGGGGATTTTTTATGAAGCAGGAACATGTTGAGCTGGATTGTTGTGAAGGCGTTGAGGTTCATCAGGAATTGTTGGATATAGTGAATGAAAAATTACCGCCGGAGGAAATATTATATGATCTGGCGGAACTGTTTAAAATATTTGGAGATTCTACGAGAATAAGGATTCTTTTTGTCCTTTTTGAGTCGGAGGTCTGTGTATGCGATCTGGCAGCTGCACTGAATATGACGCAGTCTGCCGTTTCCCATCAGCTGCGTATTTTGAAACAGAATAAGCTGGTGCACAGCCGCAGAGAAGGGAAATCTGTGTTTTATTCACTCGCGGATGCCCATGTCAGGACGATTATAAATCAGGGTCTTGAGCATGTTGAGGAGGATTGATGAATATGATCGCAGACGAGAAACAGAAGCGGCAGAGTGCTCCTATTGGTGTATTTGATTCCGGCATGGGAGGAATCAGTGTATTGCGGGAGCTGGTGAAAGTAATGCCTCATGAGGATTTTATATATTTCGGGGATTCTGTCAATGCTCCCTATGGGACGAAACCGACGGATCAGATCCGGGAGTTGACGATCCGGCATGTAGAGAATCTTATGAAAGAGGGAGCAAAGGGGATTGTCGTAGCCTGCAATACAGCGACGAGTGCAGCGGTTGCAGTGCTTCGCAAAATGTATCCCAAACTGCCTCTGGTGGGGATCGAGCCGGCTATAAAACCGGCTGCAGTGGAGAGACCGGGGGCACGTATCGTTGTGATGGCAACCCCTATGACAATACGTCAGGAAAAATTCTGCAGGTTAATGGCCCGGTATGAAGATAAGATACATATAGTTCCCCTGCCATGTCCCGGACTTATGGAGTTTGTGGAACGGGGAGATTTAGATGGAGAGGATCTGCAGGAATATCTGACAAAGCTTTTATCGCAGGTTGACGGGGAGCCGATTGATGGGATCGTGCTGGGATGTACGCATTATCCTTTTGTACGCGAGATGATCCAAAGTATTGTGGGAAACAGTGTAACCATTTATGATGGCGGTCCCGGCACAGCCAGAGAGATGAAGAGACGTCTTGGAGAAAGTGATCTCCTCAATAAAAAACAGGAAAAAGGTACTGTGAAATTTTATAACAGCCGGAATACGGAGGAAGAGATACAGTTGTGTCGTTCGCTGTTTCTTCATGGTAAATAAAGATATTTTGCCGTGGACAGATTATGCAATGATGCGAAAAACACAGTATAAATAAGACAATAAAACAGGCAGCGGATAAGTTCAAACTTATTTGCTGCCTGTTTTGAAAAAAGAGATTAATTATTTTTTTCGGCTTTTACTTTGTCCCTCACGATGATCTTACAGATGGAAGTACGTCCGTTTTTTATGGTAGCGGCGATCAGAGCCGTTCCCTTGGTATGTGCAGTGACTTTGCCGGCGGCAGTTACTGTCGCCACATCAGGGTTTGATGATGTGAATGATGGAATTTCTGCTGTAATACTTGGTCTTAGGGTATACTGTAATTTGCGTTTGGCATTTTGCCGCATCTTTATAGATTTGCGGTTAAATCTCACACTGGTAGCCCTTGGTGAAACGAAGATCCTGCAGGTCAGGGTAGTGGTGCTGCTGTTAAAAAACAGAAATCCCTTTTCCTTTATTTTTACAGTGATCGTGGCTTTTCCAACGGATTCACCGGTACATTTGCGGCTGTTCTCGTCATCCCCGGAGGAGATAGATACGATAGAGCTGTCATTGCTTTTAAAGGAAACCTCCTCATCGGTAACACCATCTATCGTCAGTGTTGAGCTTTCGTTTAGGAGCAGATCCTCAGAGATCATATTTAATGAATACTTAGAGGAAGTCTCTGTCTTGCGGCGCTTAGATTTGGCAGCTGAAACAGAGGTAGTATTCGTCAATAGAGACACTAACAGCAGTAAAGCCAAAACCTGGAATTTGTTTGCTCTTTGCATAATATAACCATGCCTTTCTGTCTGGGTAGAATGATTTGTTCTACACATATATTTATTTTACACTATCAGCATAAAGGGGATACATGGCAAAAACATGGCATCATTTAATAAAAAATGACATATTTTTTTCCAATTTATATGGTAAACTATGTATAAATGATGAAAATTTCCCGGACAGAATATGTCCGGCAGCACCGAAAGTTCTTATGCCGGGAGGTTTAAGCAGACGATTCAAGAGGAGGAAGACGATGCAGTACATATTAATCGCTGATGACAATAAGGATATTACAGATATTTTATCTGCGTATGTGCAGAAGGAGGGCTATACCCCGGTTATTGCAAAGGATGGACTGGAGGCGGAGCGTGTTTTTGAAGAATATCATCCGGCAGCTATTTTATTGGATGTAATGATGCCTCTCAAGGATGGCTATGAGGTCTGCAGGTCTATCCGCAGGGAGTCGAGTGTGCCAATTATCCTGATCACAGCAAGAGGAGAGGATTATGACAAGATCATGGGACTGGACATTGGAGCGGATGATTATATCGTAAAGCCATTCAGTCCGGGTGAGGTGATGGCAAGACTCAGGGCGGTACTCAGAAGGATCACGCCACCGAAGCAGGAGAAGGAGCAGGATGGGATCATACGGCTGAAAAATTTATATATTAATCTGGAGGAATATACTTTTAAAGTGGATGGCAAGCGCATCCCGCTGACCAAGAAAGAGATTGAGACAATGTGGACTTTGGCAGGACATCCGAATAAAGTATTTACAAGGGATAATCTTTTGGACAGCCTGTGGGGGTATGATTATTACGGGGACAGCAGAACCGTGGATTCGCATATTAAAAGACTGCGTTCTAAGCTCGACTCTGTGGAACATCCTGACTGGGGGATAAAAACCATCTGGGGAGTAGGATATAAGTTTGAAGTGAATGATGCGGATTGACAGGAGAGAAAAAATGAAGCGTTTACTGAGAATGTTTCGAAGGAATGACATTATCATACGCATATATTTGTCATTTATCATTGTTTTGGCAGTAACAGTGCTGTTGATAGGAACTATCTTTTTAAAATTATATGAAAATAATTATATGCAGTCTTATACAGAAACATTGAGTAAGCAGAGTACAGTTATTGCGAAGCGGGTGGGAAAACTTGCCAGCCGCGGAAAGAAAGACCGTTTTTCTAAATATTCTTTGGATATTGATGAATTGCAGAGGGCGGATGAGGTGGATGTATGGATCGTGAGGAACGAGGACAGCGAGACACCTTTGCCTGCTGAATTTACAAATGCGGATACGGATAGTCTGACAAAAGAGATGTATCAGGTGTTAGATCAGGCATTTGCCGGGGAGATCTCGCATAATTCCAATTTTGATAAGGTCTATGGCATGGTCATTCTGAGAGTGGCTACACCGATCTATATGAAAGAAAAGAATGGTGAGGCTGCGGGAGCCGTTATGATGGTCAGTATGCTGGACCGGCAGCAGATGGGAGTGAGACAGGGAAAATATCTGCTGACGCTTAGTGCGGCAGTGGCGCTGATCATTTCCTATATTATAGCAATAGGGGCTTCCAGGTATTTATCACGACCATTGGGAAAGATTAAAAAAGACATTATGCGTCTGGTAGACGGCGATTACAGTGAAAAGAAGATCATAAACAGAAATACACAGCTGGGGCAGCTGGAAAATGCATTAGACATATTGGCGGGGCGTCTTCGGCAGATCAATCAGGAACGGGAGAATCTGGACCGTGTGCGACAGGACTTTTTTGCCAATGTGTCGCATGAACTCAGGACACCGATCACGGTCTTAAGAGGGTATTCGGAGGCATTGGCAGATGGTGTAGTGACAGGCACAGAGCAGGAACAGGAGTATTATCAACGGATGGTACAGGAATGTCAGGGGATGGAGCGTTTGGTGGGAGATCTGTTTATTTTGTCAAAGATGCAGAATCCTGATTTTCAGATTGAAAAAGAGCCGGTCAGTCTCATACAGATCTTTGAGGATGTCGTAAGACATGGACGTGTTTTGGGACAGGCTAAAGGAATATCGGTGACAATTTCCCAGCCTCAGGAGCAGCCTTGTCTGATCATGGGAGATTATGACAGGTTACGGCAGATGTTTTTGATCATTGTGGATAATGCGGTGAAATTTTCCTATGAAAACGGAACAATAGAAATATCATTAAAAAGGCAGAAACAGGCGGATGAAAATATAAAGCTGCTCGTCGGGATCACGGATCATGGAATCGGTATTTCCGAAGAACAGCTTCCATATATCTTTGAAAAATTCTATACATCAAAGCTCAGACAAAATCAGAATGGAACAGGGCTTGGACTGATGATTGCCAAACAGATCGCCCTGCGCCATGGTGGAGATATCTCGGTGGAGAGCAGACCGGGAGAGGGGACGACATTTTTCTTTGAATTTATGGAATGTTCCATTGAAGCCGCTGAAAGCGGATTATAAGCTCTCACTGACGGCATCCAGCGTCTGTGCGATATCCTGACTTGTATGGGCGAGGGAGAGGAACATAGCTTCAAACTGAGCCGGTGCAATATAGATCCCGCGGGAAATCATTTTATTGCAGTAACGGGCATAGGCCTTTACATCGGAGGATTTTGCAGAGCTATAATCAGTAACCGGTTTTTCGGTAAAGAACAGACTGCCGATAGAACCGATATGATTTACCTGCCACGGCAGATTTTTCTGACGAAGGATTTTTATAATGCTATTGAAGAAATCATCAGACTTTTTGTTCAACTCGGTATAAAATTCAGGATGTTCCTTTAAAAGGGTAAGTTGTGTGATACCGGCCGCCATTGCAACCGGGTTGCCGCTGAGTGTTCCGGCCTGGTAGACATTTCCTACAGGGGATATCAGTTCCATGATATCCCGGCGGCCACCGTAGGCTCCTACGGGCATACCGGCTCCGATAATCTTGCCAAAGGTTGTCAGGTCTGGAGTGATACCAAAGTATCCCTGGGCTCCCTGCAGGGAAAGACGGAATCCGGTGATCACCTCATCAAAGATCAATATACTGCCATACCGGTCACAGATATCCCTGAGTTCCTGCAAAAAATTTTCCTGTGGAAGAACCACTCCCATATTAGCAGCTACAGGCTCTACGATCACGGCAGCAATCTCTTCTCCAAATTTATCAAATAAAAGGCGGACACTCTCCGGATTATTGTATTCTGCTGTCAGGGTGTCGCTTGTGACAGAGGAAGGGACACCGGAGCTGTCCGGTACACCGGCGGTCATTACACCGGAACCGGCTTTTACTAAAAGTCCATCGGAATGACCATGATAGCAGCCTGTGAATTTTATGATCTTGTCTCTTTTGGTATATCCTCTGGCTGCACGGATAGCACTCATCACGGCTTCCGTACCGGAATTTACCATTCTGACCATGTCTATAGAAGGTACGATGTCACAGATCAGCTTTGCCATAACAACTTCCGCTTTGGTAGCGGCACCAAAGCTTAATCCTTTGTCGCAGGCATCGATCACTGCCTGTCTGACGTCGGGATGATTGTGTCCCAGGATCATAGGTCCCCAGGAACCAATGTAATCAATATATCTTTGTCCGTCTTCATCCCACATATACGCTTTATCAGCTTTTGTAATAAAACGGGGAGTAGTACCGATGGATCCGAAGGCACGGACCGGTGAATTTACGCCTCCCGGGATGTATCTGACAGCTTCTTTAAAAAGTGTTTCTGATTGATTCATTGAATGATCCCTCCTTTTTAAATTTCTACTTCAAAATATATATATTGTTTTGGCTCAGTAATGTCATTATTATTTGGGTGGCTGTTGCCTACGGTAATAGAGCCATGATATTTATCGACAAAAGATTTCAAAAGAGACAGGCCGAATCCATGTCCGGTATAATCTTTTTTGGTAGTGTAGCACGGAGAAAAGATATCATGTACAAACTTTCCGGTTGCAAGTGGACCGGGGTTTTCTACATTGATATAGAAGATACTGTTTTCGGCAGTACGTTTTCCGAGAGTGACATAGATAATATCCGTTTCTCCTGACGCTTCCAGAGCATTATCAATAAGGATACCGGTGATGTCGACAATTTCCGTGTCAGAACAGGGACTTTTGTAGCTGTAGCTGTTGACATGGACCACCAGCTGTTTTCCGGAGGACTTTGCTTCATGGAATTTGCAGTATAAAAGACTGGCCAAAAGCTTATTTTCAATATGCAGAAATGAATACGATTCATTATCGACAATATTTTCGTCAAAATTAGAATAGCTTTTTAATGCATGGCACAGAGAATCATAATCGTCATAAGAGTCTGCCAGATGTATCAGGGAAGCAATCTGATTGTTGTATAAATGATGCTGTTTCTGAATATTTTGGATCATGTCATTCAGGATCGGCATATACGTTTCATAGTCCCTGATAGCTTGTTTGCGGCGCAGATCAGACCAGCTCTGGATAACGATCAGGACGCCGAGAAAGGTAAAAATCGCAATAGATGCAAGAGTGGGCATCAAAAGACCCAGGCTGACATCGCTGTACCGCAGTGAGATGGAAGAAAGGACCAGCAGGATAATGATCAGGATCAGTGAAGTGGAATACGAGATGTTTTCCAGAGAATTCATCCATTTGCCTGCCGGAAGCAGACGGAGCACGGGAATAAGCAGTGCTACCCCGAAGACCACTATTGATAAAGAGACAGGATCATCATATCCGTTTATATCGCATGGAATACGAAGCACATTATACAGCAGGAGAAAAAAGCACTGACATAAGGTTTCTAATAAATAACCGCATACCACGATATTAAGACTCTGGCTGATGGATTTTGATGTATTAAAATGTATAAAGAAAAAATACAGACTGAGGATCAGAAATAGTCCGACCACTACCCAGTCATTATCGTAATATTGGATGACTATGGTAGCAATATATAAAATAATAAAGCTTATGCCGGTAGGAAGCAGCCTTTTTTTCTGTAGGCTTAATTCGCCTGCAAGATACAGCATAGCGGCAGCATATCCTGAAATCTGAATAAAATTTACAAGTAGATAAAGTAGAAAAAACATAATAATCCTCATTTCTGAACAGCTTGTTACAAAAAGGCAAAAAAATGTGCGGCGGTATCAATATCTAATGCAGTTGAAAATCTTTGCCATATGGGACATCCTCATCGATTTTCATTAATCGCAGTGTCTTTAACTTTGGATTGACTGATTCAATATATTTTGTGTTTACCAGAAATGACCGGTGACATCGTTCAAAACAGTCGGGAAGTAAAGACTGAAGGGATTTCATCGTATATTGTCTGGAGGATATTTCGCCGCTGCAGGTAGTAAAAAGCATATTGCGTCCATATGCCCGGATATAATAAATATCGTCGGTATTTAATTTCATATAAATTCCATCGGTGGTTTTGAGCCGGATGAAATAATTTGTCTGAAATATCTGATCCAGCTGGTAAAAGACATCATTCTGCTGAAATGGTTTCAGCAGATACGCGTAACAATGCAGACGGTTTAATGCCTCGTAGACATAATTAGGAAAACCGGTAGTAAAAATGACAGGGGTATCTTTGTGCTGTGTATTTGTTGATAAATATTCAGCAAATGCAAGACCGTCCGTATTTTCAGTCTTGTCATCAAGAGAAATATCTATAAAAAAAGCGGAGTACCGGAAAGGAGAGATAATTTTTTGGCGGGCTGTCTCAAGATCACCGGTCAGAACATAATCCAGCTTGACCGGATATGCCTCAATGGCCTGTATTAATGAATGAGCAAAGCCCTCGTTATCTTCCAGGATAAAGATGCATGGATTCATAAATATAATAATCTCCTTGTTTTTTGAAATCATTGGTATGGGAAGTGTTAGTAATATCTTTATCATATCACCAGGGTAGTATATAAGGCAAATTCTTTTTTTCGTGACCAAAAAAGTGCATTTCGTGACAAAATAGTAGAAAAATCGAAAAAAGCATGATAATATGGGGTCGATTGGGGTGAGGGTACAAAGGAAAAGGGTGAAAATCTGCTGTAATGGTAGCATTTTCAAAGGAGTGGAAAGAATTAAAATATATTAAGGATTTTGGAAATGAGCGTGAAATGGAATCCGAAACGCAAAATAAGACAGTCATACCGGGAGGTAGGGCGGTCTTATTTTGCGTTTGGTTATTCTTTTTATTATAGAAGTGAAATTTACAGAGTGTATAACAGAGGGACGTTCTCTCTTTCTGGATTTCTACGTGAAAAAATGTTATATTACATATGATTTACATAACAGGAGAGACAAAATATGGATATTGTGATGATAGGCATTGATTATACAGATGCCGGATTAGATATAAGGGGACGGTTTAGTTATACGAAGAGAGAGCAGGAGGAGACGGTACAGCGTCTCAGGCAGTTAGAGGGGATATCCGGGTGCATCCTTTTGTCCACCTGCAACCGCACAGAGCTTATAATATCTTATGAGAGTGGATGGAAAGCAGATGAGAAAGAACTGTTTTGCGGATTGAAGGGTTTGTCCGCGGAGGAGTATGGCAGTTATATTCATGAGCGTCGCGGAATGGAGGCTGTAAGGGATATTTTTTTTCTGGCAGGTGGCTTGAAATCCCAGATATTGGGAGAGGATCAGATCCTTACACAGATGAAGGATGCAGCTGATTTTTCGAGACAGTTTTTTGGGACGGACAAGATCCTGGAAACATTGTTTCGCATGGCAGTGACAGCAGGAAAGGAAGTCAAGACAAGGATAAAGCTTCCGTCTGCAAATCGTTCTGCACCTCTGGCAGCCATCACGGGGCTTGAACAGGAGGGGGAAAACTTTTGTGGAGAGAAGTGTCTGGTGATCGGCAATGGGGTTATGGGAAGGATGACAGCACAGCTTTTGTTGGATAGGGGGGCAGATGTGACAGTGACCATACGCCAGTACCGCAGAGGTATTGTGGATGTGCCGCCGTCTGCAAAGAGGATTGAATATTCCGGACGTTATGAAAAAATGACAGAATGCAGATATATTTTTTCGGCAACAGCAAGTCCTAATATGACGATCACCCTGGAAAAACTGCCATTGGAAAAGCTCCCGGCAGAGACCGTTTTTGTGGACTTGGCAGTTCCGCGGGATATTCAGGAAGAGATTGGAGACTGTCAGGGAATACGGCTTTATGATATTGATGACTTTGGTGTCGGACTGCCGGAGGAAACAAAGCAGTCACTGGCAGAGGCAGAGAAGCTTCTGGAAGAGAAAGTTCAAGAATTTCAGAGCTGGTATGATGCTAAGGATGTGGTGCCGATGCTTTTGCAGGTCAGCGAAAAGGCATCGGAGGATGTGCTGGCAAGGATAGACGGACGCTTGCAAAAAAAGATTCCGGGGCAGCAGGAGGAAGTGGAAGATATTGTCCGGGAAGCGGTACAAAAAGTGGTAAATAAAATAATGTTTTCTGTAAGAGACTCTGTAGATGTGTCCGCTTTTCGGGACTGTGTAGATGCTATGACAGAGTTATATACAGAGGATGAATAAGAGGCGGACCACACGCTGTATCAAACAGAAATGGAGATCATGATGAATACAATACGGATTGGGAGCAGAGAAAGCAGACTGGCGGTAGTACAATCAGAGCTGGTGCAGAAATATCTGCTGGAACAGGGAATAGAAGCTCCTATTGTGACAATGAAGACAACAGGGGACAAGATCCTAGACAAAACATTGGATCAGGTGGGAGGCAAGGGCTTGTTTGTGAAGGAATTGGATGCGGCACTTCTGGATGGAAGAAGTGATATCTCTGTGCACAGCCTGAAGGATGTGCCGGTCGAGGAAAATCCGGAGCTGCCTTTGATAGGATATTCCCAAAGGGAGGATCCCAGGGATGTCCTTGTTCTGCCGAAAGGGATCAGAAAATTGGATCAGGCACGTCCTATCGGCTGCTCCAGCAGAAGGAGGGTGCTTCAGGCACAGAGACTTTATCTGGGGATGCGATTTCAAAGTGTCAGGGGAAATGTCCTGACCAGATTAAAAAAGCTTGACAGCGGGGAATACAGCGCATTGATCCTTGCGGCAGCCGGATTAAAGAGGCTGGGGCTTTCAGAACGTATCTCACGTTATTTTACCACAGAGGAGATGATCCCCTGTGCCGGACAGGGGATCCTGGCACTGCAGGCGAGAAAGGATCTGGAATGTGGAATATTTGCCGGATATGTGAATAAAGAATCAGAAATCATTGTAAAATGTGAACGGGAGTTTATACGTGCCGTAGGAGGAGAATGTTCCTCACCGGTAGCGGCACATGCCGTGATACAGGGAGAAAAGATCATTCTGCGTGGAATGTACAGCAGGGGGAATGGAGAAAGAGGATTTGTGACAGGCATAAAAGAAGGAATGGCAGTGGAGCCGGAGAAGACAGCAGATGCTTTGGCAGAGGAACTGATGGAACGGTTTGAGGAGGAAAGGTGATGAAAAAAGGAAAAGTCTGGCTTGTGGGAGCCGGTCCGGGGGATGCACAGTTATTGACAAAAAAGGCAGAAAAGATCATCGAGACAGCAGATGTGATCATCTATGATGCACTGGTGGGGCAGGCTGTTATAGCCGGACTTCCGGAGAAATCAGAAAAGGTTTATGTGGGGAAGAGATCTTCCCATCATGCCCTTCCTCAGGATGAAATAAATAAATGTCTTGTACGTTATGCCGGACAGGGCAAAAAAGTGGTCAGGTTAAAGGGAGGAGATCCTTTTTTGTTTGGCAGAGGAGGCGAAGAGATTGAGGAGCTGATCCGTTCAGAAATTGATTATGAGGTAGTTCCGGGTATTACATCAGCACTTGCGGTACCGGCATATAATGGCATTCCGGTGACACACAGAGATTATTGTTCCTCTCTTCATATCATTACCGGACACAAACGGCAGGGACAAAAATTGAAACTGGATTATACGGCATTGTGCCGGATGGATGGAACTCTCGTTTTTTTGATGGGAGTGGCATCCACGCCTGAAATCTGTGATGGCTTGACGGATGCAGGCATGGATCCGGAGATGCCTGCTGCACTGTTGTCTCAGGGGACGACAGCAGGGCAGCGTAGTCTGATATCGACCGTGTCGCAGCTGCCACAGAAGATGCAGGAGGAGCCGTTGCCGACACCGGCTATTCTGGTGATAGGAAAGGTATGTGCATTGGCAGACAAATTTCGATGGTATGAGAAACTTCCGCTGGCAGGAACAAGAGTCGTTCTGACACGGCCCTGTCAGAGAATGCAGAGAATGTCTGAGCAGTTTTGCAGTCTGGGGGCAGAGGTGATTAAAATGCCTGCGATCAGGATATGTCCGATTTCTAACGCAGAGATGGCAGACAAAAGCCTTACTCAGGCACTGAAACAGATAGAAAGCTATCAATGGCTTGTTTTTACCAGTCCATCCGGGGTGGATGTTTTTTTTGAACAATGTGCAGAATCAAAATTTGATATAAGGAGATTGTCATCTGTAAAGATTGCGGTGATCGGATCGGGGACAGGCAGGAGACTGGAACTGCATGGCATTTATGCAGATCTGATGCCGGAGGAGTATTCTGCGGCAGCCCTGGGGGATGCATTGGCACAACGGGCAGACAGACATGACAGGATACTTATCGCCAGAGCAGAGGCAGGGTCTCTTGATCTGCTGGCGAGACTTCAAAAGGATGTACACCATGATGTCGATGATATAGCGATCTATCGCACGGAAGTGGTGGAACGCACCGGAGAAAGTACAGGACGCGATGCAGATATGTTAAAGGGGCTTGCCGTGGACAAGAGGACAGTTTTTGTATTTACAAGTGCATCAACTGTAAGGGGAACCGTGATAAATCTTGACCGGGAAACATGCAGACAAATGAGGGCGGTTTGCATTGGAGAGCAGACGGCTCAGGAAGCAAAGCGGTATGAAATACCGGTACAGGTGGCAGAGCGTGCAGATGAAGAGGCATTGGTACAGAAGGTGCTGGAATGTTATGGAAATAAGGAGCTTATCCTAGAAAAAGGGCGGGGCAGATAATACAATGACGCTTATACAGGCATATGAAATCTTAGATGTGTCCGCAAATGCGGACACTAAGGAATTGAAAAAGAAATATCGTCAGCTCATGCACCGGGTTCATCCGGATTCGGATGCATTTAAACGGCAGGAATATCCCTATTCTGCACAGGAGATCAATGAGGCATATGAGGTGCTTTGCCATGCAGCAAAAGAAAAAAATACAGAGAAAAGAGAATCATATAGAGAGACCGGAAGCAGTCATACAACTTCCCAGGCTGGCTGGCATAGGAAATATGGTTATGGAGGGAGAGAGGCGGCCGGAAAGTGGGATGCTCCGCAAAATCCGAATGCATATAGAAAGCGAAAGATTTTTCATAAGATAGAGGATATGGATGGAAATACGATAGGAGCCGTGGAGATTGCAGAGGGAAAATATCTGTGGAATTTAGAAGAAGATTTCTCTTTATTTATGAAAAGTATCTTTGAATGTAGTGAGCGTCTGTTAAGTGAGATCGACCGGGAGCGTGGAGAGGAGAAGCAGCAGACGGTTCGTTTGCGGTTTCAGGCGGAGCTTGCGTATCTGCTGGCACAACAGTTTATTGATGCAGGCGGAGTCCTTGAGAAATTGCTGACACCGGTGGAGACAAAGAATACAGCGGATATCTATTATATTCCGGCGATGCTTGAGACCGGGGAGTATGCGGCCGGACTTCGTGCCGGGATGACACTTTACCCGGAGGGGGTCAGACAGCACCGGCTGTATCTGCAGACAAGATCAGGTAGAGAGGCAGGGTATCTTTCGCTGCGGGACGACAGGCTTTATCATATCGTGATACCATTATTAGAGCAGAGACGGGTGCAGGTAAAAATAGAAGTGTCCGTAAAACAGGACAGAAAGAATACAAGGGGAAGAAACAAATATAAGAATATAGATTTTTGGCTGCGTATTCCCAAAGAAGCAGCCGGAACCTTCCCGGAGAGTATAGGACTGCAGATACAAGGATTATTGGAGAAATATAAAGATATATAAACAAATATAGAGGAAAAAGGAGAGGAAAAATGCTTGTATTGCCCTTTTTTTATCTATAGGAAGGGGATGACTTGACGGATGGATTGTGCTATACTACAAAGGAAATCACAGGATAGTATTTGTATGGCGTGCAAAATACTGCAGACAGCTTTACAAGCGGGACAGAGGGGAAAACGCCGGGCACACAGGCTCCGTTCTGTTGATCATAAGAAACGTGTGCAGAAATGAGGATAAAATGGATATTGTATGTTTAGACCTGGAAGGAGTACTTGTACCGGAGATTTGGATCGCTTTTGCAGAGGCAAGCGGTATTCCGGAGCTGAAAAGAACTACGAGAGATGAGCCGGACTATGATAAATTAATGACATGGCGTCTCGGTGTTCTCAAAGAGCATGGGCTGGGCCTGAAGGAGATTCAGGAAACGATAGCCGGGATTGATCCGATACCGGGGGCAAAGGAATTTTTGGATGAGCTTCGTTCCATTACGCAGGTGATCATTATCAGTGATACATTTACCCAGTTTGCAAGTCCGCTGATGAAGAAGCTAGGCTGGCCGACGATTTTCTGCAATTCTCTGGAGGTTGCACCGGATGGAGAGATCACGGGATTTAAGATGCGCTGTGAGAAGTCGAAATATACCACGGTGAAGGCACTGCAGTCTATCGGATATGACACTATTGCAAGTGGTGACAGCCATAACGATCTGGGGATGATCGAGGCAAGTAAGGCAGGCTTCTTATTTAAGAGTACTGACCAGATCAAGGCAGATCATCCGGAACTGCCGGCATACGAGACATATGATGAGCTTTTAGCTGCAATCAAGAAGGTATTGTCATAATTTATGGCATACGCCTACGTTACGGACATTTTTCATATACTAAAACCGAGGGATTTTCAGATGATGAAAGTCCCTCGGTTCTTTTTGTGTATCGGAAAATACTTATATGTAGTGGAAAGTCTCCGGGAATTGAGAAACATTCTCAATACCCACGTTGCGAAAAACAGTAGATATGCTATTATGTTATTGAAACTTTAGTTAGTAAAGACTAACAAGGTGTTGAACAAAATATCTTGGAGGAAAGAAGAATGGAAGAGAAAAAGCAAAAAGAAGAGAGTTTGTTAAAACAGCTCTTTGTATTTGCCGGCAGCTTTAAGTATTTGAGTATTCTGTCGGTGATCCTGGCAGCAGTCAGTGCTTTCATAGCACTTGTGCCTTTTTATTATATCTGGCGGATCATGAAAGAGGTGATCCGTGTAAAACTCGATTTTGCAAAGGCAGAGGGAATTGCGGCATATGGCTGGTATGCAGTCGGTTTTGCACTGGCTGGTATGCTTTTGTATATTGCGGCACTAATGTGTTCGCATATTGCAGCCTTTCGGGTACAGGCATCTATGCGAAAGATCATGATGGAACATATCATGAAGCTTCCGTTAGGATTTATAGAGAGCGAGGGGAGTGGAAAAATCCGTAAGATCGTGGTGGAATCCAGTGCGGCTACGGAGACATACCTTGCTCATAATCTGCCGGATAAGGCGGTATCTGTGGCAACACCGGTGGGGCTTATAGCTCTTTTGCTGGTATTTGATTGGCGGCTGGGGCTGATCTGTCTGATTCCGGCAGTGCTTGGCTTCCTTTTTATGGGCAGCATGATGGGGAAAGAAATGGAAAACAGCATGAAGGAGTACCAGAATTCTCTGGAAACAATGTCGGCTGAGGCTGTAGAGTATGTCAGAGGTATTCCGGTTGTTAAGACATTTGGACAGACCATTTTTTCCTTCAAACGCTTTAAAGATTCCATTGATAAGTATGAAAAATGGACGCTGGATTATACAAAGAAGATGATGAAGCCGATGATCGCATTTACAACAGCCGTAAATTCGACATTTGCATTTATTGTTGCGGCGGCATATCTTTTGGGTGGACATGGAATTTCAGGAAGTCTTGGCCTAAATCTGTTTTTCTATATTATCATTACACCGATACTGACAACAACGCTGATGAAGCTTGCCTATGCGGGAGAAGCACAGCTGCAGGTAAAGGATGCCCTGATGCGCATGAAAGGTCTGATGGACAGACAGCCTCTTCCGGAGCCGCAGCAGGGAAAGCTGCCGAAAAACAGTGCCCTTTCTCTGGAAAATGTAAGCTTTGCCTATGAAGGAGCAGAGAAAAATGCAGTTGACGGGATTACACTTCGCATCAATGCCGGAGAACATGTGGCGTTTGTGGGACCGTCCGGTGGTGGAAAGACGACGCTGGCTTCTCTGATCGCCAGATTCTGGGATGTGGATAAGGGCAGCGTAAAAATCGGTGGTGTGGATGTCAGGGATATTACTTCGGATGAGCTTATGAATCAGATATCGTATGTATTTCAGGACAGCCGGCTTTTGAAAATGTCCATTCTTGATAATATAAGAATAGGCAGACCCGGTGCCACGGATGCAGAGGTAATGAAAGCATTGGAGGCTGCACAGTGCATGGATATAATCGAAAAGCTGCCGGATGGTGTAAATACCATGATCGGAACGAAGGGGGTCTATGTATCAGGCGGCGAGGCACAGCGGCTTTCCATTGCCAGAGCCTTTTTGAAAAATGCACCGGTATTGATACTTGATGAGGCTACGGCATTTGCGGATCCGGACAATGAACAGCGGGTACAGGCTGCATTTGAAAAGCTTTCCAGAGAAAAGACCGTGATCATGATCGCTCACAGGCTGTCAACCGTGACAAATGCCGATAGGATCTATGTGCTGAAGGACGGCATTGTAGCCGAGAGTGGAAGTCATCAGGAGTTGACTGCACATGACGGAGTATATGCACATATGTGGAAGGAATACAATAAGTCAGTAAACTGGAAGGTAGGTGCTGCATTATGAGTTTGTTAGAAAAAATAAAACATAAATATGCTCTTTCTGATCAGGGAGCAAAGGATATGATCAAGGCGATCATAGCAGTGACGATGTCGGATATCGTTTTGATGTTTCCGGTGGGGATACTTTATCTGCTGGCATCGGATATTCTGGAGGGAGCCATTGGCAGTGACAGACTTCCGATGTATATCGGGGGCACGTTGGCAGCACTTCTTCTTATTATAATTACAGCATATTTTCAGTATAATGCGACATTTATGTCTACATATGTAGAAAGCGGTGTGCGGCGACGGACTCTTGCCGAGAAGCTTCGCAGACTGCCGTTATCGTTCTTTGGAAAAAAGGATCTGGCGGATCTGACAAATACTATTATGGGTGATTGTGCATGGCTGGAAACGGCGAGCTCGCATTTTATACCGGAATTGATCGGTGCGATGATCTCCACAACGATCGTGGTACTCAGTCTGTTCTGCTTTGATCTGCGGATGACACTGGCTGCCGTGTGGGTGATGCCTGTAGCTTTCTTTATTGTATTTGCGTCACGACCTATTACAAAGAAGCTGAATGAGAAAGCAACAAAGTATAAAGTTGACTGCATGGATGGGATTCAGGAGGGACTGGAGACTCTGAGAGATCTGAAATCTTATAATGCTACCGATACATATATGGCCGGATTGAACCGGAAAATAAAAGCAGTAGAAAGTCATTCGGTTTCTTCAGAATTTATTAATGCTGTCTTTGTATGCTCTGCACAGATGGTTCTGAAGCTTGGAATCGGTGTGGTAGCGTTGACAGGAGGAATTTTATTCTCCAGAGGACAGATCAGTGCCCTGACATTTTTTATGTATCTGCTGGTGGTATCCAGAATGTATGATCCGTTTCAGGTAGCACTTCAAAACCTGTCTGCGGTGATCGCCACGGATGTACAGTGTAAACGAATGGATGAGATACTGAGTCATCCGGAACAAAGCGGCAGGGAGGATATGAAACATAATGGCTATGACATTTGTTTTGACCATGTCGGGTTTTCCTATGAAGATGGAGAGCAGGTGCTTTGCGATGTAAGCTTTACTGCCCGTCAGGGAGAAGTTACGGCATTGATCGGTTCTTCCGGAGGAGGCAAAACTACCGTGTCAAGACTGGCTGCCAGATTCTGGGATGCAGACCGCGGAAAAATTACGGTGGGTGGCATGGATGTTTCGGAAATCGATCCGGAAACGCTGCTATCTCTTTATGCGATCGTTTTTCAGGATGTAACATTATTTAATAATACAATTATGGAAAATATCAGGATCGGAAAAAAAGATGCCACAGATGAAGAGGTTATGGCAGCTGCAAGACTGGCACACTGTGATGAGTTTATTGAAAGACTGCCCCGGAAGTGGGATTGTATGATCGGAGAAAACGGATCGGAGCTGTCGGGAGGAGAGCGTCAGCGGATCTCTATCGCCCGGGCATTTTTAAAGGATGCACCGATCATTTTGATGGATGAGGCAACGGCATCTCTGGATGTAGACAATGAATCACTGATACAGGAGGCAATCTCCAAGCTGATCGAAAATAAAACGGTCATGATCATAGCACACCGCATGAGAACCGTGGACGGTGTCGATAAGATCATCGTACTGAAAGACGGTATCGTGGCGGAGAGCGGTACCCCGAAAGAATTAAAAGATGCAGATGGTATTTACAAACATATGGTACAGCTGCAGATTCAGTCAGAAAATTGGAAATATTAACTCAAACTTCGCACAACAAGAACTATATGATATACCCAGACTGTTTCTGATGTTCTGGGGTATTGAATATGATTTTTGGTTTTTAAGGGTCTGAATACCCGGAGCTGTGTCTGGAAATTGCCTTGTCACTAACGGCTTGCGGGAAGTCTGATTGCTTTGCTGTTTCGATGTTCGATGAACGTGTCTTCCCGTACTCGCCTCAGGGGGGGATTCTTCTTTAAAAGCCAAAAATCATATTGAAAACCGTGCCACATCAGAAACAGTCTGGGCACAATTTATTTTCTGGTGTGCGAAGTTTGAGTAATTTATATTTGTATGATATATCTGGGATTATTTCCATTTTATGTAAAATATATACTTGTTTTGTGCAATGAAAGGAATGTCGCTGTATAAGTTTACGTTGAATTTTACAGTGTTTTGTATGTGAAATGGGAAGATTCTGTTATTTTGATATTGACAAAGAAAAAGGATAATGATAACATAACGTTGTTATGTTAAAAGGGGAATGGAGAAAAGAGGCAGATATGAAGGATGAAAAGGAGACAGGAAAAAAGCTTCAGAAAAGTGCGATGGAGGAATTTCTCGAAAAAGGCTTTATGAAAGCGTCTTTACGGACGATCTGTAAAAATGCCGGTGTGACCACCGGAGCCCTGTATTTCTTTTTTGAGGATAAGGATGATCTGTTTGGTTCTTTGGTAAAAGAGCCTCTGACAAGAGTATATCAGGTGATGGAGCAGCATTTCAAGGATGAAAAGCAGGCAATGGAGTCCGGACGGCTGCTAAATGGAGAGATACAGGAAGATGATGATGCAGATTTTCAGGCGACATTGGAGATAGTACATGAATTGTATCGGTACAGAGACGAATTCAGACTTTTGTTGGAGAAGTCGCAGGGAAGTTCTGTGGAAGGGGCTGTAGATGAGATTGTCCGTATCTGCGAGGAGCATTACAAGCTGTTGGCAGAGGCGATGCAGAAGCAGTTAGGAGGGGAGCAGATTGAGCATAATGTGATCCATTGGATCGCACATGCCCAGATCGATGTATTTATTTATGCGGTCACACACATTGATACAGAGGAAGAAGCTGTCCGATATATGGAACATGCCGTGAAGTATATGGTCTGTGGCTGGTATGGCATGTTTGGAATTATGCCTGCCGGGTGGGAATAGGCAGACATACAGCTATAGGAGAGAAAAGCAGTTTTTGACAGATTAAGAGAAAAAGGCAAAACGGTGTTTTGCTTTCTGAAAATTGCTGCTATGTTACAAGTAGTTTTCTATTTATATTAAGAAAGGAACCGTATCATCGGTTCCTAAAAAAACAGCATTAACATAACAGTGTTATGCTAATGATAAATAATATCAATAAGGAGGACGATCATGTATCTGGAAGTGAAAGATCTGAAAAAGAGTTATGGAGCCGGGGAAGGATATGTACAGGTTTTACGGGGAATCACCACAGGAGTGGAACAGGGGGATATGTGTGCAATACAGGGAACCAGTGGCTCCGGAAAATCGACACTGTTAAATTGCATTGGTGGCCTGGATACCATTGATTCAGGCTCTGTGATAGTGGACGGAAAGGAAATCGCAGGATTAAGTCAGACGTCACTTTCAGAATACAGGAGGGACAATCTGGGATATATTTTTCAGTTTTATAATCTGGTGCCAAATCTTACTGTGCGGGAAAATATCCAAGTATGTGAATACCTGACTGAAAATCCGTTGGACATGGAGGAATTGTTGGAAACGCTTGGTCTTACGGCACATCAAAATAAATTTCCGTCGCAGCTTTCGGGTGGACAGCAGCAGCGTTGTGCCATTGCAAGAGCACTTATCAAAAATCCTAAGCTTCTATTGTGTGATGAACCGACCGGAGCCTTGGATTCTAAGACTTCACGGGATATATTGGTCCTGTTGGAAAAGATCAATGAAAAATATGGAACTACTATGCTTATCGTTACCCACAATAATTCTATCAAGGATATGGTGCATAAAGTGATCCGGATAAAGGATGGACAGATCAGCAGGGAATACTACAATGAAACAAGAGTGCCGGCAGCAGAATTGGAGGATTTATAATGCAGAAAGTATTGAGAAAAAGAATCCTGAGAGATCTTCGGGCTAATAAATTCCGTTATCTGGCACTTGCATTGTTGATCATTATGAGCATGTATCTGGTGATCTCCCTGGTAGGAGCAGCAGAAAACATTATGCAGGGAGGAGCAGAATCTGATCGGAAGCACAAGGTAGAGGATGGACAGTTTTCTGTATTTGTGCCATTGACAGCATCGGAAAAAAAAGAAATATCAGATAAAGGTTTAATCTTGGAGGAAAATTTTTATCTTGATTATGAAATGAAGGATAAGAGTGTGCTGCGGTTATTTCAAAATCGCCGCCAGATCAATCTCGCTGTCGTGCGGGAGGGACGTTTGGCAAAAAAGGATAATGAAGTAATGCTGGAGCAGAGATATTGTGAAGAACATCAGATCAAGGTAGGCAGTACAGTTACGATTGGTGATGAAAGTTTCAAAGTAACCGGTATTGGATGTGTGCCGGATTATAATGCACCGTATCATAATCTGTCAGATAGCACGGTCGGCAGTAAACAGTTTGGACTTGCTTTTGTGACTGCTGCAAAATATCAGCGGATGCAGGAGCAGGGAAAGAGTGCTCAGACAGAGGTGTACAATTATTCGTACAGACTCAAGGGGGATATGACAGATAAAAGGGTTAAAGAATGGTTAAAGGATCTGACAATTGATGCCGGAGATATTACTGACAAATGGTTTAAAAAATATTGGCAGCAGACAGGAGGACAGAGGGATAAGGTGAAAAAGGGAGTCCATAAGCTGGCAGATGGCTCAGAGGAGCTTGCCCAGGGTCTGGATGAGCTTGCTTCCAATAATAAGAAGCTGCAGTCAGGAACGGGGCAGATATTCGATGCTTACCTGGAACAGGCATCAAAGGCCCTCAAGGATTATGGTTTAAAAGGAGAACTTACAGAGGATAATTTTAGGGAAAAACTGAAACAGTTAAGGGGGAGTGCACAAAATGCGGTCATCAGATTGTCTATTGGCTCTCTGGCTGATCAGCTGGATATGCTGAAAAGCTATAAGGATGGGGTAGTAAAATATACAGATGGTGTGGGAGAAGCGGCAAAAGGAGCCGGAAAGCTGTCAAAAGGTGTTGGAAAGCTGAAAAGGGGAACCGATAAGCTGGTGGACAAATATTTTGATATTTCATTGAGCAACATGACAGAATTTGTTCCGGCAGATGAAAATATGAGGATTGGTGCAACTACGGATGATCAGGTGATCAATAAGCTGGCGGGACTTGTCGCGGGAGTGATCATTATGATTTTGTTTACTTATGTAATATCTGTGTTTGTAGTCCATACAATTGAAGCAGAAAGTGGAGTGATCGGTGCTCTTTATGCCATGGGAGTGACAGGAAAGGATCTAATCCTTCATTATCTTACATTGCCGGTCTGCGTAACATTTATTGCAGGAGTAGTGGGAATGATATTGGGATTCTCGCCAATTGGCACAAGGCAGCAGATGGCAGATACCTATAAATATTATTCATTTCCGGGGGTGCCGGATGTTTACCCGGTTTATCTGCTGATCTATGGTCTTGTTATGCCGGTGCTTGCAGCAGTGATCGTAAATTGGCTGGTTATTCGCAGGAAACTTGCACAGCCGGCATTGAAGCTCATGCGCAGGGAGCAGAAGCAGGGAAGGTTTGGTCATGTAGATCTTGGAAAAATGGCATTTGTGCCGAGATTTTGTATCCGTCAGTTTCTGAGAGAGATCCGTACCAGCCTGACAGTAATCTTTGGACTGTTTGTTTCTCTGTTGATCTGCATGTTGAGTCTGGATTGTTATGTGATGTGCGGCAATATAGGGAAAGAGAATCGGGCAGATACCAGATTTGAATATATGTATACATATAAATATCCGTCACAGAATGTACCTGCCGGTGGAGAACAGGCATTTGCCAAGACCTTAAAAAGGGAAAGATTTGGCTATAATCTTGATGTGACTATTTTGGGAATAGAGAAAGATAATTCGTTTTTTGACGCTGATGTAAAAAAGAGCAAAAGCCGTGTGATCCTGTCTAGTGCAGCAGCTCAGAAATTTGGATTGTCCCGGGGAGAACAGATCGTATTAAACGATGAGGACGAGGAACGGGACTATGCTTTTACGGTAGATGGGATCACGCAGTATTCCACAGGACTGTACGTTTTTATGGACATTGAAAGCATGAGAGAATTATTTGGGGAGAGCGATGATTATTATAATGTAGTATTTGCAGATCATAAGCTGGATATTCCGGCGGGGAGGCTGTATGGCACATTGACAAAAGCAGAGGTTAAGAAAAACTCAGATATATTTGTAAGTATGATGATGCCAATGGTTTCCATGATGATCATAATGTCAATTCTCATATTCTGCGTTGTAATGTATCTGATGATGAAAGTGATGATCGACCGTTCCGGTTTTGGAATCTCTTTGATCAAGATATTTGGATATCGGATAGGAGAGATCAGAAAGTTGTATTTAAATAGCAATTTCTGTATTGTGGCAGTGGGGGCTTTGATCTGTATTCCACTTTCAAAATGGAGTATGGATAGTTTATATCCGCTATTGGTCAGTAATGTTGCCTGCGGGATGAATCTGCATTTTCCGCCGGTAATGTACGCAGGACTTTATGCAGCTATCCTTCTGTTTTATGCACTTATCAATTTCTTTTTGGTGCGTCGTCTGCAAAAGATTACGCCGGCAGAGGTATTAAAGAACAGAGAGTAAATTCTATTGCATGCAACCGGACATAAGGCAAATTATAGGTTGATTTACGTTATTGGTATGGGAAGTCTTAATTAGAAAAAAAACGTTTTGGTAAAGTTTATCGTGATGATCGTTTGATAATTAAACATGGTCATGGTAAACTTTATTTAATGTGCTAAGATCCGGCTGATAGAAAGGAGTTCGGACAGCAGAGTTGTATAGAAGATTATATATGGAAATATAGATAAAGGAAGGAGTAGATCGCAATGACCAAGGTTAAAATATGTGGACTGACAACTCCACAGGAGGCAGAGTGGGTTTCGAAAGCGGGAGCGGATTATGCGGGAATGGTTTTGTTTTTTTCAAAAAGCAAGCGGAATATCAGTGTAGAATATGCGGAAAAGATTATGGAATTGCTTACACCACAGATACAGAAGGTGGCGGTAGTGGTTTCGCCGGATATACTGCAGATCAAAGAGATTCAGGAGGCGGGATTTGACATTATCCAGATTCACGGACAAGTATTACCGGAAGTGGTAGAAAGCTTGAAAATTCCGTTTTTTCGAGCTTTTAATGTGGAAAATATGCAGGAATGGGAAATATACGAGAATGAGCCGAAATGTATCGGCTATGTGTTTGATGCGGTAGAACCGGGAAGTGGCAAAACCTTTGAATGGGGAAGAATTCCGTGCCTTCCGGAGAATGGAAAGCCGTGGCTTCTGGCAGGAGGCCTGAGTCCGGAAAATGTAGAGATGGCTGTGAATGTATTACATCCTTATGGCGTGGATGTCAGCTCCGGTGTGGAGAAGTCATCTGGCCGGGGAAAGGATCCGGAAAAGATCAAGGCGTTTGTACAGGCAGTTCATCATGAAAAATAATTTGAAGAAGCATTCCGATCCATCATATATTCCCGGTTGGACACAGACTGGGATAATCCGTTCAAAAGATAATAGAGGCTCACACCGATCAATACACCTGCAAGACTCATGGTAACATCATCAATATCCCCCCAGCCACAGCCGGTCAGTTCCTGGAGGATCTCTAAGAGGACAGGGATACCTGCGTAGATTACGAGGCGGATCAGAAAAGGAAGTCTGGCTCCGTAGATCCGTACAAAAAATCCGATAGGGATGCCGATAGCGATCATTTCTGCGACGTAACAAAGTAACGGAGTCAGAGAAAGACTGCTGTAATGAGCAAATTCTATATAAGAGGCTGTCGCCATCAGAGGAATGAAATTGTGCGCACCAAAAGGGAGCTCTCTGTATGGCGGCGTAATAGGTGTGATAAAATACTGCTTTGCTATAACAAATAAGAAAAATACGACAAAAAGAACACTCATCCTCTGAAAGAAGAGATGAAATCCGTCAAAGCGGGGACCTCTGTCAAGCATATCCCGGATATTTGAATACAGAAAAGGAGTCAGCCAGTTTACTAAAACCAAAGCAACCATAGAAAAATCATAATGGATCCACTGGTTTGGCTGGATCATATAAATGACAGAAGCAAAGATGAAAGTGATGGCCACCATGAACGCAGCATGTAAAAAGCTGTATCCATAATTTAAGGAGGACTCCAGACAGAAATGAGAAAGTCCGGCAGAAAAAACAATAGCACAAAGGACGCTGACCCAGTGGTAATTTACAAGATAATAAATACAGGTCTCGGCAATAAAGCTTACGAGACTCAGAAGAATGACAAGACTGCTGATATTGACTGCGCGATTATTCATAATGATATCCCCCGATAATGTATATTTCATGGAAAAGCTGACATCTGCAGACTTTTCCGTTTCTTCATAAAGTGGTCTTATGACCTTGTAAAATATCATAGCAGATTTAAGGAAAATGTTCTATAGTAAAGTAGACGAAAAAATTACCGGAAAAAAATAAAAATTAGGTATTGACATACAGAGTATATTTTGGTATATTATACAAGTCGCGTGAAACGAACGGCGCAGATAAATGGGATCTTAGCTCAGCTGGGAGAGCATCTGCCTTACAAGCAGAGGGTCACAGGTTCGAGCCCTGTAGGTCCCATTCGATGAGATTTTCATCGATATTTAGTATGTGGCGAGATAGCTCAGTTGGCTAGAGCACATGGTTCATACCCATGGTGTCGGGAGTTCGAATCTCCCTCTCGCTATTATTTTTTTGTCCGTAAAGCATCTATCTTTGATAGATGCTTTTTTTGGTGATACATAGAAAAATGCCTATATTAAAGTGAAAAATACGAAACGTCTGTTTTTCACTTTAATAAAAAGCTTGATCAGACTGTCATAAGTTCTTGGTAGGCATTGACATAAAAAGAAACTATTCGTTACAATATGTACTATAGATTAAATCGTTACTACACGAGAGGAAAGTATAAAAAATGAAAAGAAATAAAAAAATAAGAAATAGGAATCCGGCGGCATGTTATTATCGCTATCATAAAAATACATAAAAAACAGGAGGAAAAAATTATGAAAGAAAAAAGAATCAAATCGGGATTTCGTGTCACATTTTTAATGATTGTTACATTTTTGACCGGAATTATGGCAATCTCTCCTTCGGAGGCTGCGGCCAAGGCAAAGATGAAGCTCAGCAGAACCAGTATGACGATGAAGAATGATGATCTGAAATCAATACGGATAAAGAATCCGCAAAAGAAAGTAAAATGGAAGATCAGTACCAAGAAATATGGTCATATTGATACATATGGAAAGAAAAATTCTATATGTGAAATTTCCACGGATGGAAATGGTATTGCCGGCAAATTTACTGTTACAGCTACCGTAGGAAAGAAAAAATTTAAGTGTAAGGTAATTGTAAAAGGTGCAAAGAAGAAAGAAAAAGATTCTGACAAGAATTCAACACCACAGCCGACACAAGCACCACAGCCGACACAAGCACCACAGTCGACACAAGTGCCTCAGACAACCTCTGATCCGCAGTCACCATCCCAGACAAGTGGAACTTATGAAGCAGGATTTGATAACATAAAAAATTATATCAAAAAGAATGGAGATAGAAATACGAATTATGAAAAAATCATAAATACAACTGAAACAACAAAAGACGGTTCACAATATACGTGGGGAATTGTATATCATGAGAGTGCAGATACACTTGAATTTCTTATGACTGGAAAAGTGATGGCAAGTAAAGGAACCGGACAGATTGGTGTTATAATGGTCATGACAAGAAACGATTCGGGAACAGTTTCCGTAAAATCAATCACTGTGGTTGGGGATATAGCCGGATTTGAAGGTGCAGCAAATATTAATAAAAGCACATTTACGAATGAAAGTTCTATTGATGTGACACTGACATTAGGAGCTAGTACCGATAGTTCGTTGAATTCATCTGCCAAAAGTCTTTGTGAATCATCTATAAGGCTGGGATTTTCCGGCTGGCAGACCCTGCTATTGAAACATGGCTTCGAATTGGCAGACCTTGGTTTTACAGCATACTGATCCAATAGAAAATAAAGAGCATATAAATTGTATATAGATCACAAAACAGCAGAACAGAGTATATTTTGATCTGCTGTTTTTAGTGATCTATATAGAAAAACTTACTTCAAAAATATTTCGACAGTTATGCGATAAGGTGGTACTATAATAACAGATGTTTTGTAAGATGTTTAGAGATTTCGTTTTTTGGGCGGACAGGAGGAAGAGATGATTAAAATATTTGTAACAGGTGACAATCATTTTGGCAGAAAATACGGGCGTTATCCGGAAATCAAGGATATCCTGCTTCAAAGCAGATTTGATGCACTGGAGGACATGATAAAAAAAGCAGAGGAAGTGGGATGCAGTTTCTTTGTGGTGACGGGAGATCTTTTTGATAATGTAAATACGATCAAAAATGCCGACGTCAGGAAAACCGCCGATATCCTGGCTGGCTTTAATGGAGATGTGATCGTGCTTCCGGGAAATCATGACTATTATACGGGAGAAGAAAAGGTATGGAAGGATTTTGAAAGTGCTTTGGCGGCATGTGATCACAATATCACTTTGATCAAAGAATTTAAAAAATATGAATATGAAGTGGGAGAGGATAAGCTTGTATTTTACCCGGCGTTTTGCCAGTCGAAACATTCCAGGGAAAATAATCTGGAATGGATCAGGGAGGCACCGATACAACAGGAGGGTGTTATTAATGTTGGTATTGCACATGGTGCTATCCAGGGGATCACTCCGGATATAAATCAGGAATATTTCATGATGACGGAGTCCGAGTTGTTGGACATACCAATGGATGTATGGCTGATAGGTCATACGCATATTCCTTATCCGGACTGTCTGAGAGAGGACACTGATACAGCCGGATACAAGATATTTAATGCAGGAACACATGAGCAGACAGATCTTCATAATAATACAGAAGGAAATGGCTTTATCATCTCCATTGACAAAGCCGGGACAGAGGCAAAAGTTATGGCGAGGAAATTTGTCAGTGGCAGGATACGCTTTCGCGATCTGTCCATAAAGGTAAAACCGGACAGTGATACGTCATTAGCAGATGCAGTAAAAACCGCGACAGCACAGTTACAAGATGATACGGTGGTCAGACTAAAGATCTGTGGTTTCGTAAAACAGGTTGAATACCGGGAGAAAGAAAAAATATATAAGGATGTTCTGGGAAGATTCCTTACGTATGAAAAAGAGGACAATGAATTGGGCGAGGAGATAACGACAGATAAAATACGGTCGGAATTTGCCCAGACAAGTTTTGCTGCAAAGTTTTTGGAAGCTTTGATGGACGATCCGGCAGAGGCACAGATGGCATACCATTTATTGCAGGAATGCAGAATGGAGGGGAAGTAATGAAAATAAAAAAAGTAGAATGTGATCAATTTGCAGGACTTTCAGAAAGAGAACTGGAATTTGAAAATGGATTGAACGTAGTTGTAGGGGAAAACGAATCGGGTAAAAGCACAATGATCGAGCTGATCTTTCAGTTATTGTTTCAAAATACAAGGATTGACGGAAGAAAAAATCCTGATTTTAAAGAAAAATATTTTCCGCAAAAGGTGGATGGTCCCCAAGGAGATGTGATCGATGGTGAGATCACTTTTGAAACAGCGAATGGAAAATACCGGTTGACCAGGGAATGGGAAGAAAAAAAAGGAAAAAAGGTAGAGGGAACATGTAAATTAAAAACGCCGGAAGGAACGCTGATCAAAAATGAGGACAAGATTGCGGAGATCTTGTCTGACGAATTTCAATATGGAGCGGGGGTGTTTAGTGAGATTGTTTTCGCTTCGCAGAGGAGAGAACAGCTGGCAGTGGAAAGTATCATGGGGGCACTTGGTAAGCGGTCTGAGGTGCGGGATGACTTGAAATCTACATTGACACAGGCAGTAATGGAAACAGGAGGTGTTTCCTTAGAGGCATTAGAAAAAAGAATAGCAGATAAGATAAAAGAGCTGATCGGGCGGTGGGATTTGGAAGCTGATGCTCCGGAAGGCGGAGCAAAAAGGGCATCTTATGAAAATGCCTGGGCTGCCGGAGCCGGTTTGATCGTAAAGAAATATTATGAAGCGGATGAGGTAAGGAGCAGACAGCGAGAGGCTGAGGATACAGAGAAGGCGGTAGAAGAGCATAGCAGCATCATGAAAAGGCTGCGATTGGAAAAAAGGGCGGTGGAGACAGAAAGAGCAGAATTTCAAAAAATCCGTGGAATTCTTGGGCAGATATCATTGCTGTCCCGTGAGATTACGAATCTTGAAAAAAACATCAGAGAACAGGAGAGGGCATTTGAGAAGTGGCCCGGGATCAGCCGGGATATCGAGAGGGCAGAAAGTCTCCGGAGACAGAGGGAACAGGCTGTTTTGCATGAGTTGTATATGAAAGTGCAGAAAGCACAAGAGGCGTATTCTGAAGCAGAAAAAGAACTGAAAAAAAACAAACATGTTGATCCGGAAGATATCCGCAATCTGAGAAATCTGCTTGCACAAAAACCACTGGAAGAAGGGAAACTGGCAGGCATGAATCTGGCAGCGAAGGTCAGACAGCTTGGAAAAGAACCGGTGCATATTACATCTCTTTCTGATGGAAAAGAGATAGCTTCGGGCGAAGGAGATATTTGCATTACAGAGGCTGTAAATATCAATATTCCGGGTGTGATGGAGATGCAATTGATGCCAATGGGTATTGATGTGGATCAGGTAAAAGAAACACTGGAAACACTGGATCTGGAGATTAAAAATATCTTTAATGAATATGGAATTGATAGTGTAGAAGCATTGCAGAAATTGGCAGATCGATATGATAGTCTCGAAAAAAATGTGCAAAAGAGGAAAATGGAGCTGGAAAGGATGCTGGGAGATAAAACCTGGGAGGAGCTGGAAAGGGAAAATGAAGCTGTACCACAGGATATCGCAGAGGCGCAGGAAATTGAATACCAGCTCAGACAGCTGTGTGGAATGAAAAACGTGGATGCCTTTATTGGAGGACAGGAATCTGTATTAAACAATTACAGGGTACAATATGAGACTCCCGACAAATTAACACAGTTGATTTCAAAAAATAAAGAAGAGAAGAAGAAAGCTCAGGAAAAAATGGAGTCGGCCGATTCTATTCCGGAAAAATTCCGGAATATCGAAGATGAGGATATGTATGCCTCTA
>JALFLW010000071.1 GCA_022774505.1 Lachnospiraceae bacterium
GCAATCTGTCTTTTTGTGATACAAAAAAATCCATGGTTACATTTTTTTATTGAAAAATGTAACCATGGAAATCATAAATTTCCTTAACTTAATGACATTGGTGGTGCATCGTAGCGGGAGCGTGCCGTCCGAAACAACTGAGCCCACCTATGGGGTTTAAGGCGTACAGATGCGTATTCATCAAAGCATTGCAAAGCAAAGACTTTTCAAAAATCCTACTGATCTGCGTCAATTTTTCAGTCACAGCTCACGGATCAATTTGTTTTCCGAGGGCAAAATGCTTATTTACTTTTCAAGACATAAGACATATTATGGGTTGCTTCCTATTTCTTGGTATGGGAAGTCTTTGTTAAATCATTAGAAGGCTTTTTCATATAATGCCAGAATATCTTTCTTCGTCGTTGACCTTGGATTGACAGCGATGTTTCCGCTCTTCATGGCATCGTCTGCCATCGCATCAAATTTGTCCTTTGTCACACCTGCCTCCGACAGTCCTGCCGGGATGCCCAGTGCCTCATTTAATTCCAGGATCTCATCTACCAGCATATCCGGTGTAAATTCATCCGGTGCCACCGGCAATGCTGCAATATAATTATATATCTTTAAATATTTTCCCTTGTCTGCCAGCATATTGTATTCTACAATTGTAGGGAGAAGGATCGCATTTGCAACGCCATGTGGCACATTGAAATATGCACTGACCGGATGGCTCATGGCATGGACATCTCCCAGACGCGCCCAGGAGAATGCGATACCCGCAAAGAGACTTCCCACCAGCATGCTTTCTGCCGCAGCTATGTCTCCTCTGTTTGCCACATAGCTGCGAATATTTGCCCCGATCAGCTCCAGAGCTTTCTCTGCCATGGCATCCGAAAACGGAGAGGCTGCCGTCGAGATATATGCCTCCAGAGCATGCACCATGGCATCTATGCCACAGGCAGCCGCAACAGATGCCGGTGCTGTCGTCAGAAGCTCTGCATCCAATATGGCATAGGAAGGAATCAGCTTGTAGCTGAATACTGTCAGCTTGTAATCCCTGCTATGGTCCGTGATGACAGAAAACGCTGTCACCTCCGAGCCTGTCCCCGCTGTAGTCGGCACCGCGATCAAAGGAATAATGTCTCCCGGCACCTTGTCCGCACCCTCATACTCTGTGATGCTTCCGCCATACTTTGCGACGACACCGACTGCCTTAGCCACGTCCATCGGCGAGCCGCCACCCAGTGCCACGATAAAGTCTGCTCCACTCTCTTTAAATGCTGCCGCTGCTTTATCTACGGTTTCCACGGACGGATTCCCTTCTGTCTCCGTGAAACTGCTGCTCTCGATTCCTTTTTCTTTCATGGCATCCTGACAGGATTTTACGATTCCCATCTTGTTCAGATGTGGACCTGAAATAATAAATGCCTTTTTTCCGCCTAATTTTTCTGCCACTTCCGGAAGCTTCGCAAGACTTCCTTTCCCTACGATAATGTTTTGTGGCACCGAAAAAGTAAATTCATTCATTTTATGACCTCCTGTTTGACTGTAGACCTGCTACAGCATAGATCCAATATATTCCCGCTCCAATACAGAATTAATCGCTGCATCAATAGCCGCATCCAAAGCCGCATCGATCTCCTCATCACTCGACTGCAGAGCTGCCGCATCTTCATCGGAGATGATCTCGACCAAGGAGCCAAATTCATCCTTATATTTCAGCTTGCAGGCTGCAAAGAAAACAGCACCCAGCACACACCAGCCGCCTGCCATTGCCCACTCCTGCCATACCAGAGCTGCCCCGGAATTAGGGATCATGTACATCACGATCATAAAACCGGACAAGAGTACCGCCATTGCTCCGACGAACTTATATGGTCCTACTTTATAAGGACGTGGCATATCCGGCTCTTTCTTTCGCAGGATCAGGAAGGATATGGATACCATGCAATATGCCAGACAGCATCCAAAGTTACCTGCATCACTGACCCATACCAGCATCTTGCGGCCAGCCAGAGGTGCCAGACAGGACAATAAACCGATGAGATATAAGGAGTTGATCGGTGTTTTATATTTCGGATGAAGCTTTGCAAACACCTTCGGGATCATATAGGATTCTGCCATAGAATACATTGCCCGGCTTCCTCCGATCATAAAGGAGTTCCAGCTTGTCACGATACCACACATACCACCGACGATCAGCACCTTGGACATAATAGAGCTGTTAAATGCCTTTGCCATGGCATCTGCCGTGACAAGACCTGAGCCACCCATGGCTGTTTCAATCGCTGTATGATTTAATACATAACCCACTGCCAGAATGACTAATGCATAAAATGTCACCGCCATGACAATAGATAATAACATCATCTTTCCGATCTTTTTGAGTGGTACATTGATCTCCTCCGCAGCCTGTGGAATAACATCAAATCCGATGAAAAAGAACGGAGTCGTCACTGCCACAGCAATGACCGCCTTCAATGAGGTCACTTTATCACTGCCCATAAACAGCTGTCCATCCAGATTGGAAGTATCGCCTGTCACTGCGGATGCCACGATCAAAAGAATACCGACACCACCGATGATCACAGTCAATACTGTCTGCAGTACAGCCGCAGTCTTAGCACCGCGGATATTTATATAGGTAATAAAGATCGACATGAATATCGCTACTGCCAGCCATGATGCATAGATGTCAAACCCTGCCACGCTATACAGATATCCCTTCAAAAATCCCGGATAGATATATGTAATGATCGTCGGAAGAGCACATGCCTCGAAACAAACGACACTGACATACCCCAGAACGATCGCCCATGTACAGATAAAGGAACCTACCGGCCCCATTGCCCGGTGGCTGAATACATGCTCACCGCCACACTGTGGCATGGCAGCTGTCAGCTCCGCATAGGTAAGACCAATAAAAAAGATCATTACACCACCGATTGCAAATCCCAGTGCAGCTCCCAGCACTCCGCCCCTGGTGATCCAATCACCGCTGGAAACGACCCAGCCCCAGCCGATCATGGCACCGAAGGCAATGACAAGGATATCCCATGCACTAAATACTTTATCAAACTCTGAAGCCTTCTTATTCTCCATCCAATCCCTCCTTCAAACAGGTATCTCTTTTGTTTTTAAATTACACCGGTCAAAGACTAGGCCAAAGCCTTTTTTACCAGCTCCTCGATATATTCCGCCGTCCCTTCGATCCCCAGCACACTACTGTCAATAAGCATGTGCCTGTTGTGTCTGGCACCACGGTTTGACCCTGTCATCTGCTTATAACGGGCATGAAGCATCTGATCGTTTTCGCGGATCAGTTCTTTGGCTTTTTCCTCATCTACCTTTAGCTCCCGCATAACATTCTTTATGCGGATCTCATCCGGTGCATAGATGAATACATTGATACATCTCGGGTTGCCATGCAGAATATAATCGCTGCACCTTCCTATAATGACGCAGGAGGATCTCGCAGCCAGTTTTTTCACAACCTCTTTCTGAATATAGACAACTCTGTCCGTAAGATTTTTATATTTTGAAAGACCTGCCGGACCGGAAGCATTTTCCCTTTTTCCCTTTACGTCTTTTCCGGCATCCGCCATCTCCATGAGATCATGCGAAACTCCGGTTTCCTCTATGATCTTGTCGATGAGTGCACGGTCATAATAAGCAATTCCGAGATTTCTCGCCAAAGCCCTCCCCACTGCAGAGCCGCCACAACCATATTCACATCCAACAGTAATTACATATTGTTCCAAAGCTGTCCCTCCTTTCCTCTTATTTACCTTACCATTAATAAATCCCCTGTCCCATTTACGGTACAGGGGACATTCATATATGTTTCCTTTTTATCCTTTAAGAATCTATGCCAGCTCATTTACAGATTTTTTGATGATCTCAACTGCCTTGTCACAATCCTCTTCTGTCAGGATAAGCGGAGGAACCATACGGATAATATGTGCACCAATGGCCGTGATCAAAAGTTTATTGTCAAAGCATTTATGCTTTACATCTACTCCACTGATGGAATCATCAAATTCCACACCTACCAAAAGTCCCTGGCCACGTACTTCCTTGACATGTGGCAGCGTCTTCAGCTTATCCATAAAGTAGGCACCCATCTTTTTGGCATTTCCTGCCAGATCCCTGTCAAGCAGCTCTCCGATCTGTGCCAAAGAGGCTGCGCATGCCACCGGATGGCCACCGTATGTAGTACCATGAGACCCCGGAGTAAATGCCTTCGCTACTTCTGCAGTGGCACAGATCGCACCGATCGGCATACCGCCGCCCATCGCCTTCGCCATAGATACGATGTCCGGTTTTATGCCATAATTCATATAAGACATTACCGCACCGGTTCTGCACCAGCCTGTCTGAACCTCATCCAGCAGAAGGAGGATTCCTTTTTCATCACAAAGCTTTCTAAGTCCTGTCATAAATTCCGGTGTCGCCGGATTTACTCCGCCCTCGCCCTGAACCGGCTCGATCATAATTCCGATCGTGTCATCTGTCACTGCAGCCTTAAAGGAGTCCAGATTATTATATTCTGCATATGTAAAGCCCGGTGTCATATTACCGAAACCGATCTGACATGCGTTATCCGGCTGGCCGGTAGCACTCATGGCACCAAAGGTACGTCCATGGAATGACATTTTTGCGGATACGATATTGTATTTATTTGGGCCATATTTTTCTACACCGTATTTTCTCGCCATTTTGATCATGGCCTCATTTGCCTCTGTACCGGAATTCTGAAAGAAGATCTTGTCCATTCCGATGGTGGTGCAGATTTTTTCTGCCAGCAGAGCCTGCGGTACTGTATATGGATAATTAAAGGTGTGAATGATATCCTTTGCCTGTTCCTGAATCGCTGCAACAACCTTTTCATTACAGTTGCCGGCACTGTTTACTGCGATGCCCGCATAAAAATCAAGATATGGTGTTCCATTCTCATCATACATGTACATATCCTTTGCTGTCTCTGCAACAAAATCGAAACGCTCATATGTCTCGATCATGTACTTATTTACTTTTTCCTTAAGCTGCTCCTTGGTCAATCCGGTATCTTTTAATTTCATAATAACTGCCTCCTTATTTTTTATAAATGATGAAATCAATTCTATAGAATAAACTCTTTGATAATGCAAAAAAGCGCTGAGACTTCTAAAAGAAGTTTCAACGCCTTTGTTGCATTTATTCAATTATGTCCATGTATTCTGTCTCATACATGCTGTCTTTTATATTGGACACCATTAAAATACCACGATACCAAAAACATGTCAATAGCAATGAGTAAAAAATTTCACTTTATTTTATTTTGTGCAATATATTGAACAATATGTATTATTATGATGCAGCTTTCCCTCTGTCTGCTATCTTTTCCATCCATATATTTTAATAGACAACAAAGAAGGTCATAAACCTTACCTTGTCCCTGCCCCGGTTCAGATACCGGTGAGGCTGGTCCGATTCAAACCGGAAGGCATCCGCCTGTGTGATGATATGTTCTCCGTCCTTTAATTCCACCACAAGCTTTCCATCCATTACAGTGACATATTCTCTGGTACGCTCCCCATGACTGCCGCTGCTATAGATCCCGCCCGGCAGAATATCTATCCGGTAGATCTCCACGGTATTATTGTCCTCAATTGGAAAGCAGTTCCACACTCTGTACTGACCGGGGATCTCTTTGATTGGAAGCATCTCCTCTACCTGTACCAGATACGAGTCCAATGGCGGAGTCTGGATCAGCTCATCAAAACTCAGGCGAAGACCGCTGACAATCTTTCCCAGCACCCCGATCGAAGGATTTGCCGTACCGCGTTCGATCTGTGCCAGCATGCTTTTACTGACGCCCGTCTGTTCTGCCACTATATCCAGGCTCATCCCCTTGGAGGTACGGATCCTTTTTAGATTAACGGCAATATTATGTGATAAGTAGTCCATAGTCTCTCCTTTCCATGCCGGCCTGCCAATTTCTCCCAAATTATAATATTCTTTTTATTTTTTTGTCAAACTGTTCTCTTGCTTTTTTCCCTGCCATCCTGTAATATATTCTTTACCGAACAAACATTCTGATGATTGTTCCTTATCCTATTTTTCAGGGAGATCACTCATGAGACACAGACGATTGACTTTATATATATTTCTTTGGAGCATCCTCACCGCTCTGATCCCGGTAGGACTTTTATTTCTGTTCCTTGGTGCTCCTCACGACTTTTTCATCCCGGTCCTTTGTGCCGGTCTGATCTTTATGCTTTTTTGCATTTACAAGATACATTCGCTCCTGCGATCCCGCAGCCGCTATATCCACGGCGAATGGACGCTTACGGACCTCGACGATATCTCCGGGGCAGATTTTGAAGCACTGACCTGTGATATTCTTGTATCCAACGGCTTTGAGCTGGCAAAAAATACCAAGGCAAGCGGTGATTTCGGGGTAGATGTCCTCGCTTTCCGGGATGGTATTTCTTTTGCCATCCAATGCAAACGGTATAATTATGATGTGGGGATCGAGGCCGTTCAGCAGGTCTATGCCGGCCGTGCTTATTATGAATGTCATGTAGCTATGGTATTGACGAATCAATATTTCACCCCTGCCGCCCAAAAGCTGGCTGACAAGATCGGTGTCGTTCTCTGGGACCGTGATATGCTCGAGCAGATGCTGTGATCATTTTTCTAAAAAGGAGGTCAACCGATGCACTTAGTAAGAATATCCGTGCGTAATCTCGTAGAATTTATCCTGCGAAACGGTGATATCGTTGCCTCCGAAAGCGGTCTGGCCGATCCCGATGCCATGCAGGAGGGCACCCGCATCCACAAAAAACTCCAAAAGCGCATGGGTTCTTCGTATCAGGCGGAGGTTCCTCTCTCTGTTACTGTCCCCATGACATATGAGGATATCGAATTAGAGATCACTGTAGAGGGCCGTGCGGATGGTATCTTTCCGGCAAAGGACGGAAGCGGCATGACCATTGATGAGATAAAGGGCATCTACCGCCATGTTTCCCGCCTGCAGGAGCCGCTTCTCGTACACAAAGCCCAGGCTATGTGTTATGGCTATATTTATGCAAAGGAAAACCATCTCCCCGATATCGGCATACAGATGACATACTGCCATATCCCCACGGAGGAGGTACGCATCTTTGAAGAACGCATCTCTTTCCATCAGATTGAAAATTGGTTTCTGGATCTGGTACGGGAGTATGCGAAATGGGCTGCGTGGGAGATACGGTGGCAGACAGAACGAAACGGTTCGATCCGCAAACTGACTTTTCCGTTTCCATACCGTGACGGCCAGAACCGGCTGGTGAGGGGTGTCTACCAGAGTATCCTACGCAAAAAACGCCTCTATATCGAAGCACCGACCGGTGTAGGCAAGACGATATCTACTGTATTTCCCACTGTGAAATCTATCGGAGAGGGTATCACGGAAAAGATCTTTTATCTCACTGCCAAGACAATTACCCGGACAGTAGCCGAAGAAGCTTTTTCTCTTCTTTCCGGACAGGGTATGCGTCTCAAATATATTACACTGACTGCCAAGGAAAAAATCTGTATTCTTGACAAGCCACAATGTAATCCCCAGACCTGTCCCAGAGCCCTTGGTCATTTTGACCGTATCAATGATGCAGTCTATGATGTATTGACAAACGAAGATGCTATTTCCCGCGAAGTCATTTTGTCCTATGCAGCGAAACATACTGTCTGCCCTTTTGAAATGAGCCTTGATATCAGCACATGGTGTGATGCCATCATAGGCGATTATAATTATGCCTTTGATCCCACTGCCTGTCTGAAACGCTTCTTTGCCCAAGAGACTGAAAATCCCTATGTCTTTCTGATCGATGAGGCACACAATCTGGTAGACCGGGCCCGTGAAATGTACTCTTCCACGCTGATCAAGGAGGACTTCTTAAAACTCAAAAAGCTCCTGACTCCCCATTCCAAAAAAATCAGACGCAGTCTGGAACGCTGCAACAAAGAGCTTTTAGAATTAAAACGCAACTGTGAGGAACGCAGACTATATGATCCGATCGAGATAGAGCCCTTTGTACTAAAGGCTCTGCGTCTATCCTCTCTGTTAGACGAATATCTCCACAGCCGGACAGACTCTGCCGGTTATATGTCCCTGCCGGATATCACAGCAGGAGAGCAGGCAGCTCTCCCTCCGGACAGTGATACCAGAGAGGATCTTCTTGCATTTTATTTTGAACTGCGGTATTTTCTCTCTATTTATGAGGTTCTGGATGATAAATATATCATTTATGGAGACTATGACTCTGCAGGTGCTTTCCACCTGCATCTACAGTGCATGGATCCCTCCGGCTGTCTGGACAGCTATCTTAAACGAGGTCGCTGTGCCGTTTTTTTCTCAGCAACCCTGCTTCCGGTAAATTATTACCGGGAACAGCTCGCCGGAAGGGAGGATGACTATGCCATCTATGCTCCTTCCCCATTCCACTCCTCCCACAGACTGCTTATGATCGCCAAGGATGTCAGTACCAAATATACCAGACGCACTCCGGTGGAATACCGGCGGATCACTGATTATATCCTGCGTTTCATCCAGGCAAAGATCGGAAATTACCTTGTCTTTTTCCCTTCGTACCGTATGCTCACAGACATTCGCGAATATATCGGGGCTTCTGTTTACTGTCAGGAATCTGTCGATGT
The DNA here is from genome assembly GCA_022774505.1 of Lachnospiraceae bacterium. GTDB lineage: Bacteria > Bacillota > Clostridia > Lachnospirales > Lachnospiraceae > Jutongia. Next base: position 8,659 of record JALFLW010000071.1, read on the forward strand.
CTATGTCCAGGAAAGTTCTATGAGTGAGCAGGCCCGCGAGGAGTTTCTGTCCCACTTTCAGGACACTCCATCAAAGACCACGATCGGCTTATGTGTTATGGGTGGTATCTTTGGGGAAGGAATCGATCTAAAAGACAGTCGGCTGATCGGTGCCGTGATCGTAGGAACCGGGCTGCCTATGGTATGCACCCAGAATGAGCTTTTCCGAAATTATTTTGACGAAAAGAAAGGTACCGGTTTCAATTATGCATACCGATACCCCGGTATGAATAAAGTCCTGCAGGCTGCCGGGCGTGTGATCCGCACTGATTCGGACCGTGGTGCTATCCTGCTGCTGGATGAGCGTTTTCTGCAAAGCAGTTATCAGACATTATTCCCAAGGGAATGGTTTCCTTATGACATTGTCAATACCGATTCCATGGGAAAGTATCTATCCGATTTCTGGGACATCTGACGTTTCTTCATAGGTCTGTTCAAAAATATCCCCGCGTATCACATAAATATCTGTCATATCATCCGGGCGGACCGCCATGTAATCTCCTGTCCGTCCCAGAAAATATTCCTGGCCATCCCCGGCAGGAAATATCTTGGTCCTTTTGTCCAGACACCGGGCATAGACACCTGCCCCTCTTTTGGGATAGCACAGTCTCGCATATTCATCAATACTGCAAAACTGCTTTTCCGGCAGAAGCTGCAGCTCCGGCCAGAAATCCATCATCTGCCGGAACACATCAAGGGGTTCACCGGTTGTTTCATAGCTGTTTTGAAATTTATCTCTGCATATATCATAGATCTCTCCTCTGCAGCCGATCATGATATATGTATCCTCCGCAGCGGTGATCTGCAGTCCCGATTCATTTTCCAGTGATTTGATCCACATCTTCTGTCCGGGCTTTGCCACATCCGTAGTCTTTACATAGGCCCATGCTATTTTTCTCTTGTGATAAAAAGGAAGCTGTCTGATCTCTTCGGCATGACTCTGTCCATAATCCTGAGCATCGATCCAGTCGCAGTCCCGAAAATAGGACTCAGCTCTGTCCATCAGATATTGAAGTGTATCCTGTTCTCCATTCTCCTCCATCTGCAATTTCAGAATAACCGAAGAAACCCGCACACTCGCACAGAAAACATCCCCTCTGACCAGCCCGAAATCAGCGATAAGATAATCAAGAAACTCCAGCGGACGCACCCTCTTTGTGCTGCTTAGAAATAACAGGCATTTCTCCTCATGCTCTCCCCACAGCATCAGCAGAAAATCATTTCCTGATTCTCTGAGAAGCTCCATCCTGTCGTGAGTCCATGATGTATCCCAGACGACATTGTCCTCATCCGACTCTGAACCTTCCAAAAAAGCTGTTACCTGTTCCTCAGACACCTGTACTGCCATCAGTTTTTTTTCTTCATTTTTATATATTTTTTCCGCATTTTCTATAATGTCTTTTCCTGTCATTTCCATATCCGGCAACCATACCTTTCCTGTATCTGTAAATTATGAGCCCCAAGTACAAACCTTACCTTCTGCCAGCCGTTATCCCTCACATATCTGGTCCGCAAAGCTGTGAAAGCTCCGGTTTACATGGGTAAAACGCAGAACCATATGTTCTTTTGTCTTTTCTATGATCTTGGCATATGTTTCGGTAAATAATGCCCTTCCATTCTCTCCTGCCGCAAAAATTTCCACGTCCATCCCCACCCACAGATCATAATTCATCTCCTGCTCCAGCCGGACTACTGCCCTCTTGTGGGAAAATTTTGTAAGCTTCCCTGCGATACACACATCCTGGATCAGCTTTCCTTCTATCGGATACATATTAAAAAGCACCCATTGATCCACAGGATATAAAATATCATTCTTTTTTTCTGACATGTAACAGTCATATCCACCTTCGATACCACACACTTCACAGACTGTCATCGGCTGTGTCATTCCCTTTGCCTGGATTTCCTGTCTGGAAGTGACATTTACCGGCACCTCCACATGCTCCAGACATTTTCCGGACACCAGGATCTGCCCTCCCACGCTAAAGCTTTCGATACGCGAACATTCATTAACCACACTGCCGATGACATTATACCGCATCATCTGCTCCGAACCGACATTGCCGATAAATACCTCCCCCCGGTGAAGGGCGATTCCCATTTCCATCAAAGGATACCCATTTCGTCGGCAGTAATCATTCACCATCTCCATCTTGTTCTGCATCTTAACAGCGGCAGCGATCGCATTCTCCGTCTGTGTCTCTAAAGGAATTGGTGCTCCGAATACAGCGAGTATGGAATCTCCCAGATATTCGATCACGGTCCCCTTGTGTTCGGTCAGATCAGGCAGCATACTTTGCAGGAAATAATTTAATACATCCGTGACCTTTTCGGGTGGCAGTTCCTCTGAGATAGAAGTAAAACCTCTCAGATCCGCCATCATTACAGTGAGCTCACGCTTTCTTCCGCCAATCCCTGCCTTTTCCGGATGCTCCAGAATCTCTCTGAAGATATCATCAGAAAAGTACTGTCCAAAGACCTGACGCAGGAGGCGGTTTCTCGCCTCCAGCTGACCATTTAATTTGACGATCTCCTCCTGCTCCCGCAGATGGTTTGCCTGCTTGACCAGCAGTTTTTCGTAATTCTTGGTCACATCATGCTGCCATGCCGTCTGCTCGATTCGCAGTATTCCCTCCTCCGAAAAGGGCTTGTGCAAAACCACCGTTGCACCCCAGGAATAACATTCTCTGTCCAGCTCTTTATTCCTCGTTTCTGTCATAAAAAACAGCGGTACACCTGCGAGATTCTTTTGCTTCTTTATATAGGACACTGTGATAAAGTCCTCTTTTCGGGACATGTCATAGTCCATAATGATCAAGGAGGGTGCCTCTCTCCATTCACGTCTGTTCTCTTCTGCAGCCTGACATTCCTGAACAGACCTTTTTACGGCTTCCAGAGAAATCTTGCACAGGGCATGCATCCCTCCTGTCGAATTGATCCTGCGCTGTGCCTCGATCATCTCCCTGCGATCGTTTCCAATAACCCAGATGTTTCTCCCCATACTCTTCCTCCATGCCCTCCCGGACAAAGGCCGGACATCTCCAAGGATTCTGTGCCGGCATTTTTACCCGGAATCTGTCCTGCTTATCTCCTTCTTGATGATCTCCAGCTCGCGGACGTTTTCTCTTTTATTGTTCTGCTTTCCTTTCGCTTGCAGTAGTCGCACAATGTCCCGGTCCGGATCGGTGCCCCACATTTAATACAGGATAGCCGGATAGGTTCCAGCTTAGGTATTTCCAGATATTCCTGTTCCAAAAGCTGTTCAATGATCTTTCTTGGCACGCCTGTTTCGCGTTCAATGACAATGGCAGGCTTTGCTCCGTTTTTACGCAGAAAATTCTGTACCCGGCGCAGATAATCATAGTTCTCTTTTCCGCACTTTCTACATCTGTAGACTCCTTTGGAGAGCATTTTGAGATCTCCTCCACAGAACTGGCACTTCGTCGGGATCCCACTGGCCCGCAAAAAGGATTCTCTCCTCCCTCTGCTGGTTTCCCGGTCTTCTGTCTCCTGTGTATATTCTGTATTTTTTGAGTTTTTCTCACTCTTATCTTCTTTTGCACCCCGGTCTTTTTTATTCTCCGTCTTTTTTGGGTCACGGTCTTTTTTATCCTCAGCCTCTTTTGCGCCCCGGTCTTTTTTTTCCTCAGCCTCTTTTTCGTCCCGGTCTTTTTTTCCCTCAGCCTCTTTTGGGTCACGGTCTTTTCTGACCTCAGCCTCTTTTGCGTCCCGGTCTTTTTTATTCTCCGTCTTTTTTATTTCAGGCAATGAGATATCCCGCGGAATATCCAGCAGATTCCGCAGACGATCTTTTAGTTCCTCTATCGCCTCTTGGGGACGATTCACACAATATATGGTCTGTACATTATTCAGATAAAAACGAAACATTTCTGACAGAGGCTCATCATCAATCTGAAAAGGAACAATGGTCCTTCTGTAATTGATCGCACTGTCAATCTCTTTTTCTACCCATATCGACTGCTGGGATTCCTTTGACAATACCAGTAGAAACACCTCACACTGCCGGATGGCTCCCGGGATCTCCCTCGCATAATTAGATCCTGCCGGGATCATGTCCGGTGCGATCCAGTATGTAATCCCCATCTTGTCAAGCATCTGGGTCATTTTCTCTATATATCGCCGGTTTTTTGAACAATAGCTGATAAAAACAGATTTTTTCATTAGTGCCACTCCCTTATGTTATAATTCATCCGCCACAACACGATTTCGACCTGATGTTTTTGCTTCATACAGCTTTTCATCCACATCCTTGACATTTTCCTCCGGTGCCAGATGCGGATCCAGTGCTTTTACCCCAAATGACATCGTCACCCGGATCGGAATATCTTCAAAATAACAGATAGAGGATTCTACATTTTTGCGGATCTGCTCTGCAAATACTGCTGCTTCGGAGACAGCACATCCCCTCAGAAGGATCACAAACTCCTCTCCTCCCCAACGTATTACCTCTCCGCTGTCTCCCACCGCATTTCTCAAAATAGCCGCAATACATTTGAGTACAGCGTCTCCCGCATTATGCCCATATGTATCATTTACCCGTTTGAAGAAATCAATATCTCCCATCACTACAGAACAGGACTGCCGCAAAAGATACGGATGGATATTTTTCTCATAATATTCGTAATATCCCCGTCTGTTTTTTAATCCGGTAAGCTGGTCTAACTGTGATTCACTGTACAACATCTGGGACTCCAGAGTCTTGCCACAAAAAACTGCTGCCATGGTAAGCCGCCTCTGATCACGCTCATCAAAATACCAGTATCCCTTATCATCCATTTTGTTGATTGCCTGATAAGCACCAATTACTTCTCCGCGTGAGTTCGTCACCGGAATACACAGGATCGATCTCGTCTGATATCCGGTCTCTTTATCCACCTCCGGATTAAATCTTTCATCCTGATATGGATTATTAATAAGTATCGTTTCATTATTTTCAATGGAAGCTCCGACGATACCACTCCCCTCCGGCACGACGATCCTCGGACTGTCCAGAGCAACCAGCGTCCAGTATTGCTTTTTCGCTCTGTCCCAATACCAAAAGGATGCCCTCTCTGAGTTTGCCAAAGTCCGTCCAAGCTCTGTAAGCAGCAGGATCGTCGAAGAAAAATCCTTTGTATCTACCATCTCATTCATAAATGAAAAAATCTTTTCTAATAATTCCTCCGCATTTAATACCCGTTTATTCTCCATATATGCCTCCTGTTTTTAAGTATTCCAGAGAGATCCGCTGATCCTCCGGCTTTGTTGTCTCGATCAACACGGAGCAGTCACGAAAATAGGTATCCTGATATTCAAAAAACTGCTTCCAGTCTATTTTCCCTTTGCCTAGTGCCAAATGCAGATCCCGTTTCAGATCATTGTCATTAATATGTATGTGATGCACATACGGTGCGAGCTGTTTGACCCATGTAGCAATAGGAAACCCATATATCGTAGCATGTGCATAGTCAAAGCAGACACCGTAATTCGGAAATCCCCTCAGTCTCTCCGATATCTCTGCCAGTATATCCGGTGTTGCATCAAACATATTTTCCAGATATATATCCACAGCCGGATAATCCGTCAGCAGTTTTTTTAGATATGCTGCCGTTTTTTCGATCGCATTGCTGTCATACTCCCTAGAGGAGAGCATAGAATTGACATTTGTATGAAAAACCACACCCTTGACTCCTAAAGACACAGCAATCTCCATACTCTGTCTCATGCGATATTCAGCCACCGCACGGACTCTCGGATCCTGACTAAATACCACTACATCCAGAAATGCCCCATGCATGGTACTCCCCTCCGGAAGGCCTGCCTGAAGATACTTCTCAATGATCTGTTTCTGCCTTGTTTCATCTTCCAGAACTGCCGGATTGAAAAAATCATTCAGCTCAAATGCAACCCCATACTGCTTCGCAAGCTCAAGATGCTCCTCCAGCCGTTCCACTTTTGATACGATCAAATACTTCCCCAAAATTACTTTCTCCTTATTTTAATCTCTTTAGAATTTCTAAAACGTATTTCCATGTCCGCCGAACGCTGTCCACATTCATAGACTCCTTTGTCGTATGGATATCGTCCATGTCCGGTCCAAAGGATACACAATCAAGTCCCGGCAGCTTGTCGGCAAATAAGCCACATTCTACCCCGGCATGCAATGCTTCTACCAGTGGTTTCTCTCCGTACTGCTCTTCATATATCTGAACCATCAGATCCCTTAACGCAGACTCCTGACGATACTCCCAGGCCGGATACTCTCCGGTGCAGGAAACACTCCCACCCAATGCCTCCATGAGACACCGGATCCTTTGTACCAGTTCTGCCTTCTCTGTCCCCACGCTGCTTCGAACAGAGAAGGAAAAGGATATCTCCGTGTCATCCGTCCTCATGATCCCAAGATTGAGAGAGGTCTGTACCAGCCCGGGTATATCAAAGCTCATTCTCTGGATGCCTCCCGGCAGATTTACCAGAGCTGTCACCGCTTTTGCCGTTGCCTCCTCTGTCATGGCTGTCTGACTTTCCGGATCTTCCTCTTCTTCCCACAAAAGCTTCACCTGCGGATCTGTTACACTGTACTCTTTTTGGTACACTTGTTCCATGGCACGGATCACCTTTTCTCCATCTTTCTCCAAAAGTATCAGCTCCGCCTCTGCTTCCCTTGGAATCGCATTATCCTTGAGACCGCCTTTCATACCGTTCAGTCTGTAATCACACTTCTGCTTTAATTCGTACAGCGTCCTTCCAAGCAATTGACAGGCATTTCCTCTCCCCTTGTCAATCTCCACTCCGGAATGACCTCCCTGAAGTCCCGTGACCACCAGACGTACCTTTCTGCCTGTGACGGCAGCCTTTTGTACCGGCAGGTGTGCCTCTGCCGTCACGCCTCCTGCACAGCTTACCAGCAAATGACCCTCATCCTCCGAATCGAGATTCAGCATGATCCGCGATTTCAGATCGCTGCAGTCAAGTGCCGCTGCTCCCAGCATACCGATCTCCTCATCCACGGTAAAAACAACCTCCAAAGGAGGATGTGCAATATCGTCTGCATCCAATACAGCCAATGCATATGCCACAGCAATACCATCATCTCCACCGAGCGTTGTCCCGTCAGCAGAGATAATTCCGTCTTCAAGTTTCAGCCGCAGTCCGTCTCCGGAAAAATCAATATCACAGTCCGGCTCCTTTTCACAAACCATATCCATGTGTCCCTGCAACATCACCGGTTCACTGTCCTCATACCCTTCCGAGGCATCTTTCCAGATGATCACATTATTCGATCTGTCCTGTCTGTATTTTAATGACCTTTTCTGTGCAAAGTCCACCAAAAAATCACTGATCCTTCCAGTGTCTCCCGATCCATGTGGTATTCCACAGATCTCCTCAAACCAATGAAATACCTCTTCCGGCTCAAGCTGTGCCAATACTGCCATGTTCATCCTCTCTTTCCATCCATCCTGTTTTTATATGATGAATTATTTTTCAGAAACTCAAACTTCGCATACCAGAAAATAAATTGTGCCCAGACTGTTTCTGATGTGGCACGGTTTTCAATATGATTTTTGGCTTCTAAAGAAGAATGCACCCGGAAGGCTGTGATCTGGAAATTGCCGCAGATCAGTAGGATTGCCAGGAAGTCTTTGCT
>JALFLW010000090.1 GCA_022774505.1 Lachnospiraceae bacterium
AGGAATGGAAATGGTCAAGAGGACAGATAAAAACGTGCCGTAAAAAACAGCACGCTAAGATAGACAATATATAGGAAAAGCTGAATTTAATCTGCGGTAAAGTTGCCGTAGGTGGGAACAATAATTCGACGCATGACAGGAAGAATGCCGGTTTTGCCCCTTGCTGTGTGAAAATACTTGTAAACAAAGGATAGTCTGGGGTATAATACCATAAAAGCAGCGGTGTCATGGATGTAGAAGCATTGCGATCATATAAGGAGAAAGGCAGGTTTTCGATTTGAAAAAACCAATTTTATATATAGTCATCCCATGTTATAACGAAGAAGAAGTCCTTCCTATTACAAGCAGGGATTTTTTGGCAAAAATTTATGAATTGATCGAAAAAGATAAGATTGACGGGAAGAGCCGTGTTCTTTTTGTAAATGACGGAAGCAAAGATAAAACATGGGAGATCATTACGAAACTGGCACAGGAGGACGAGCATTTTATCGGAATTGCCCAAAGCAGGAACAGAGGCCATCAGAATGCTGTTCTGGCCGGTCTGATGGAGGCAAAGGATAAGGCGGATATCACAATATCTATTGATTGCGACGGACAGGATGATATAAATGCCATGAATGAGATGGTGGATGCGTATCTGGATGGCTGTGAGGTAGTATATGGTGTGCGGAGCAAGAGGGATACCGACACATTTTTTAAGAGATTTACGGCAGAGACCTTTTATAAGCTTCTCTATGCTATGGGGGCAGAGGTTGTTTTCAATCATGCAGATTACCGGCTGGTATCTTCAAGGGTACTTCGGGAATTTGCTGATTTTAAAGAAGTAAATTTGTTTTTGCGGGGAATGTTTCCTCTGGTGGGATTTAAAAGTACAAGTGTTTATTATGAACGCCATGAACGAATTGCGGGAGAGAGTCATTATCCGTTGAGGAAAATGCTGGCACTTGCATTTGATGGCATTACCAGCCTGAGTATCAAACCGATCAGGATCATTACAGGGCTTGGAACATTTATTTCTATATTAAGTTTTCTAGCGATCATATGGACCTTTATCATGTTTTATATGAAAAACAGTGTGGTAGGCTGGGCGAGTACGATCAGCATTATCTGTTTTATAGGCGGAGTGCAGTTGATCTGTCTGGGTGTGCTTGGAGAATATATCGGTAAGATATATATGGAGGTCAAACACAGGCCGCGATATATTATCAGTGAGCGGACCTGGGATCAAAAAGACACAAAACAGAATTGACAGGACCATATTTGGGAATACCGTAGAATACAGTAAAAAACGGTTGAAAAATAAACCGCCTTGGAGTATCATATTCTATGGACGTCTTTTTTTGAGTCGTAAATGGTATGATATAAGTGAAAGGAGAATATATTCATGAAGATTATTATGTTGGGGGCACCGGGTGCCGGAAAAGGAACACACGCTGGTAAGATTTCAGAGAAATATGGTATTCCTCATATTTCAACCGGTGATATTTTCCGTGAGAATATCAAAAACGGTACAGAGCTTGGAAAGAAAGCGAAAGGTTATATGGATGCCGGCGAATTAGTTCCGGATGAGCTTACCTGTGATCTCGTTGTTGACAGAATTCATCAGGATGATGCAAAGAACGGTTATGTGCTTGATGGATTTCCAAGGACAATCCCTCAGGCAGAGGCTTTGACAAAAGCACTGGCAGCTACAGGGGAGAAGGTTGATTATGCGATCGAGATCAATCTGGCAGATCAGGTCATTATTGACAGAATGAGCGGCAGAAGAGTCTGCTCCTGTGGTGCAACCTATCATATCGTAAACATTCCTCCGAAGAAAGAAGGAATCTGTGATAAATGTGGTAAAGAACTCGTGATCCGTAAAGATGATGAGCCGGAGACCGTAAAGAAGAGACTGGAAGTTTATCATAAGCAGACAGCACCATTGATCGATTATTATAAGAATGAGGGAATCCTTCGTGTGATCGATGGAACTACAGGTTTAGAGCAGGGCTTCAAGGATATTTGTGCAATTCTGGATCAGAAATAAGATCATTACAAAATAAACAAATAGGTTATTTGCCGGGGAATCTGTGGTTCTCCGGCATCGTATCGTAAAACACACCGGCGGATTTCCAGCCATGTCGGCGCGTCGACAAAAATTTCATTGTAGAAAAGGAAAGAAGGCAGATTATGTCAGTAACAATCAAATCAGAACACGAAATAGAGCTTATGAGGGAGGCCGGAAGGATTCTTTCCATCGTTCATCAGGAAATGGAAAAGATCATACGTCCGGGAATATCAACGATGGATATTAATCGGAAAGGGGAGGAAGTTATCCGCAGCTTCGGATGTATTCCTTCATTTCTGAATTATCAGGGATATCCTGCATCTATCTGTGTCTCCGTAAATGACGAAGTCGTTCATGGTATACCAAACAAAAAAAGGATTCTGAAAGAAGGCGATATCGTCAGTCTGGATGCCGGAGTTATTTATAAAGGGTATCATTCAGATGCAGCGAGGACACATGGAGTCGGCCGGATTTCCGAAGAAAATCAACGTCTGATCGATGTGACACGCCAGAGCTTTTTTGAAGGGATCAAGTATGCCAAAGCCGGAAATCATCTGTTTGAGATTTCTAAGGCAATCCAGGATTATGCGGAGGCCAATGGCTACGGCGTAGTACGTGATCTGGTAGGACACGGCGTAGGAAAGGAGCTTCATGAGGAGCCACAGATTCCTAATTTTAAGCCAATCGGACGTGGAATGAAGCTTCGTCCGGGAATGACGCTGGCAATCGAGCCGATGATCAATATCGGTACCTATGAGGTATGGGTATTGGAGGATGATTGGACTGTAGTAACACAGGATTCATTAAATTCTGCTCATTATGAGAATACAATTCTGATCACGGATGGGGAGCCGGAGCTTTTATCCTTCCCGGAATGGGATCAAAATTATGAGACGATCAAGGAATAAGTCGTTTTGCGAGATACAGCGGGATAAAAAATGCTTGCATAAATGCTATAAATAAAGTATGATTTGAAAAGACTGCAGGATCTGCATGAAAAGCATGTATGTATGAGCTGTAGCAGAAGTAATATTAAAAAGGAATAAAATCAGTAAGATCTGCTCAAACAGGTAATATCATAGTGATGGTACAGTGAGCGGCAGAATGGAGGAAATATGTCAAAGGAAGATGTAATTGAAATTGAGGGTATCGTAGTAGAGAAGCTGCCAAATGCAATGTTTAAGGTAGAGCTGGAAAATGGTCATCAGGTATTGGCTCATATCAGCGGAAAGCTTCGCAAGAACTTTATCCGCATTTTGCCGGGAGATAAGGTAACAATGGAAATGTCTCCTTATGATCTGACAAAGGGACGTATTACCTGGAGAGATAAATAATCAGAAATATTTCATAACAGAATGTCAAATGGAAATGTCATGCGGGAAAGAAACGCACCGACATTTCCATTTTTTTGAATAGGAAAATTCCAGATAGAAACTTTTATAATTTAGGACTTGCATTGTTTTGATAATTGTGATATAGTGGTTAATGGACTTTTCTGAAAGGAGGTTATTGCTGTGAAAGTTAGATCTTCAGTAAAACCGATTTGCGAAAAATGTAAGGTCATCAAGAGAAAGGGTCGTATCAGAGTAATCTGTGAGAATCCTAGACACAAACAGAGACAGGGCTAATGAGAGAACAGAAACCAAAGCAGTATACTTTGGCTTTTCTGTTGTTTAAATAGAACTTGCTTTCTGTAATTATGGTGCGTTATTCCGTACCGGACAAAACAGAGATTAAATGAGTGATACATTCATTGATCCTATGTTTGATCCGGTGCCGGTGAATGTCAGTAAAGGCATGCGCGCTGTGACATTGTAGATGGAGTGATTACCCGTCTCATCGTAACGATGTGTCATTTTCATTGTTCGATGGTCCTGCCATGGCAGATGATGACTGCGGCGTAGATCGATCGTCAATTCGCAGGCGATCCCGAGGGACAGCAATAGTGCTGTCATAGTGAAAAATGTCTATGCAGTGGGATTACAATTTAAAGCGGCTGAAGATGAAGGAACCATCTATTCCCTCATCAAAATCATTGAAAGCACGGGACATTCCTGTGTGACCGGCAGTATATACTGCCATGAAACTAATTGTAAAACAGAAAATTAACGGAGGTGTAAAGTACACATGGCTCGTATTAGTGGTGTAGATTTACCAAGAGAGAAGCGTGTAGAGATCGGTCTTACCTATATTTATGGTATCGGACTTGCCAGCTCTAAGCGTATTTTGGCAGAAGCTAACGTCAATCCTGACACACGTGTCAAGGACCTTACGGATGAGGAAGTTTCCCGTATCCGTGATGTCATTGATGAGACACAGACAGTAGAGGGTGATCTTCGTAGAGAGATCGCTATGAATATCAAGAGATTGCAGGAGATTGGATGCTATAGAGGTATCCGTCATAGAAAGGGTCTGCCGGTTCGTGGTCAGAAGACAAAGACAAATGCCAGAACTCGCAAGGGTCCTAAGCGTACTGTCGCTAATAAGAAAAAGTAATTAGGTAGGAACAGTTAGACACTCTACCAAAATCTAACTAGGAGGGTTTGATAATGGCTAAAGTAGCAACAAAGAAGGCAACAAAGAAGCGTGTCAAGAAGAATGTCGGACATGGACAGGCACACATTCAGTCTTCCTTTAATAATACAATCGTTACGCTTACAGATTCAGAAGGAAATGCTATTTCCTGGGCAAGCGCAGGCGGATTAGGATTCAGAGGATCCAAGAAATCAACTCCATATGCAGCACAGATGGCTGCTGAGACAGCTGCAAAGGCAGCTCTTCCTCATGGCCTGACATCTGTTGATGTTATGGTTAAGGGTCCTGGTTCTGGCCGTGAGGCAGCAATCCGTGCACTGCAGGCATGCGGTATCGATGTAACAAGCATCAGAGACGTAACACCTGTACCACATAACGGATGCCGTCCACCGAAGCGCCGTCGTGTATAATTAATGATTACCAGATTATAGGAGGATATAGAAATGGCAAGAGATATGACGCCTGTACTGAAGAGATGTAGAGCTCTTGGTATTGAGCCTGCTTATATGGGACTTGATAAGAAGTCCAAGAGAAATGTCCGCATGGGCAGAAAGCCTAGCGAGTATGCATTACAGTTAAGAGAGAAGCAGAAAGCAAAATTCATCTATGGTGTTCTTGAGAAACCATTCAGAAATAATTTTGCAAAGGCACAGAAGTTAAAATATGGTACAACCGGTGAGAACCTTTTGATTCTCCTTGAGCTGAGACTGGACAATGTGGTATTCCGTATGGGATATGGCCGCACCAGAAAAGAAGCTCGTCAGATCGTTGGTCACAAGCATGTACTTGTAAATGGTAAGTGTGTAAACATCCCATCTTACACAGTTAAGCCTGGTGACAAGATTGAGATTAAGGAAAAGGTAAAGGGATACCAGAGATATAAGGATGTTCTGGAGACAACGGAAGGCAGACTGATCCCGGATTGGCTTGAAGCTGATCATGAGACTCTGACCGGTACGGTTAAGGAAATTCCTACAAGAGAGCAGATTGATGTTCCTGTAAATGAAGTGCTTATCGTCGAGTTATATTCTAAGTAATAACCGGATAGCATGTGAGCATAAACCCAAAAGGAGGGTCCTGGAGTGCTTGATTTTAAAGAACCAAATATTGAGATTGTTGAGATTTCAGAAGATAAGAAATATGGACGTTTTGTTGTAGAACCTCTGGAAAGAGGATACGGTACGACTTTGGGTAATTCTCTCAGAAGAATTATGCTTTCATCATTGCCGGGTACAGCTGTTAGTCATATTAAGATTGATGGCGTTGTTCATGAGTTTAGTTCTATTCCCGGAGTAAAGGAAGATGTGACTGAGATCATCATGAACATTAAGAGTTTAGCAATCAAAAACAACAGCGAATCCGATGAAGTTAAGACAGCATATATCGAGGCTTCCGGCGAAGGCGTAGTTACAGCAGCAGACATTCAGGTTGATTCTGATATTGAGATCATGAACCCTGATCAGGTAATTGCTACATTGAGTGGCGGTCCTGACTGCAAGCTCTACATTGAGATGACGATTGTCAATGGCCGTGGTTATGTCAGCTCTGATAAGAATAAGAGAGATGACCTGCCGATCAATGTGATCGCCATTGATTCTATCTTCACTCCGGTAGAGAGAGTAAATATTCAGATAGAAAATACTCGTGTTGGTCAGATTACAGATTATGATAAACTGACGCTTGAGATATTCACAAATGGAACAATTGAGCCAAGCGATGCAGTCAGTCTTGCAGCGAAGGTGCTCAGCGTTCACTTGAACTCCTTCATCAATCTTTCAGAAAATGCAAAGAAGGCAGTGATCATTGCACCATCTGAGGAAGATGATAAGGAAAAGGTTCTCGAGATGAACATCGACGAACTGGAGCTTTCTGTTCGTTCATACAACTGCTTGAAGAGAGCAGGGATCAATACAGTCGAAGAGCTGTGTAACCGTACATCAGAGGACATGATGAAAGTAAGAAACCTTGGACGTAAATCTTTAGACGAGGTTTTAGCAAAGTTAAATGAATTAGGTCTTTCTCTGAATTTAGGAGAGGATAATTAGGAGGTAAGCAAATGGCAGGCTATAGAAAACTTGGAAGAACTTCCAGCCAGAGAAAAGCGTTGCTTCGTAATCAGGTAACAGATCTGCTTTACTACGGAAAGATTATTACTACAGAGGCTAAGGCAAAGGAAATTCGCAAGATCGCAGAAGGAATCATTGCATTAGGAATCAAGGAGTGCAATAATTTTGATACCGTAACTGTTACTGCAAAGGTAGCACGTAAGGACAAAGACGGCAAGAGAGTGAAAGAAGTTGTAGATGGTAAGAAAGTAACTGTTTATGACAATGTTGAGAAGGAGATCAAGAAGGATCAGCCTTCAAGACTTCACGCAAGACGTCAGATGCAGAAGACTCTGTACAAGATCACAGAGGTTCCGGCTGATGCTCAGGGTCGCAAGAACGGAACAAAGACAGTTGATGTTTCTAACATCGTACTGGATGAGCTTGGACCAAAATATGCAGAGCGTAACGGCAATGGTGGTTATACTCGTATCGTAAAGATTGGACAGCGTAAGGGAGATGCTGCAATGCAGGTACTCATTGAGCTGGTATAATTTTTATCATAATTATGAAAACAAGGGGCGTGCATGAAATGTGCACGCCTTTTATGAATTTACGGGAAAGCAAAGGACCAGACACCGGAAAGGCGGAAAAAATGGATTCGATAATTGATGCAAAGGATTTAGTACATGAATACTCCAGACGTGATGAAGAGGGAAATGTGATTGGGATCAACAGGGCTCTGGATGGTGTATCGCTGCAGGTCAAAGAGGGAGACTTTATTGCCGTGCTGGGAGCTAACGGGTCAGGAAAGTCAACCTTTGCCAAGCATTTAAATGCACTTCTGACCCCGACAGAAGGAACGTTATATGTCGGGGGAATGAAGTGTGGAGATCATTCCAGCGATCTGGAAATACGAAAGACGGTAGGAATGGTATTTCAAAATCCGGATAACCAGATCATTGCCAATGTAGTGGAGGAGGATGTCGGCTTTGGACCTGAGAATATCGGAGTGCCTACAGATGAAATTTGGATGCGGGTAGAGGAAGCCTTGAAGAATGTCGGTATGTATGAGTATCATCTGGATTCTCCGAATAAATTGTCAGGAGGTCAGAAACAAAGAGTTGCAATTGCCGGAATCCTTGCGATGAAACCAAGATGTATCATTCTCGATGAATCGACGGCTATGCTGGATCCGGGAGGACGCAAGGCGGTTATTGACACCATAAGCCGTATTAATAAAGAAGAAGGAATCACAGTTATATTGATAACACATTACATGGAGGAGGTTATACAGGCAGACCATGTATATGTTATGGATGCGGGAAAGGTTATGATGGAGGGATCCCCGAGAGAAATTTTTGCACGGAGTGGAGAGTTAGAGAAATATCGTCTGTCTGTTCTGGAGGCTGTGAAGATTGCGATGCTGCTGCGGGCCGATGGGATCGATCTGCCACGAGATATTCTGAACGAACAGGAGTTAGTTGATGCAGTGGCTGAGCTGGCAGGGAAGAAATAGTAAACAGCTGTTAATTTGCGGATAAAAACAATAGAAAGGTGAATGAATATGTCGATTCAACTGGAAAATGTGAATTACATCTATGGAGTAGGCAGTGGACAGGAAAAATGGGCATTAAAAAATATCAATCTCACAGTGCATGATAACGAGTTCATAGGGATCGTGGGACATACAGGCTCCGGTAAATCCACATTGACCCAGCTTATGAATGGCCTGGAGAAACCGTCCTCCGGAAAAATCCTATACAATGGAGAAGATATTCAGGGAGAGAATTTTTCCAGAAAAGAGCTGCGGCAGAAAGTAGGATTAGTCTTTCAGTATCCGGAGCATCAGCTGTTTGAGGTATCCGTCATTAAGGATGTGGAATTTGGACCGAGAAATCTGGGCCTTAAGAATCTGGAGATAGAGAAAAGATCCTTTGATGCAATAAAGCAGGTAGGACTTAGTGAGGATCTTCTTGACGTTGCTCCATTTGCCTTGTCAGGCGGGCAGAAACGCCGTGTTGCTATTGCGGGAGTGCTGGCGATGCACCCGGAAGTCCTGATACTGGATGAACCTACGGCAGGACTGGATCCTGCCGGACGGACCGAGATATTGGAACTGCTGCACAAGCTGCACAAAGAGAAAAATATCACCATCATATTGGTCTCTCATAGTATGGATGATGTGGCACGTTATGCGGGCAGACTGTTGGTTATGAATCATGGAGAGCTTGTGCTTGACGGTACCCCGAAAAAGGTATTCAGGCATAGGGAGGAGCTTAGAAAGATCGGGCTTGATATACCGCAATCCGCCAATGTACTCTGGGAGTTAAAAGAACGTGGAATTGACGTTGATACGGACGGGATAATACCGGAGCAGGCAGCGAAGAATATAGCAGAATACTTGAGGAGGAAGGCATGATCAGAGATATCACAATAGGACAGTATTATCAGGGGGATTCCCTGATCCATAGGCTGGATCCCAGGTTAAAGGTAGTAGGAGTGTTTATATATCTGATATCATTATTTTGTTTTCGTTATGTTATCGGATTTCTGGTAGCCGGATTATTTTTTGTATTGGTGCTGAAGCTTTCAAAGGTGCCATTTCGATATGTGATCAAAGGACTGAAGCCGATATTGTTTCTGCTGATATTTACGGCAGCCTTGAATCTTTTGTGGACACCGGGAGAAACGATCTGGAAATTTGGAATACTCAATCTGACAAAAGAAGGAATTTACAAATGTATTTTTATGGCATTTCGATTGATACTGTTGATCATCGGTTCTTCTCTGCTGACACTGACGACTACACCAAATCAGCTTACCGATGCCATGGAGCATCTGCTCGGACCGTTGAAACGATTCGGGGCACCCGTCCATGAAGTGGCAATGATGATGAGTATTGCACTTCGGTTTATTCCTATTTTGCTCGATGAAACAGATAAGATCATGAAAGCACAGATGTCGCGTGGTGCCGATTTTGAATCGGGAAATATTATGCAGAGGATGCGCAGTATGGTTCCGTTGATGGTTCCCTTGTTTATCTCTGCGACAAGACGGGCGAATGAACTGGCCTATGCGATGGATGCCCGGTGCTACAATGGCGGAGACGGAAGGACGAAGATGAAACCGTTAAAGTATCATTCGAGAGATTATAAAGGATACGGAGTAGTCATTTTGTATCTGGCAGTGCTTATTTTAGTGACAAGGACCATTACGATTTGATGGAGGGAAAAAGGCGGACATGAAAAAAAATATCCCGGAAGAGAATAAGATCATCAGACAGACACAGTCTGGCCGCAGGATACTTCTGAGAGTTGCCTATGATGGGACAAATTACCATGGCTGGCAGCTGCAGCCCAATGCCTGTACTATAGAAGGAGAATTAAATAAAGCTTTAACAGCGTTGACCGGAGAGAAAATACAGGTTGTCGGAGCAAGCCGGACAGATGCAGGCGTACACGCCCTGGGGAATGTTGCCGTGTTTGATACCGTGTCCCGCATACCGGCAGAGAAGTTTTCCTATGCCTTGAACCAGCGGCTGCCGGAAAATATTGTGATCCAGGAATCTGTACAGGTGGCAGGCGATTTTCATCCGAGACGCTGCGCGTGCCGCAAAACGTATGAGTATGATATATTAAATCGTACTTTCCCATTGCCGGCATATCGCAATACAACATATTTTCTTTATGGAGATCTGGATGTGGATGCGATGAGGGAGGCATGCCGTGCGTTTCTTGGGGAACATGATTTTGCATCCTTTTGTGCAGCAGGAGCTCAGGTGCAGACAACGGTACGGACCATATATAGCCTGGAGGTGCTGGAACGGCCGCTGACAGCGGGGGCAGCTTCAGCCGGACAGACAGCAGACAGGATAGAGGATCAAGAGGAAAAGCAGCGGGGAAAGGCCGACGATGGTGACCGGAAGCAGGTCAATACAGGTAATGTGTGGGGGAGAGGTCACTTCCCGGAACGGCTTTTGACGATACGGATCCGTGGGAACGGTTTCCTCTATAATATGGTAAGAATCATTGCTGGAACTCTGGTAGAAGTTGGCAGGGGTCATATCAAACCGGAGGAAGTCGGTAGGATCATTGCAGCCTGTGACCGTGCAAAGGCGGGGCCGACGGCACCGGCGAGAGGGCTCAGACTGGTGGAGATCGAGTATTTGCAATAGGATGATATGTGTATTATAATCAGCTGTGTAATGTAACGAGGAGCAAATAATATATTTTTGCAAAAGCAAGATGAATGGTGGATTAATAAATGAATAAAATAGCTAAAAAGATAAAAACTGCGTGGAGTACATTGTCTGAAGAAGGTATGCTGGCTTTTTTGTACAAGTTCAGATGTATTTACTATCCGGCTATCAATGTTCGCAAAAATGATGATACTAAATATCGGACATGGATAAAAAAGAATGAGAAAGATATTAACAAAAGAGAAGAATTATCCTATGAGCCATTAATATCAGTTGTCATTCCGGTGTACAATGTATCAGAAAATATGCTTCGGATGTGTATAGATTCTGTCAGGAAACAGACATATAAGAATTGGGAACTGTGTCTGGCCGATGATGCCTCTACGATGCCGGAGGTCAAAAAGTGTTTGGCACAGTATGAGGGAAAGGATAAGATAAAAATAAAATACCGTGAGAAAAACGGACATATTTCTGCGTGTACCAATACGGCAATTTCCATGGCACAGGGAGAGTATATTGCATTTATGGATTGTGATGATGTACTGGCACCGAATGCCTTGTATGAAGTGGCAAAATTGTTGAACGATGATCGGGAATTAGATTTTATATACAGTGACGAAGATAAACTGTCGGAGGATGGCAAAAAGCGTCATCAGCCGCATTTTAAACCGGACTGGTCTCCGGACACGATGATGTCCCTGATGTATACATGCCATTTGGGCGTGTACAGAAAAAGGATCGGGGACGAGCTGGGATGGCTCCGGGAAGGTTTTGAAGGAGCACAGGATTATGATTTTACGCTGCGATTTACGGAAAAGACAGATAAGATTGGTCATGTGCCTAAAATATTGTATCACTGGAGAGAACGTAAGGAATCCACGGCGATCAATCCGGAGGCAAAGGAATATGTAAAGGAAGCCACCAGAAAAGCAAAGGAAGAGGCTTTGGAAAGAAGAGGTATTCAAGGAGAGGTAGAATGGGTAGATGGAATCTACCAGTACCGTGTAAATTATATTCCGCCCAAAGATACGCTGGTCAGCATAGTCATACCTTCCAAGGATAATTTCGAGATCTATAAAAGATGTGTGGACAGCATCCTTGAAAAGACTAAAGATATCGCATATGAAGTCGTGACGGTGGATAATGGAAGTTCCGAAGAAAATCGTAAAAAATATGCAGAATATGCTCGGAAGAACAGTATAAACTATATTTATCATCCGATGGAGTTTAATTATTCTAAAATGTGCAACATGGGTGTAAAAGAAGCAAAAGGAAATATGATCCTTTTGTTAAATGATGATATTGAAGCATTGGATGGAAAGTGGATGCTGCGTATGGCAGGTCATGCTGCCTTAAAAAACACAGGGGCAGTCGGTGCAAAATTGTATTATCCGGATTCCAAGCTGATCCAGCATATTGGCGTAGTTAGCCTGGAAGCAGGGCCAAGCCATAGTTTTGGTCAGATGGAGGACGAGCCGGTCTATTATTTCTGCCGGAATAAGATCGAATACAACTATAGTGCGGTAACTGCGGCATGTCTGATGGTGGAAAAGAGGAAATATCTGGAAGTCGGAGGATTGGATGAAACTTTTGCGGTCGCTTATAATGATGTAGATTTCTGTTATAAACTGACAGAAAAAGGATATTACAATGTATCCCGTATGGATGCGGTATTATATCATTATGAATCCCTGAGCCGCGGCAGTGATGTGATCGATCCGGAAAAGTATGACCGTCTGATGAAAGAGAGGGGACGGTTATACAAGAAACATCCTCAATATCTGAGAAAGGATTGTTATTACAGCCCGAACCTGACAATGTATCGGGCAGACTGCAGCCTGAATCTTGGAAACGAAGCGGAACATGATACAAATAAGGTAAAAGAATTAGCCGGCATAAAGGATGTGACAGATTCCGGGAAAGCAAGCATTTCTTTAGAGAAGATATTAGTCCAAAAGAATGTCATTATGATCTGGGGCTGGTGCGTCCTGAAAGACGTCAGATATAATAACCTGCATCCCGTAAAGGTGATCCTGGAGGGCAGAGACAAGGTGTATTGTGTAGATACAAGCAGGATCTATCGTGAAAAGATGGATCGCCTGTCCGGAGTAGATGCAAAATGCAACCTGAGTTCATTTTGCATGAGCTTGAAGACAGAGGACATTGTCGAGGGAGAATATCAGGTTTATCTGATGAAAAAAGGACAACTGTTTCATACAGGAAAAACTGTCAGAAAATAGTAACAGTGGTTATCGGGGTGGCATAAAATACCGTTTTGACGTGCCTGAGGGGACATGGTATAATAATAACTCCACTGGATAGTTAATGAGAGGAGAAAATCGTGAGTATTCATGAAAAACCGGCAGCGATAAATATGTTTTACAAAAATTTTAAAAACAGAAAAACAATTTTAAAGCTTGCCAAAAACGATTTTAAAACAAAGTATGCAGGCTCCTATTTGGGGATCATATGGGCGTTTGTTCAGCCGGTAACTACAATATTATTATATTGGTTTGTATTTCAGGTGGGATTTCGTACTCCGTCTATCGGAAATTACCCCTTTGTTTTATGGCTGACGGCGGGACTGGTTCCATGGTTTTTCTTTTCAGACGCATGGAATGGCGGGACGAGCAGTTTGTTAGAATATACTTTTTTGGTAAAAAAAGTGGTATTTGATATTGAGATCCTGCCGTGCATTAAGGTATTTTCCGCTTTTTTTGTAAATCTTTTTTTTACGGGATTTATGATCGTTTTATTTATTATTAGCGGTTATCTGCCGACGCTTCATTTATTGCAGATCATCTATTGTATGTTATGTACACTTATTTTTACATTGTCATTGTCATATTTTACTTCATCCGTGGTCGTATTTGTGAGAGATCTCGGACATTTTTTGAATGTCGTGCTGCAGGTGCTCATGTGGCTGACACCGATCATGTGGAGCATTACCATGGTTGAAAAATATCCATGGCTGGAATTTCTGATGCATTTTAATCCGGTATTTTATATCGTGCAGGGATACAGAGATGCCATGTTTGCAGGAAAATGGTTTTGGCAATATCCATTGTGGACAATATATTTTTGGGGATTAACCTTTATCCTATATGTGCTAGGGACATATGTTTTTAACAAATTGAGACCACATTTTGCGGACGTTTTATGATTTATAGAAAGGGCATGGTTAATATGGTGACGGATCAGGAGATTGGATCCATTCAGATTGAAAATCTGACAAAGGTATATCATTTATATGATAAGAATACAGACAGGATTCGTGAGACCTTTCATATTGGACATAAAAAATATTCCAAAGATCATTATGCATTGAAAAATATTACTTTGGATATAAAAAAAGGCGAGTCGATAGGAATTGTCGGGACGAATGGTTCCGGAAAGTCTACATTGCTGAAATTGATCACAGGAATCGTAACTCCTACGCAGGGAAGCTTGCAGACAAATGGAAAAGTAGCAGCTCTGTTGGAGCTTGGTGCGGGATTTAATCCGGAATATACAGGAATTGAAAACATTTATCTGAACGGAATAATGATGGGATACAGCGAAGAGGAAATGAAAAAGCGTGTTCCGGCCATTGTTGAATTTGCAGACATTGGCGAATTTATCGACCAGCCGGTAAAGTCGTATTCCAGTGGAATGTTTGCCAGACTGGCATTTGCCGTATCGATTCATGTAGAACCTGATATTCTGATCGTAGATGAAGCTTTGTCTGTGGGGGATACGCGTTTTCAGGTTAAATGTATTGATAAAATGCGGCAGTTGCAGCAGGAAGGAACCACGATTCTTTTTGTAACTCATGCGACAGAACAGATCAAACGGTTTTGTACGAGAGCAATCTGGATCAAAGAGGGTGAGATCCGTGATGATGGGGAAGCTGCCTACATTGTTGATGAATTTGATAACTACATGAAATATGGAGAAAGAAGCTTTGATACGGAATTTAATCCGGGAGAGTTTCAACTGCCTAAAGATTCATCGGTGCTGGCTGCTATTCAGAGTGTAGAGATCAATAAAACATATTTTCATGCATTTGAACCTTTAGAAGTGCGTGTAGTATATGATATTTTTGATGAAAATATGGTGGATCTGCAGGTTGGTGTAGCGATATACAGCCAGGATCGTAAAAATTACATCTTTGGTCCGAATACAAATCTGGACAAAATAACAGTAGACCAGAAACAGGGAAGACATGAAATAACCTATCGGATTCCAAGACTCCCTGTTTTGTCGGGAGAGTATGTTATTGATGTAGGGATATTTAACAGCAACGGAATCGTTAATTTGGATTATAAGGAAAGTTGTCGTGGATTTTCTGTGACAAATGAATATTTCTCAGAGGGAATGTTTTATTTGGAACATGAGTGGATAGAGAAAACGGAGGCACAAAATGACTGATCATACCTTTGTGATATGTGCTTATAAGGAAAGTGAATATTTAGAGGAGTGTATCTTATCTCTGAAAAATCAGTCGGTGATCAGCGATATAATAATGGTTACATCTACACCGAATCCGTATATTACAGCTATGGCAGAGAAATATGATATTCCTTTGTATATAAATGAAGGAGTCGGAGGAATCACGCAGGATTGGAATTTTGGGCTGTCACATATTGAGACAAGGTATGCAACGGTTGCCCATCAGGATGATATTTATGAACCGGATTATGCGGCAGAGATTCTCAGGGAAATGCAGCACAAAGAGAATGTCATCATGGCATTTTCCGATTACCGGGAGCTGAGAAACGGTGAAAAAGTGCATGACACAACCATGCTGAAGATCAAACGTCTGATGTTACTGCCATTGAGAGCAAAATGCTTTTGGGGCAGCAGATTTGTAAGGAGGCGCATCCTGTCTCTGGGGGATCCGATATGTTGTCCGGCTGTTACATTTGATTTGGAAAATGTGGACAGACCTATATTTACGGATGGATTTCGCAGCTGCGAGGATTGGGAGGCATGGGAAAAGCTGTCTCGTTTAAAAGGCAGTTTTATCTATTTGTATAAACCGCTGATGTGTCACCGTATTCATGAAGAATCAGCCACAACAGCTATTTTAAGCGATAATGCGAGAGTTGAGGAAAATTACATTATGTATTGTAAATTTTGGCCCAAGGCAATTGCCCGGCTGATTAATCATTTTTATACAAAGTCCGAAGAGTCAAATCAGATATAAGAAAGCAGGGATAAGTTTAGATGAGAAAGCTTGTTATTATTCCAGCCTATAATGAAGAGGGAAATCTGGAAAAAACCATAAATGATATTAAGGAAAATGCACAGGAATTTGATTATATAATAATTAATGACTGTTCCAGGGATAATACACTGGAAATGTGCAGACAAAAGGGATTCAACTATCTGAACCTGCCGGTCAATCTTGGGATTGGGGGAGCAGTTCAGACAGGATATCGATATGCATATTATCATGGATATGATGTGGCTGTTCAATTTGATGGAGATGGTCAGCACAGTGCGGCATATTTGACAAAAATGGCAGATACGATGCAGGAGACAGGTGCAGATATGGTGATCGGTTCCAGATTCATTGAAAAAGAGGGATTCCAATCGTCAGGACTGCGCAGGATCGGTATCAGATATTTTACCGGGTTGATCAAATTATTAACAGGAGCCAGGATCACAGATCCAACCTCCGGGATGCGGATGGTAAATCGTTCTCTGCTCAAAAAATTTATTGATGAATATCCGAAAGATTATCCGGAACCGGAGAGTGTAGTTACAGTTTTGTCTGAAAAATATAAAGTAATAGAGATACCTGTCATTATGAATGAAAGAGAGGAAGGGGTTTCTTCGATTTCATTGAAAAACAGCGTGTACTATATGATCAAGGTAAGCTTTGCTATTTTGATCGCCAGAATGAAAAGATGATCGTGGCTGCAAATATAAATAAGAGGTGAAATATGACTTTACGATTACAGATTATAATTATTATCGTTATTTTATTGGCTGTATTATATATTATTAATCAGCTGCGCAGAAAGAAATTAGAGTATCGTTTTGGACTGGGCTGGCTGTTTATAGTTTTTTGTATTTTTGTTTTAACTGTGTGTCCGAAGATGTTGAATGCGATAACACGGATCCTTGGGATTGCATTACCGATCAATATGCTGTTTTTCTTTGGATTTTGTTTTATTGTTATGCTTGTTTTTTCAATGTCTATGATGATCAGCAATCTGAATGACCGGGTCAAAAAATTGTCACAGGAGATAGCGATCATCCGAAAAGATATGTATGATAGTCACCAAAAGCTGACATCGGCTATCGAAACCAAAGAAGCGGATGACAGATCAGAGTAATGCTCTAAGGGCAGTTTATGTATAAATATTAATTTTAATTCAAAACGGGAGAGAAAAATGCAAAAAAAACGGAATGTAGCTTTTATCGTGGCAGTAGTGCTGTCCTTGATCTTTGGAGGTTTTTTTGCCTCATTGATGGGGAACAACATAAAAGAATGTGCCAAGGATATGATATTTGGACACGGTCAGAAAAAAGAGACAAAGACATATGAAGTTTCTGACATGCAATTCGTCGATTATAAGATAGAAGGCGATACATTTGAGACAGAAACGGATGATCCGCAGATTGTTTTAAGTGGGATCAATGATTATGTAAAAAATATCACGATCCATTTTGGCGATAAGATTCAGAAGGATGTAATACTGCAGATATATTACAGCTCATCCGCCGGAGGTTTCACTCCTGACCAGATGTATACAGAAAATATCAATAAGGGTTCCGAGACAGTAACCTTCGATATTGAAAAAAAAGTATCGGATCTTAGGATGGATATAGGTACAGAGAAGGGGATACAGCTTCAATTAGAGAATATGGTAGTCAATGATGATGCCAAGTTTAACGGTCCGGCTCAGCTGTTTCAGGCTATGATAAGCAACTTTGGGAAAAAGATCGGCTTAGAAAGAACACTTTTACTAAGTCTGTTTTTTATGTTTCTGTTTGTACATTTTTTGGTTGATATTAAAAAAATGTACAATTTCATTTTTGAAAAAAGATGGATCATTGCCGGGATTCTTCTTATTTTTCTGGTATGTAACCGATATAATGGCGATTCCATCGCAATGTATGATTATTATGTTCAACCGGGAGAAGGCAACGAATATATTGAGACCGTTTTGGGAAAAGCACGGGCGATACGAAGCGATGAATGGTTAGTAGACACACCGGTCGCAATGTCATCCCGTTTTTTGGATTCCCCATATGGAAGATACAATACGATCATTCGGGGAACAAGGACCTTAAACGGTGGTTTTATGTCATTTTCAAGTATCAGTTCACCGTTATATTTCCCGAAAGTTATAATAACTAAAGTTTTGGGATATGATTATGGAGTTTCTTTTGGGTGGTATGGAAATCTGATGCTTGTATTTTTGTTTTTAATAGAATTTTTTATGATCCTAACAAACAAAAACAGGCTTTTATCCGTATGTGGTACATGCATGGTATTTTTTTCCTCATTCTTTTTATGGTGGGGATTTCCGAGTGTATTTTTAGGAGCATCGGCTTCCCTGACATGTGCATATCATTTTGTAAATTGCAAAGATTGGCGTAAGAAAATATTCTTTGCATTGGGTACAAGTATATTTACCGCTAATTTTGTGTTGATCCTGTATCCGGCATGGCAGGTGCCGGTAGGATATATGGTGGTCGCCATTTTGATCTATCTCATTCATGATAATTGGCAGACGATCAAATCGATGTCCAAGCTTGAATGGCTCACAATTGTACTGGCATTGATCCTGTGCATTAGTATCATCATATCTTATTTGATTTCCAGATCAGAATATATGAATGCGATCATGCAGACAGAGTATCCGGGATCGCGTATTGATTATGGCGGTTTTTCCATAAATAAATTGTTTAATTACATTCCTGCTGTTTTATTTGCATATAAGAATTACGGGAATCCGAGTGAAGCCGGCACCTGTATCGGACTGTTCCCGCTTCCGATGTTATTGGGAGTGTATGTATGGATACGTTCCCGAAAAAAGGATTGGCTGATCACGGGCTTATTATTGGTTGGAGCATATTTGCTGTGGTATACAACAGTTGGTCTGCCACACAGGCTTGCCGTACTTACGATGATGACGTACACTACATCGGGAAGAGCTGTTGACATGCTGGGATTTCTTCAGATAGTTCTTCTTCTCCGTGTTTTGACGGTGATCAAAGAGGAACAGTTACTTAATATGAAAGCCGGATGTGTCCTGGCAGGGATATTTGCAGTAGGAAGCGTTGTGCTGGCAAATCATTTTGCTCCCGGTTATATGGGAAAGATTTTTATGGTATTAATGGCGGTGGCACTTGCATTTATAGTGATCGGACTTACAACAAAGGTTTCCGTAAAATGGAGACAGCGAAGCTTAGCACTGATCATTGTCATATCATTGATCACGGGAGTGGCAGTGCGGCCGGTCAATAAAGGCACCGATGCGATCACTTCAAAACCGTTAGCCAAAGAGATCACAAAAATTGTCAAAAAGGACAAAGATGCAAAATGGTTTGCACTTGGTGGCGGGGTTGTTTTGCCTTCCTTTGCGGTTGCCTGCGGAGCACCGACCCTTAATTCCGTGAACACATATCCGAATATGGAGCTTTGGAAGAAATTAGACCCGACCGGCAAATATAATGAAGTATATAACCGGTACGCCCATATTGATCTGCAGCTGACAGATGAGGATACCAGTATGGAATTGATTCAGGCGGATTCATTTCGATTAAAATTGTCCTATAAAGATATAAAAAAGACGGAGGCAGAGTATGTGGTTTCACAGGTGCCACTGGATGTTGACAGCCCGTGGGTATCTTTCAAGAAAATATACGATCATTCGGGGTGTTATATTTACAAGATAAATTATTAATGTGGCAGGGAAAGAGAGGAATATTTAAAAATGGATAAAGTGACTCTGATCGTACCCGTATATAATGTCGAAAAATACTTGAAAAGATGTCTTGATAGTCTTTTGCAGCAAACGTATGCTGATCTGGAGATCATATGTGTAAATGACTGCAGCCCGGATAACAGTCAGGAAATACTAGAGGATTATGCCCGAAAGGGACAGATCACATTGCTGGTCAATGAGGTGAATCTGGGACTCGGAAAGAGCAGGGAACGTGCGTTAAAACAGGCACAGGGTTCCTATGTTATGTTCATAGACAGTGATGATTATATTGCACCGGATTACGTTGAGACATATATGAGATCCATGAAAAGTGCAGATTACGATATTGTGGTGGGAGGATACACCCGTGACGTGGACGGCCAAAAAACAGAGCACTTTGTAAAAAACTGCGATTGGTCTATATTGAGTTATACCATTGCCTGTGCAAAGATGTATAAAAAGTCTTTTTTGATGGATCACAATATCGGTTTCATTGATATTCGGTGTGGTGAGGATATCTTTTTCAGTATGGAACTTTTTGTGAATCATCCGAAATATTATGTCATGGAGGATTACGCAGGCTATTTTTATTATTTTAATAGAAAATCAATTACCGGTTCAATGAATCCGGATAAGAAATTAGAGAGATTTGTGTCCGATATATTTAATGAATTTATTGACAAATATCCACTCAGCAGTCTGGAAAAGGATGACTATTGGAAGATTAACTATAATTATATTACGAATATGGTGAATGCATTGATTGTTCATGGTCATGGCTGCAAGACAAAGAACATGAAAGAAAAATACGAATTTTTTATGAAAGATTTACATTCAAAATTCAGTGATTATAAGAAAAATCCATATCTGCATTTTAAAAATATGAAGAAACAATCGCTGAAGATCCGTATATCTGTCAGTGTATTGTTCTTTCTTAACAGGATAGGCTGTGACAGGTTTGTTTATTATTTCATTTCGATATTATAAAAAGGAGCGATAAATGGTATCAAATAATGATCTTGTGACGATTGCAGTTCCGGTATATAATGTGTCAGAATATTTACCAAGGTGCATACAAAGCCTGTTGGAACAGACCTATCAAAAGATAGAAATTTTATTGCTGGATGATGGTTCTACAGACGAAAGTTTTGAAATATGCAGACAATATGCCCAAAAGGATAACCGGATCCATGCAATACATAAAGAAAATGAAGGTGTATCCGCCACAAGAAACTACGGAATCAATAAGGCATCCGGGAAATATATATGCTTTGTGGACAGTGATGACTATGTGGAAAAAGATTATATTGCCGCATTAGTTGAGGGGACAGACGAGCGAAAGATGCCTTTTTGTGGTTATGTAGTAGATGTATGCAAAACAGAAAACATTGTTTCCGGTAAAAGGCTATATGGAAAAAGCGGCGTTATAGATATTAAGGAAAGTCTTGCATCCATTTTTCATAATGGATTTTTATCGGTTATCTGGAATAAGATCTATGATGTGGATTTCCTGAGAGACAATCAGATACTCTTTGATACGGATATCAGTCTCGGAGAGGATCTGATCTTTAATATCAAGTATCTGCAGGCGGGGATCGATCAATTCGTATGCATTGATAAGGCACTGTATCATTATCAGCGCAGTGGGATCCAAAGCCTTGATAATAAATATAGAGAAGATTTTCTGGAGATACAGGAGAGGATCTTTGACTCGCTGATCCATGCAGCCGGAGAATTTAATCTGCCATCAGAACAAAGAAGCATTATTTACAGCGATTTTATGGCAGCCCTCATTGTGTCTATTGATAACTATTACACATTTCACAGGGGATGCTCGGCGCAGGATCTGAATAAACGGATAGAAAGAGTATGCCGGAGTATTTCCGGACAGGAGATCATTTCTAAAGTGCAGGGAACCGGCCGATGGATCTGTAAGGGGCGTTTTTGGCTTATTAAGCATGGCTTATATAAGCTGGATTTTGGGATCAGAAATATTCTCAAAAAAATGCTGGGATTATAGAAAGAAAGTGAGAGAGGGAAATATGAATAAATTAATTATTCCGACAGGATATATGGGCTCCGGCTCATCAGCAATTACAGATCTGATCTGTGAATTTGATGGCTACGAGGCGGATAATGGAACCTTTGAATATGTTTTTCTGCATTGCCCGAATGGTTTATTTGATCTCGAGGACAAGCTTTTGGTGGGAAACAATGCCCTGAGAAGCGATGAGGCATTGAGAAGCTTTGAACACAGGATGCATGAATTATATGCTGATAAATATTGGTGGGTTGCAAATTACAGACAAAAGGTTGGAGAAAATTTCCGGAAACATACAAAAGAATTTATTGACTCTCTTGTACAGTTTGAGTCAGATTCATATTGGTATATGCAGGAAAGAGTCAATTTTTCCCGTTTTATAAAACTGGCAGTACGGGCGGCACTTCGTGTTTTTTCAGGTGGAAAGATTCAGCTGAAAAAACCGTTGGAATATGCACCGATGAGAATGTCCTTTGTGACAGCACAGGAGTTTTATCAAAAAGCACAGAGATATATTAATGATTTTTTGGATGATATGGGAATCCGGGAAAAAAATATTATATTGGATCAATTGCTTTTGCCACATAATGCATATAGAGCCGAGAATTATTTTGACGATAGGATGGAATGTTTTGTGGTCAACAGAGATCCGAGAGATGTATTTATATTAAACAAATATGTCTGGACGAAAGGAGGAGACCCCGTCCCGTTTCCTACGGATGTGAATGATTTTTGTGATTATTATAAGAGATTGAGAAAGGCAGAACGTCCATGTGAGAATGTGCATATTCATGTTGTTCAATTCGAGGATCTGATATATAAATATGATGAATCCCTGCGGCAGGTTATGGACATTTTAAAAATAGCTCCAAAAGATCATATCAGAAAAAAAGAAAAATTTGATCCGTCCCGTAGCATTAATAATACACAGCTGTTTCGCAAAGATGAATATAAGGCGGAGGCTGCGGTGATCGAAAAGGAATTAGAGGAATATATATATTCTTTTCCGTATGATAATGACGCAGATATAAAGCAGAGTTTTTAAGGCAGAAATGGTAAATGGGGGCAAAAGGATGGATAATCAGAAGGACAGTGTGCAGACTGCAAAAACGGCCATATTAAATACATTTGCAAATTGTATTTCTCTGGTGGTCGGCATGATAATGATTCCTATCATAACGCGTGTATTATCTGTTTCACAAATGGGAATCGCCAATACATTTATTTCAACCAGAAATACTATGGTGATCATCATAACGTGTGCTGTTTATGCTTATGTGCACAGGGCTATGATTGAATTTAAAAATGAGAAAAAAAGCTATTTGTTTAGTGTTGTGCTTTTTTGCTTTGTGGCGGTAGGAGTGGCATTTTGTATATGCAGTATATTTAAGGCTCCCTTAATGAAGCTTCTTTCTCTGGATAATTTTTTGTTTTACTGGCTGTTTATAAGCTGTCTGGGTTTTGCCTTATACAGTATAGCCGATTATTATTGTATTTTTGAAAATAAATATTATATTGTTACGGCTATTGTCTTAAGTGTCGGACCTGTTTCACAGTTTTTATCAGTTGGTCTGTCCTATGTTTTTTATAATAATAAATATATCGGAAGAGTGATCGGTCTTGATTTTGTTTATCTGGTCGTATCCGTATGTTTACTGATATGGTTTATGACAGGTGCAAGACCGAAGTTTGAGACAAAATATGTAAAAAGGACATTGGGCTTTACATTTCCGATCATACCGCATCTTTTATCACAGATGGTCTTAACGCAATGCGATTTATTGATGATTTCTTATTTTTGCGGAAACGAAAAATCAGGAATATACAGCATGGGGCATACAGTGGGATTTCTTGCATTAACCGTTATGTCCCAGATCATGGCCTCCTGGTCGCCATGGGTGTACAGGCGGATGGAAGAAAAAGATCTTACAAGCATATATACAAATTCAAAACTGATGATAATGATAGGCGGATATATTTCTATGGGGCTGTTGACAATCTCCACGGAACTCATTAAGATTTTTCTGACAAAGGATTATCTTCCTTGTATTTATATTGTCCCAATTTTGGTAGTGGCTATGTTTTTTCAGTTTGTATATATTTTTGTATATGATCTGGAATTTTATCAGAAGAAGGCAATGTATATTGCAACAGCTTCGATCATAGCGGCATTATTTAATCTGGTGACAAATTATATCTTCATTCCGAGATATGGCTATATTTCAGCCGGTTTTACGACACTGGCAAGCTATTTTGTTTTACTTCTGGTTAATTATTGCTTTGGAATAAAACTGGGTATCAACAAAGTATATGATATAAAAAGGTTTTGTTTGTGGACAGTTTTCATTGCATTATATGCAGTGATATGTGTGGGACTGAAAAATGCGATAGTTATAAGATATGGAATTTTTGTAGTAATCACAATAGTGCTTTTGGCAGTAAAGGCAAAAGACTTATTAAGGCTTGTAAAAAGTCTGCGGTAGTTTCAGAAAGGTGGATCATTATGATTAAGCAAGAGGATTTGTATGAAGTTAGAAAACGTGATTTTTTAAAAAAGACAGATCATTTTCATGATTTAGATGAGATCGAGACAAAACTCATATTTGGTGCTCATTATGACAAGGAGGTCTTTTTGACGATCATCCTGCCTGTATATGATCATCCGGAGGAGTTTATCAAAAGAGCATTGGACAGTGCCTTAGATCAAAAATGCAATTTCGTCTATCAGATCATTGTGATCGATGATTATGCACGGGAAAAGGGACAGACGGTTACAGAGAAATATGTAAGAAAGTTAAACGATCCCCGTGTCATATATTATAAAAACATGAAAAATATGGGCGTATTCGGAAACTGGAACCGGGCGATCACGCTTGCAAGGTCCGAGTGGGTTTCTTTTCTTCACAGTGATGACATGTTAAAAGACAATTATTTACAAAATATGTATGATATTGTGATGAAGCATCCGGAAATTGATCAGCTTGCATGTAATTATAAGAAACTGGACTTTTTGCATGGAGAGGTAGATATAAAAAAAGAAATGCATGGCCAACCGGGAGAGAAGATGCTTAGGAAGGTCAAATATACAGAATATCTTTATGAGATGACGACATCTGTCAAGGGTTCTTTTTATAAGCGGGATAAATTATTGGAGATCGGAGGCTTCCGCAGTCAGGGAGATGGTATCGGACTGGATGATTATCCTTTGATGATGCGTTTTGCGTATTATTATAATACATATTTATTGGAGGAGAATCTTTATTTAAATTCCTGGGCACATAATGACAGCTTAAATACAAAGCACTGGTATCCGGAATTGGTGGAAAATTATTATATGTGGTTATACTTTGCCAATAAGGAGAAGGGACTGAAGAAAAAACTGTATTTAAAAAAGGCAAAATATCTGCTGCTGGAACGTGCGAGAATATATAAATCGGGAAGAAGCTGGGTAGGAGTTCCGATTGATATCGATTATGATGAATTGAAGCATGACTGCGAATTAGATAATCTCAGGATAAACAGGATATGGGAGGCGATATCGTTTATCGGAGTGCATTTTATTCAAAAACAGAAAAATAAGATCACAGACAAAGAAGATATCACAGTGAGCGAAATGTAATAAAAGGGCAGAGCAGCTTTTACAATTTTATGTTGTAGAAGCTGCT
>JALFLW010000108.1 GCA_022774505.1 Lachnospiraceae bacterium
AAACAGTCCGACCCTGTATCTGACGGATGATTCCGGCAAAAAGATATCACATGTTGTTGAGACACCTAAGCCTACTGCGAAACCAACGGCAACGTCGAAGCCGAAAACAACCGTAAAGCCAAAGACTACGGTGAAACCAAAGACTACGGTGAAACCAAAAACTACGGTGAAACCGAAGACCACGTCAAAGCCTAAGAGCCCGTCAAAGCCGAAGACCACAGTGAAGCCAAAAGCTACGGTGAAGCCAAAGACTGCGGTTAAATCCAAGAATGCAAAAGCGCAGTCAAAGAAAAATAAAGTAAAAGCACCTAAAAAAGTAAAAAAGATCAAGGTGAAAAATAATAAAAAGAAAACATTAACCGTTACATGGAAGAAGACGGCAGGAGCCAAGGGGTATCAGATACTGTTTTCAAAGCACAGGAAGGTTCCCAAAGGATCTGCAAATGTGACATTGACGGGGCGTAGAGCGGCACTGACGGACCTGGGCAAGGGGAACGTATTTTATGTAAAGGTCCGGGCGTACAAATTAAATGGCAAGAAAAAGGTGTATGGGCCATATAGTGTCGTGAAAAAAGGAAAGGTAAAAAAATAAAAGTGTTTAATATTGAGGAGGAGCTGAAAAAACTGCCGGCAAAACCAGGGGTGTATCTGATGCATGATGCAAAGGATGCCATTATATATGTAGGGAAAGCGATCAGTCTGAAAAACAGAGTTAGACAGTATTTTCAGCCAAGCAGGAATGTTTCGCCAAAAATTGAGAAGATGATCTCGCAGATCGATCACTTTGAATATATCATAACGGATTCCGAGGTAGAGGCACTGGTATTGGAGAGCAATCTGATCAAAGAGCACAGACCGAAATATAATACCATGCTCAAGGATGATAAAAGCTATCCGTTCATTAAAGCAACGGTAGGCGAGGCATATCCGAGATTGATATTTTCCAGGCAGGAAAAGAGGGACAGGTCAAAATATTTCGGTCCTTATACGAGTGCGGGGGCTGCAAAGGATACGCTGGAGCTGCTGCGCAAGATATACCATATCAGAAGCTGCAGGAGGACACTGCCGAGGGATATAGGAAAGGAGCGTCCATGTCTGAATTATCATATAGGTCAGTGCGATGCTCCCTGTCAGGGATATATATCATCAGAGCAGTACAAAGAAAATTTCCGGGAGGCTCTAAAGATATTAGAGGGGGATTACACCGGTGTGATACAGTATCTACAACAGAGAATGCAGACGGCAGCAGAGGAAATGCAGTTTGAGGAAGCAGCCCAGTACAGAGATCTTATAGATAGTGTCAGAAAATCCTCCGTTCATCAGAAAATTACCGGATTTGACGGTCTGGACCGTGATATCATTGCACTGGCCAAGGATCAGAGCGAAGCAGTAGTCCAGGTGTTTTTTATAAGAGAAGGACGTATGATCGGCAGAGATCATTTTCATCTGAGTGGTGTTGATGGCTCAGAGAGGCAGGAGATCCTGCAGTCCTTTGTCAAACAGTTTTATGCGGGTACACCTTTTATTCCGAAAGAACTCATGTTAGAATATGAGATAGAGGATCAGGAAGTGATCAGCCGCTGGCTGAGCGGGCGGCGTGGAGATAAGGTGAGGATACTTGTCCCCAAAAAAGGACAGAAAGAAAAATTTGTCGAGCTTGCTCACAAAAATGCATTGCTTGTGCTGCAGCAGGATGTACAGAAGATCCGCAGAGCAGAGGAGCGTACCACGGGAGCGATGCAGGAAATATGCTCTTGGATCGGTATTGAGGGGGTACACCGGGTAGAGTCCTATGATATTTCAAATATCAGTGGCTTTCAATCAGTTGGTTCTATGGTCGTATTTGAGGATGGCAGTCCGCGCAGGAGTGATTATCGAAAGTTTCGGATTAAGACAGTACAGGGACCGGATGATTACGCAAGTATGCGGGAGGTGCTTACAAGACGGTTTGAACACGGCATAGAGGAGGCCGGGAAACTTCAGGAACAAGGACTGGAAAGAGAAAATGGAAGCTTTACCCGATATCCGGATCTGATCATGATGGATGGCGGAAAAGGACAGGTTCATATTGCAGAGGAGGTTCTGGAACGGCTTGGTATCCATATCCCTGTATGCGGCATGGTAAAGGATGACCGGCATCGTACCAGAGGGATCTATTTTCGGGGACAGGAATTGCCGATTAATATAAATAGCGAAGGGTTTCATCTGATGACCAGGATTCAGGATGAGGTTCACCGTTTTGCGATCGAGTATCACAGATCGCTGAGGAGCAAGGTGCAGGTTCATTCCATTCTTGATGATATACCGGGGATCGGAGAAAAGAGGCGCAGAGCGTTGATGAAACGGTTCGGTTCCATAGAGGCGGTGCAAAATGCACAAATAGAGGAGCTTGCACAGACGGAAACGATGAATATGGGAGCAGCCCGGAAGGTATATGGATTTTTTCATTCTTCAAAATGAAATAAAGATCATAATATATAAATTACAAAAACAGAAGGAGGTTCTAATGGCAGAGACATATAGTGTATCATTGGAAAAATTAATTGAGCAGATGGAATTGGAGAATGTAACAGCCGATGTGGATGTTACCGATATTGAAATCGTGCAGACAGATGTCAACCGTCCGGCATTGCAGCTGGCTGGTTTTTTCGATTATTTTGATTCCGGACGTATCCAGATCATTGGACATGTGGAACATACTTATATGGAACAGAAGGGACTGGATTATACACTGGAAATGATGGAGTGTATCATGGCAGGCAGTGAACGCCATACGAAACCGCCTTGTATCGTATTCTGCCGTGATCTGCATATTGATGAAAAGCTCATTCAGCTTGCCAGCAAATATGAAGTGCCGCTGCTGCGTACCCAAAAGGAGACAAATGCATTTATGGCGGAAGTGATCCGCTGGCTGAATGTGGAACTGGCTCCGAGATGCAGTGTACACGGAGTACTTCTTGATCTTTTCGGTGAAGGCGTATTGATCATGGGAGAGAGCGGCATTGGTAAGTCAGAAGTGGCACTGGAGCTGATCCACCGGGGGCATCGTCTGGTATCCGATGATGTAGTAGAGATCAAAAAAGTAAGTGATGCCTCATTAATAGGCAGTGCACCGGATATCACCCGTCATTTTATTGAACTTCGGGGAATCGGGATCATTGATGCCAAGACATTGTTCGGAGTGGAAAGTGTAAAGAATGAGCAGGAGATCAATCTGGTGATCAAACTGGAAGAGTATAATAAAAATCAGGAATATGATCGTCTTGGTCTGGAAGAACAATACATAGAATTTTTGGGAAATAAGGTTGTATGTCATTCTATTCCGATCCGTCCGGGCAGAAACTGTGCGATCATTTGTGAATCCGCGGCAGTTAATTACCGTCAGAAAAAGATGGGATATAATGCAGCATTAGAGCTTTATAACCGTGTAACCAATAATATTGCGGAGAAGACCCGGAAAAAATAAAAGAGGTTTTTGGGCAGAAAGGAGAATGGATTTATGATATTTGTAAAAGCAGATGATTTAAAACTGGGAATGCGTCTGGCGAAACCTATTTATAACCGGGATGGAGTTATGCTTTATGAGCGCAATTCCAAGCTGACGAGACAGGGCATTGTCAGTATACAGAATTTTGGATTGATCGGTGTATATATATTAGAACCGGCAGAACCGGTGCCGCCGATGTCAAAGGACGATATAGAGTTTGAGAGATTTCAGGCAATGTCGATTTTTGCGATCCGTGAGATTCTGGATGCGGTAACGAAGCAGCAGGAAGCGAAAGGAATGTATCAGTTTGCAAATCAGGTGATTAGACGCTATGGAAATCTGAATCACAGGATCAATTTTGTGCAAAATCTCAGAAGCAGTGAGGACTATGCCTACAAACATTCCCTGAATACAGCTATACTGAGCGCAATGCTGACTCACCGCCTGAACATGGAATTTAAACAGCAGCTGGATATTGTTGTGGCAGCTATTTTACATGATGTGGGGAGTCTGCTGATACCGCCTCACATTCGGAGAAAACGCAGAAATGAGATTACATCGGAGGATGAAAAAAAGATCCGTACATATCATTATGCTGCCATACAGCTGATTGACAATGATTATGATCTGGATCCGGAGATCAAACGCTGTGTAAAAGGTATCATTAATGAGCTTCACCATACAGGGGGAGAAGGCGAAAAGAAATATAAATCTCTGGGGATTGATATTCTTAAAGTAGCTTATGCGTATGATTCGATGACTGCCATGAATTTTGAGGAAGAGCCGACATCGGAGATTGAAGCTCTCCGAAAGCTTCTTGATCCGGCGAATGGATATGATCAGGAAGTGGTAGCGGCATTGATAGAGAGCATTAATATCCTGCAGCCGGGAGTCTGCGTGGAGTTGTCCAATGGAGATAAAGGATTAGTTGTAGCGTCAAATGACAGTGATGTACTGGCACCGGTAATACTTTCCTTCCGGGACAATGTGCTTTACAATATGGCAGATCATTATATTGCACAGGAAGTGCAGATCAAGGATATCATGAAAACTATGGACAATCGTCATGTGATCGATAACGATCTCCTGATCAGCTATCATGGGAACCCTGTCCATATGGGGGAAAGATTGACGAATAAGCATTATTAAAAAAGATGAAAGAGACATGATACTTCCGTTCTCTGACATCATAACATGGAGAGTAGGAAATCAAGGAAATGTATATTATAGTAGGATTAGGAAATCCGGAACGACGTTATGACGGAACACGCCATAATATCGGGTTCTCGGCAATTACGGTGCTTGCAGACACATACGGGATTTCCATGGACATAAAAAAGCACCGTGCTGTTTGCGGCAAAGGAGTCATTCAGGGGCAGAAGGTTCTTCTGGCTATGCCGCAGACCTATATGAATCTCAGTGGAGAGAGCGTGAGAGAACTGGTGGATTATTACAAGATCGATCCGGAAGAGGAGCTCATTGTGGTATATGATGATATCAATCTTGCTCCCGGAAAACTTCGGATCCGCCCGAAAGGAAGTGCGGGGGGACATAATGGCATCAAAAACATCATTGCTCATCTCGGAACCCAGATATTTCCGAGGGTGCGTATCGGAGTTGGAGAGAAGCCGAAGGGCTGGGATCTTGCCGATTATGTGCTGGGGCGTTTTTCCGGGGAAGAGGAGCCGGTTATCCGGGAGGCTCTGGACAAAGCGGCACAGGCATGTGTTGAGATCATGAACGGGGATGTTTCCAGTGCCATGAATAAGTTTAATAATAAATAGAAAGCTTCATAATAAATAATATAATCAGACAGAAATGAAAGGCAGACCAACAATGGAAACGCTATGGAAACCACTGGAGGAGCTGAATGCATACAAGAGTGCAGAGGAATGTATTCAGCGTGGGCGCATGCCCATTCAGATATCCGGTTGTATTGATGGGCAGAAAAGTCATCTGATCAGCGGACTTGCACGGCAAAAAAAGTGGACAGTATTCATTGCGGCAAATGAGATCAGAGCCAGAGAACTGCTGGCAGATTATCGGATGTATGACAGGAATGCTGTCTATTATCCGGCCAAGGATGTCATATTTTATAGTGCAGATGTCCATGGAAATGCTGTGGAGACCGAGAGACTAAAGACAATTAAATCACTATTAGACCGGGAGGGCGGCACAGTGATCACCACCATGACGGCGGGGATGGAATATGTGCAGTCCTTATCTGTCTATAAGAAATCCAGCAGGCTTTTAGAAGAGGGAGCCAGACTCAATCTGGAAGAATTGATACAATGCCTGACGGATATGGGATTTGAAAGACAGGCACAGGTGGAACAGCCAGGAGAGTATTCTGTGCGGGGAGGCATATTGGATGTATATCCGCCGACGCAGGAGTGTCCGTATCGTATCGAATTCTGGGGAGATGAGATCGACACGATACGTTCCTTTGATGTAGAAAGCCAGCGTTCCATCGAACGCGTGGAAAGTCTCACTATTTTTCCGGCACAGGAGATTGTGTTGACGCCGGCACAGCTTAAACGTGGAATGGAGAAGATTCAGAAGGAACAAAAAGAGCTTCATGATAAATTTATGGCAGAGAAAAATTTTGAGGCGGCCAATCGTTTATCAGATACATTAAAGGAGTGGAAAGAACGTCTGGAATATACCAGAAACGGTGTGGGACTGGAAAGCTTTCTGGTATATTTTGATGAAAATACGGGATCCTTTTTTGACTATTTCGATACAGAAGAAACACTATTTGTGGTAGACGAACCGGTGCGGTGCAATGAGGCGATGAAGGCGGTGGAGGATGAATTTCGCGAGAGTATGGAAAACCGCCTGACGAAGGGGCTGATCCTGCCGGGGCAGATGGAGATCCTTTACGGCGCAGAGACAGTGAAGGCTTTGATCGCCGGAAAAAAGACAATCTATTTATCAATGCTGGACGGAATGACATCCGGGATGGACGTTTACGAGAGTCTTCATATGCAGTGTCAGGCTGTTTCTTCCTATAATAAACATTTCGAACTCCTTGTAGAAGATATGAAAAAATGGAAGAAGCAGGGCTGCCGGGTACTGATGCTCTGTGGCTCCAGAACACGGGCAAAACGTTTGGCCGGTGATCTGCAGGAGTATGATGTCAATGCCTTCTACAGAGAGACGCTGGACCGGGAATTGCAGCCGGGAGAGATCATGGTGAGTTATGGACGGCTGTCAAAGGGCTTTTTCTATTCGCAGCTTCGGTTTGTTGTAGTGGCAGAGAGTGACATATTCGGGGCAAAGGCCAGAAAAAAGAGAAAACGCCAGAAACAATATAATGGGCAGGCACTGCAGAGTTTTCATGAATTAAATGTGGGCGATTATGTTATTCATGAAAATCATGGCCTGGGAATTTATCGTGGTATTGAAAAGATCAAAGTAGATAACGTTGCCAAGGATTTTATTAAGATCGAATATGGAGATGGAGGCAATCTGTATGTTCCGGCATCGGCATTAGATGTCCTGCAGAAATATGCCAGTCAGGATGCAGCTAAAAAGCCAAAGCTTAATAAGCTTAATACGATGGAATGGAAAAAGACCAAATCCAAGGTGCGGGGGGCTGTCAAAGAAATTGCCAGAGAGCTGGTGGAGCTTTATGCCGGCAGACAGGAACAGCAGGGCTTTCAGTTTAGTCCGGATACGGTATGGCAGACAGAATTTGAAGAGATGTTTCCATATGAAGAGACAGCAGACCAGCTGGATGCCATTGCCGCGACGAAACGCGACATGGAAAGCAGCAGGATCATGGATCGTCTGATCTGCGGTGATGTTGGGTATGGCAAGACAGAAGTTGCGATCCGTGCAGCATTTAAAGCAGTAAATGACAATAAGCAGGTGGCATTTCTGGTGCCGACCACGATACTGGCACAGCAGCATTATAATACCATAAAGGAACGATTGGGAGATTATCCGATCAATGTGGAGATGATGTCACGCTTCCGTACGGCGGCACAGCAAAAGAAGACGATCGAGAAACTAAAAACAGGAGAGGTTGACATAGTTGTCGGAACCCACCGTCTGCTGTCAAAAGACATTGCATTTAAAAATCTGGGACTTCTCATTGTTGATGAGGAACAGCGTTTTGGCGTTACGCATAAAGAAAAGATCAAACAGATGAAGAAAGACGTGGATGTGCTGACTCTTTCGGCAACACCGATCCCCAGAACACTTCATATGAGTCTGGTCGGGATCAGGGATATGAGTGTGCTGGAAGAGCCGCCGGTAGACCGCCTGCCGATCCAGACCTTTGTAATGGAGCACAGCAGTGAGATCATACGGGAGGCAATCAATAGAGAATTGTCCAGAGGGGGACAGGTTTATTATGTATATAACCGTGTGAAAAACATTGACGAAGTAGCATTTGAAATCTCTCAGCTTGTGCCGGATGCAAATGTGGCATTTGCTCACGGGCAGATGAGCGAGAGGGAGCTGGAGCGCATTATGATGAGCTTTATTGAGGGCGAGATCGATGTGCTGATCGCTACGACGATCATTGAAACAGGACTTGACATATCCAATGTCAATACTATTATTATAGATAATGCTGACCAGATGGGATTATCGCAGCTTTATCAGCTTCGCGGACGTGTTGGCAGGTCCAATCGGACGGCTTATGCTTTTTTGATGTACAAGCGGGACAAGATACTTCGTGAGGTAGCGGAAAAACGTCTGGAGGCGATCCGGGAATATACGGATCTGGGATCCGGGATCAAGGTTGCCATGCGTGATCTGGAGATACGCGGTGCCGGGAATCTTTTGGGAGCAGCGCAGTCCGGCCACATGGAGGCTGTGGGATATGATCTGTATTGCAAGATGCTGAGCGAAGCGGTTCAGACAATGAAAGGTGAACGGCCGGAAAAGGAAGAATCAGAGACGAATATCGATCTGCAGGTTGACGCATTCATTCCGGCATCGTATATTAAGAGTGAGTATCAGAAGCTGGATATGTATAAAAGGATCGCAGCACTGGAAAACAATGAAGAACGTTCTGATATGGAGGATGAGCTGATGGACCGGTTTGGGGACATTCCGCATGCGGCACAGAATCTGTTAAATATTGCGGTTTTGAAAGCGGCAGCCCACCGCAGTGGGATACTGCAGATCACACAGAAGCCGGATGGGATCCGGTTCTATCTGCAGCCGGACAGGAAACCGGATGTGGAAAAGCTTCCTGAAATGGTAGAAGCTTTTCAGGGAAGACTTCGTTATATTTCCAAAGGAGACCCGTATTTTCTCTATACGAGAAAGGCCTTGGAAGCTGAAGAAAAGGGCAAAAAGGCATCGGGGCGAATGACTCAGTCGCGAGAGAAGAAGCTGCAGGCCGAAAGGATTTTCCGGGCGGCAGAGGAAGTGGTGCAGGCGATCGGAAATCTCTAAATACAGGCAGGATCAGGGGGTTGCTGTTGCGGCTGTCTGTTTCTGACCACAGATAAACAGATTGACAGCACGAACAAAGAGGTCTGTAAATCAGAGCTTGTGAATGGAAAGGAAAGTAAGGTTACTATGTTTAAGAGCAGGAAATGGATACCGGGAGTATGTATTATGACGGCGGCTGCATTGTTATTTACCGGATGCGGCTTTCAGAAAAAATCATCCAAGGTAGAGAAGAAAGGAAATGTATCAGCCGGTACTGTTGTTATGATGGTCGGCGATGCACAGGTCAGATATAGTGAAGTAATGGCATACAGTTATTTTCTGAAATGCCAGTATGAAAGCAGCTTTGGAAAAGAATTGTGGAAATATCAGCTGGGGAGCAATGAAACCATTGGTGATCAGGCAAAGCAGGAGATCGTCAATATGATCACCCAGCTCAAGATTATTTCCGCAGTTGCACAAAAACAGAGCGTTGGTCTGACGGCAGATGAGCAGGATGAGGCATTGAGACAGGCGGAGGATCTGGTGCATAACGCTTCGGCTGCAGATAAAGAGCAATATAGTCTGACAGTGCAGGAGATCAGTGAAATCTATCAGGAAAATCTGCTGGCAGAAAAAATGTTCTATGTGGCGACAGATGATGCCGATACGAATGTGACAGATGAAGAGGCCGGGCAGGCTATCGTGGAGGACAACAGATCAAAGGCGGCTTCAGGAAGTGCAGTAAAGACAGCTTCGGGAGAAGAGTCATCATTCAGCAAAGAAGAGATTGATAAGAAGAAAGAGCAGATCATTCAACAGCGGCAGTCAGAGATGTTTGTCAAAAAATATAATCAGTGGCTTCGAGATAAAAAAGTAGATATCAACCAGAGCTTTTGGAATGATTTCAACCTGTAACAGTGTTTACAGGGGATGGAGGATTTGTTATACTAAACGGATAACAGGCAAAAGCTTCCTGCGATGGCTGGGAGAGATTTGCCAAGAAAGATACAAATTCAGTAGAAAGGAGATTGCCGGACCGTGAAAGCAGAGTATGTGAATCCATTTATTTTGTCGGTATGCAAAGTGGTGAAAGAGGTATGTATGATAGATCTCAGGATCGGGAAACCGGGAGTGAGGCCGGAGACATATGATGATGATGCGTCGATCATTGAACTGGGTCTGACGGGAGGACTCAGCGGAAGAGTCGTGCTCAATATGGAGCATCCCACAGCATTAGAGATCATATCAAAGATGATGATGCAGCCGGTAGAGACGATCGATGAAATCGGAAGGAGCGCGATCTCTGAGCTGGGAAATATGATCGCAGGAAATGCAGCCACAGTGTTTGCCAGCAATAATATTATGATAGATATTACACCTCCTGATTATCATGAGGGAGGACAGTATTGTGGAAAGGGACAGCAGATGCTGAGCATCCCGTTTCAGTCAGATGCAGGGGCGATTTCAGTAGATATTGCCATAGCAGAGTAAGAGAGAATGATCAGGCCGGCAGCAGTTTCTGTGTGCCGGCTGTAATATGTTTAAAAAAGATAATGATGTGTCTGCTTTTTGTGATTTGCAGATACAGGAAAGGGATGGTTGATCACATGGCAGCTTTTAAACGATACAAGAAGGACGATCCGGTTTCTTATTCTCTTGGAATCACTTTAACCTTTGAGCTTTTACGGTACAAAACACAGTATGTCAATAAAGTATATGTTCATTCGTCATTAAAAGAGGGAGAGACATATGACAAACTAAAAAAAATATGTCGGGAAGCAGGAATACCGATTCAGCAGACGGACAAAATATTTCATGTATTATCCCAAAAAGAAAACTGTTATGTCATCGGAGAGTTTCGTAAATTTCCGGGTGAATTGGATGCAAAAGCTTCGCATATCGTGCTGGTATCCCCTTCAAATGCAGGAAATATGGGAACGATAATGAGAAGTGCTCTGGGCTTTGAACTAAATCAGATGGCGATCATCCGTCCGGCTGTGGATGCATTCGATCCGAAAGTGGTAAGAGCTTCAATGGGAGCGATATTTTCTACACAGTTTCAATATTTCGACAGCTTTCAGGAATATCAGGAGCAGT
Organism: Lachnospiraceae bacterium; assembly: GCA_022774505.1. Taxonomy (GTDB): domain Bacteria; phylum Bacillota; class Clostridia; order Lachnospirales; family Lachnospiraceae; genus Jutongia. The sequence continues at coordinate 10,979 of JALFLW010000108.1, forward strand.
TTGGCGACAGAGAGTTGTATCCGTTTATGCTTCAGGCGCAGATCACTTTGCCGGAGATTCATCCGTCCGGCACATATTCATTGATATTTGGTAATGAGGCGACAGGTCTTCCGAGAGAATTTCTCGATATTGGCACATCGGTTATCATTCCTCATTCTCAGAGGATTGACAGTTTAAATCTGCCGATCGCCGCCAGCATTGCAATGTATGCGGCATACAGTGCGTCCGGTGCCGGACGGGATTGACAATCAAAGATTCATTAGATTCCAAAGGGTGTTGACAGGAAATGTATAATATATTATAGAAGAAAGAGGTTCTGATGTCACGGCAGGCAGCAGATTCTAATAAAAGAAATGGAGGATTATCATGGCAAAAATAGACATTATTTCAGGATTTTTAGGTGCAGGCAAGACAACTTTGATCAAAAAGCTCATCGCAGAAGCATTTCCGGGTGAAAAGCTTGTGCTGATCGAAAATGAATTTGGTGAAATCGGTATTGATGGAGGCTTTTTGAAGGAGGCGGGGATACAGATCACAGAGATGAACTCCGGATGTATCTGCTGCTCACTGGTGGGTGATTTTGGTAAAGCACTCAGGGAAGTATTGGAGAAATATACGCCGGATCGTGTGATCATTGAGCCGTCAGGAGTCGGCAAGCTGTCAGATGTGATCAAAGCAGTGCAGGATATCGGGGATGACGTGGTGATCAACAGCACTGCGGTAGTAGTAGACGCACAGAAGTGCAAAATGTATATGAAGAACTATGGAGAATTTTATAATAATCAGATCGAATATGCCGGAACGGTGATCCTGAGCCGTACCCAGAAGGTGTCTGAGGATAAGCTGGATACCTGTGTGAAAATGATCCGGGAAAAGAATGACGAGGCTTCTATCATCACCACACCATGGGATGATATAAATGGAAAAAATATCCTCGAGGCGATGGAAAAGGTAAACTCCTTAGAAAAGGAGCTGCTGGAGGAGCATGAGCACCATCATCACGATGGAGAGTGTTGCTGCGGTCATCATCACGATCATGGAGACCACGATCATCACGACGGAGAATGTGGCTGCGGTCATGACCACGAGCATGAAGGCCACGAGCATCATGACCACGATCATCACAATGGAGAGTGTGGCTGCGGTCATCACCATGATCATGAGGAGCATGAGCATCATCACGACGGGGAGTGTGGCTGTGGTCACCATCATGACCATGAAGGCCATCATCATGCAGATGATGTATTTACAAGCTGGGGCGTTGAGACAGCTCATAAATTTAGCGAGGATGAATTAAATGACATTTTGAGTAAACTGGCTCAGGGCGGAGAATACGGTGAGGTTCTTCGTGCCAAAGGAATTGTGGCACCTGTAGAGGGACAGTGGTATCATTTTGATCTGGTGCCGGAGGAGACAGAGCTTCGTCGTGGTGCAGCAGATTATACAGGGCGTGTATGCGTGATCGGTGCAAATCTGAATGAAGATAAGATAAAAGAACTGTTCCACGTATAAGGAGGGAAAAAATGTTTGGAAAACAAAAACAGGAGATGATGGTATACGTCATCATGGGTTTTTTGGAGGCAGGAAAGACAAGCCTGATCAGGGATCTTTTGGTGGACGAACTTTTTGATGACAAGTCCAAAACATTGATCCTGGTCTGTGAGGAGGGGGAAGAGGAATACCCTCAGGCGTTGCTGGATCAGACTCATGCGGTCTGCGAATATATTGAGGATGAGGAATCCTTTAACGGAAAAGTCGTTGAAAAATTTCTCAAGAAACATCGTCCGGATAGAATCATCGTAGAATATAATGGAATGTGGCCGACGGCTCATATCCCGGAGATGTATGATTCTCTGGAGGATATCTGCTTTGACAGGGATGTATATTTTCAGACGATCGATATAGTCAATGATGAGACATTTATGTTGTATACCCGCAACATGCCGTCCATGATGGTAGAGCATTACAGAGTGTCCGAGATGGTCATAGTAAACCGCTGTACTGTAGAAAATACCAATAAAAATGCCATTCGTGGCAGTGTCAAGGCGGTTAATCCACGGGCACAGATCGTCTATGAATCCGAGGATGATGCCTTTTATGAAATGAAGGATGAGATGCCATTTGATGTGAAGGCAGATATCATCGATATCAAGGATGATGATTTCGGTCTCTGGTATGTAGATATGATCGACCATCAGTCTGTATATGATGGCAAAACACTGAAACTTACAGGACGTATCCAGAAAACAAAGGGGCTTGAGAGCGGTTATGTGGTATTTGGCCGTCATGCTATGACATGTTGTGCGGATGACGTGCAGTTCATTGGATTTCTTTGTAAAGCAGATGACTGGTCCGGTTTTTCGAATGGAAGTTATGTGACCATTACGGCCCGGCTCGAATTTAAGTTCCGACGGGAATATGGAGAAGAGGGACCTGTATTTTATGCGGAGGAAGTAGCTGCCGCTGAAAAGCCGAAGGAGGAACTGGTATATTTTAATTAATTCGGGGATATGTACTGAAGAGGGACTCCGGAGAGGATGTTTTTTTGGAAAAAACATCCTGACCAAAAATTGCCATAAATAATTGGTGAAAATGCACGATGCACATTTAAAAAAGATGAAAACATTATAAAAAATCAACAAAATAGAGCAAAAGTGTGGATAGGTTGGACATAAATAACAAAAAAAAGATGAACGGATTGTATAAAATGTCCATATCACATTTTTGAAAAATTTGATAGTATATTATCCGTAATGGGAGTGGTATAACTGACGGCAGTTGCGGATGCCGGATGCTATGTTCACTTCTTAAAATCAAACAAACCCATAAAAAAAGTGGGGGAAAAATTTAAGGAGGAAAAGAAATGAAGTTAACAAAAGGAATGAAGAAAGCTCTTTCCTTGCTTCTGTCTGCTGCTATGGTAGTAACAGGAGTAAACGTAACTACTAACGCTGCAAAAGCTGATGACACTAAGTCAAAGCTTGTTGCATCTTGGGAAGGCTCTATGTCACTCGAGAAGTCAGGTAATAAGTACACAAGTAAGGTAACAACTGACAAATCTGAGGCAGTTTCAAAGGCTGCATTTTCAGTTTGGGAGTCACACACCAATGAATGGTGGGGTGGTGCTAATGTAAATTATGAAGAGGTTGCTCAGTATGATAAGGTTACTGTTAGGGTTACTGGTACAGCAGCTAAGGATTCGTTTGTATCTGTTACAACAAACGCTGCAATCAAGGATGCAGCAAAGGTTAAAGTTGCAAAGGGTGATTTCGTAAAGACAGTAGAATTTACACCAGTTGAAACTAGTAAAGTTAGCGTAGGAATTGGTCAAGATAACATGGCTGTAACTCTTAAGAAAGTTGAGATTTTCGATGGTGATGCACCAGCAGCAAGCACAACAGAGCCAAGTGCTTCTGCTACAGGTTCAGCAGCAAAGCCAAGTGCTTCTGCTACAGGTTCAGCAACAACAGAGCCAAGCACAGAGCCGGATGATTCTGATTATCATGTACCGGAGGCTGAGGGATATAAGGCATTCCTTATGTTCTCAAGCTCAGATTATTCTGTAGGAAACTGGGACGTTGATTCAAACGGAAATGATACAGTTGTCACAGGTAATGGTACATACACAGTATCTTTTGATCTTGCTGAAGGTCAGGAAGCCAGTGATGCGATGATATTAAACGTTGATATTAAGGGATTGGCAGACGCTCAGAATCTTGATGTATCTGATATGAGCATCAAAGACGTTGTTGTTAAATGTGATGATAAGGTAGTCGAGACTGATATGTCTAAGATGTATTTTGGATGTATTGAGGGTAAAGGAACTACACGTCTTGAAATCTTGAATGAATGGGGTTACTCTAACGAGGATAACGAGAACAACTTCTTGACAAAAGACGAGGTTAACGGGGAAGACTTTGCATTCACAAAGAGCATTTCTGTAACATTCACTCTTGATGGAATTAAGAAGGGTGCTACACCTACAAAGGGTGCTTACACAATCAAGACTGCAACAGGTGAGGTAGCTGGTGAGGCTGAGAGAAAATCTGAGGCTACTCCAGTTCCAACTGCATCAGCAAATTCAGATACATCAGCAAATCCAGATGTATCAGCAAATCCAGACGCATCTAACAATCCGGCTGTATCTAATAAGCCAGCAGAGTCTAACAAGCCGGCAGAGTCTAACAAGCCTGCAGCTTCAAATCCTGCAGCTTCAAATCCTGCAGCTAAGACATCTACACCGGCAGGCGTTAAGACATCTACACCGGCAGGTATTAAGACAGCTACACCAGCAGGTATTAAGTCTGTAAAGGGTACAAGCAAGATCACAGCTAAGAAGAAGATCGTAATCGTTGCTCCAGGCAAGAAGACAACAGTTAAGTATACAGTTAAGAAAGCTGCAGGCACATCAGGTGCAGCAGTTGTTAAGGCATCTTCTGCAAGCAAGAAGATCGCAACTGTATCTCTGAATACAAAGAAGAAAGTATTAACAATCAAGGTACCTAAGAAAGCTACTAAGGGAGCTTCTACAACAGTTACTTTGAAGTCTAAAAAGAAAGATGGTAAGAAACAGGCAACTGCTAAGATTAAGGTTTATGTCCGCAACTCAGCCAAGAAAGTCAAAGCAGCTAAGAAGTCTATTACCTTTAAGAAGAATCAGACTAAGAAGCTTGTAATCAAGGCATCTAAGGTTCAGAATAAGAAGAAAGCATTCGTTGACACAATCACAGTCAAGGGCAAAGTTCTTAAGCTGACAAATGTTAAGTATGCTAAGGGTAAAGCAACTCTTACTCTGAAGGCTGTTAAGAAGGCTAAGAAGAAAGCCATCACTATTAAGGTAGGTAAGAAATCTGTTAAGGTTAAAGCTACTGTAAAATAATAGTTCACTTCTATTACAATAAAAAGAGCTTTCAAAAGGAAAGGGGATGTCCGAAAGGGCATCTCCTTTTTGTTTGCGAAGCGATTAGCAATTCTTGGAGGGAAAAACGCAGGTTTTGCCCTTTTGGTATATAAGCGAAAATGCTCGTAATGTAGAGTGAATCCAACGAGAATTGCGAAGCAATTCTTGGAGGGCAAAACGCAGGTTTTGCCCTTTTGACAAGATCAGCAGGATAAAATATAAAGTGCACTATACAGTTAGTGACAGAGGATGCAGAGAGGGAATCTTTATGGGACATGCCAAAACATCATACCAAAACAATTATCAGTCAACGAAAAGAAACTCAATTAAAGACACTTTAAGATGTATGAGATTTAAAATGTATGAGAACATATGAGATATATATAATATACAGAGGTATATATCGATCATGCGTTGATCACATGAAGTTTTTGGCACAGGGATTATTAATAGTATGGGAGATATTTTGATATGGAAAGTTTGATTTTCTTTTTTGATTTTTTTGTGGAAGGTCTTGGAAAATGATGTATTGAGAAACTGACAAAGCTAGAGTTTGTGGGGACTCAGACAGGTTGAAAAATAAAATTAAAAAAAGTTTTAAAAAAGTGTTGACAAGTGAGGATAAGAGTGATAGTATATATCTTGCTGACGCGGAAACGAGTTAGTAAGAAACAAGCGGAAACGCTTGAGGGAAGCTTGATAATTGAACAGTAAAACAACCCTGAAAA
>JALFLW010000113.1 GCA_022774505.1 Lachnospiraceae bacterium
ATTCTCTTTTAATTTCATCCGATGAAATTTCTTTTTCTTTAATCCTGCCTGCACTTCAATATATGTCCCCTGACAGCTTTTTAAAGTCATCAATACATATTTCTGCTTCCTGCGGTTTCTTTTTGCCTGAAGCTTAAAAGAAGGAGCCTTGGCTTTTTTCTTTTTGGCCTGAGCCGATTTTTTGGTCCCTGCTGTCTTTCCTTTTTTCTCCGGCACAGACGTTTTCCCTGGTTTTTCTGTCACCTCCGGCTGTGCCGGCTTCTGTGTCTGAGCTGCTTCAGCTGTAATTGCAGGAGTCCTTGTCCGGTCCGGCATAAGTGTTGCCGGTGGAATCGGATCCTGTGTCCTTTCCGGTTCTGCTGTGACTGTCGGCAGCGGTTCCTGTGTTCTTTCCGGTTCTGACGTAGCTGTTGGCAACGGTTCCTGTGTCCTTTCCGGTTCCGCTGTAGCTGTCGGTAATGGATCCTGTGTCCTTTCCGGTTCTGCTGTAGCTGTTGACAGCGGTTTCTGCGTCCTTTCCGGTTCTGCTGTGGCTGTCGGCAGCGGTTCCTGCGTCCTTTCCGGTTCTGCTGTGGCTGTCGGCAGCGGATCTTCTGTTTTTTTCGGTATATCCGTCGTCGGCAGTTTTCCCGTTCCATCCGGTCCGGCTGTAGCGGACGGCTTCGTTGACACCGCCGGCCTTTTTGTCGTTTCCGGTTCCTCTGAAGGCTCTGCCTCACTCCTTTCCTCCAGCGTAAGTTTCCCATTTTTCACGATCCACCCAAGAAACTTATCTCCCTTTTCCGATATAACAAAATGATATCTCACGGATATATCAAACTCCCGGATCCACTGATTAAATGTCTGACACAGATCATCGATTTCTTCCCCTTGTCCGGCAAGACAATTTTCTATGTTTTCTCCTGTTCCAAAGCCTATCCCACTCTGACCTGTGGCACTTCCGGTGGCCACCCCCGCCATATATACATTGCATACCTCGGAGGTGTCTCCATTCATACAGCCTGTAATCTCCCCTGCATATCCGTTTTCATTATAAATCCTGCCCTCATTGATGCAATTAAGTACGGAGTTTTCATTGTCACACATCATACCCACGATTCCTCCGGCATAAGAATCCTCGTCCTCTCCGCCATCACTTTTTTCCAAAATGCCGCTTTTTATCTGCCCGGCATTTATACAATTGACAATTTCCGCATCCCTTAACATTCCGGCAATTCCGCCTATCCTGCCACTTCCACCTGTAATATTTCCGCTATTTTGACAATCATTGATCAGGAGGGTTGCAACCCCTGTTGTTCCGACAATTCCCCCACTGATATACCCATCTATATACTTCAGCAAACCAGCTTCTAATCTTATATTTCCATCAAACCGGCATCCTTCAATCTCCCTCCCACTATAGTAGCCTCCGATCACTCCACCGGAATGTCTAAAAATTCCATTAATATCCGCTGTACTGAAACATTTCTCAATATCTCCTTCCATATAGGCAGCGATTCCTCCCACATAACTCCCTGTTCCACGGATCACCGCATCGCTTTTACAATTCTTCACATTTTTAGCAGCTCCGGCAATCCCTCCAATAGTTCCCAGAGAATCATTCCAATGCACAATATTTCCTGAGCTGCTGCAGCCGGATATAGAAAACTTCCTGCTATCCCCGGCAATTATCCCGATATCCACGTCACCGAAAATCTGCTTCTTACCATCCCACTTCGGATAATCAACAAAAATATCAGCCGAAACACTGGTATCTGCAATATCTCCTGCGGCACATGCCACAAACCCTACAGCTACCAGCCCACCATTATGATGCATTATGAGTTCTATATTCTCTCCACCACATTGTTCTACCGACCGGATATCATCACCAAGTACACTTAGATCCTCAATATTTTTTCCATATCCAAAATAGTTCTTTATATATACGCCACTGACTCTGCCTGCATTACAAAAAACCCCGGAATTTTTAATAACACTTCTTTTGTCCGATCTCTGATAGATTCCCTCTATTGCATATCCGTTCCCCTGATAGCTCCATTTTCCCTCTTTTCCATCCTGAACCGAACTTCCGATCGGAGCAAAGGAATCTGCTTTCCATTTATAGGATATCGCAGTTCCTGTCGTCAGATCAGCGTAATACGCATCTGATCTCATATCATAATATGCCTCTGTAATCCCCTGATATCTGATCGCGATCCGTCCGTTTGCACTAAGATACTCGTATGTATACGGAGAAATACAGATATCCTGCGTCTGATAAAATATATTATTTCCTCCGTCCGGCTCTTCTTGCAGATACGTCCTAAGTTTTTCCATATCTGCTGCCGAAGACACCTCAACGGTCTGTCTGTACCTTTGCGCTTCTGACATATTACAAAACTCATCCATCGTGATCCGGCTTTTTTCCTGCCGTAGCCGGTTCAGTGCCTCAGCTCCCTGCAGACTCATTCCAAAGCAGATCACAGCTAAAATGATCAATCGCAAAAATCTTCTCATGTTCATCTGTTTCCCCAGGCCTGTCACATGATAGAGACCGCCATATTTCCTTTCCTAATTTAATCTCTCAAAGCATCCCGTAATACTCCGAGATTCTTTTCCATAAGACTCAGATAGGTTTCTCCCCGGTCAAACTGCTGCTTCGTCACATTATGACAGGTATAAAATGTCTCTACCTTTACTTTGTGTTCTCCTGTAGATGCTGCCTCTGCCACAGCTTTTGCCACTTTGTCACTGGTAAGTTCTATTTTCAACACTACCGGCAGACGACGTTTTCTCACCTGGCGGGTAAGATACGTGATCGTCTCGGCACTCGGCTCTGTATCAGAACTGCATCCTGCAAAGGCTGCCGTATAATCAAGCCCATACTCTTCCACAAAGTACCGCAGCGGAAATCTGTCCGCAAATGCAAGATATTTTTCTCCTGCATGCTCTGTCACCTGACGGATATCTTTGTCCAGTTTTTTCAATTTATTAATATATTTTTCGGCATTCTTATGATACCGCTCCCTGTGATCCGGATCCGCAGCAGACAGATCCTCCGCGATCTGTGCCACGATTTTTTGTGCATTTACCGGAGAAGTCCAGATATGTTCATCAACTTCTTCCTCTCCCTCTTCGCCCTTCTCTTCCTGCATTCCTTCCACATGCTCCTCTGCGAGAGTCTTTATATGCTTCATCATTTCATCTGCCTGAATATTTTTATTATCTGCCGATTCCAGGACCTGCCCTACCCACTGCTCATTCTCACCGCCGTTATATATAATAAGATCTGCCTGTCCCATCTTTATCATATCAGCAGCCGTAGGCTCAAAGGAATGTGTATCCATCCCTGCCGGAAGGATCAGCGACACATCTGTATACTTTCCTCCGACTTGTCTGGCGAAATCATAATACGGAAAAAGCGTTGCAATAACCTGCAGCTTTCCACTGCGTTTTTGCATATTTGCTTTTTGTCCTTCTGTCAAACCATAGGAACATCCCGATAGTATCAATACCAGCATACACAGCCATATTCCCACAAATATATGCTTGCTGCTGCCAAATCTTTTAAATCTGTTGATCATGATCATTTCCTTTTCTTTTTTTATTACACATGCAATTATTACATATACCATAAAACATAGTTCTATGCGGATTAACCTGAAAACTGTGTTCCTCCAGAACATGCTCATACAGTTCATCCATATGACTGCATGCCATGGGGATCATCTCCCCGCAGTCTTCACATTTCAATAAAAAGGAACCCGCTTCTTCCCCTGTATACTGATAATGTGCACCGCTATTCCCGTCAGGCACGATCTTATGGACCAGCCCCTCCTGTTCAAATTTGTCAAGCTGTCTGTATATTGTCGTCAATCCCACGGAATGACCCTGCTGCTTTAAATGAGCAGCGATCTGGCTCACCGATACATAGTGTTCCCCACTGTTTATCAGATATTCCAGTATAACTTTCTGCTGTTTCGTATGATAATGCTTTCCACGATTCATTTCATCGACTCCAATTCTTTGTAATATGAAAACAGTTTTCATATTACACTCATTTTGAAAAAATGTCAATTCGTTTGACCTTTCCCTGCTTTCCCGCTACAATAGGAAAAAAAGAAAGGAATCATAAATAAAATGGAACCAAATACCGGCTTTGATCCGTCTGAGGAAACACAGGAACAGGATAATCTTTCTCTGCGCCAGTACCTCTCTACTGCCACAGCAGTTATCATCCTGATCAATATACTGGTCTTTCTAAAAACCGATTTTTCTGTTCTTAGAAACCAGGAAGCCATATGGATCACAAAAGGAAGTCTTTCCTGGTATGATTTTTTTAATAATCATCAATATTACCGCATTATTACCTCCATGTTTCTGCATGGTGGCATTGACCACATATTTAATAACATGCTCTGCCTGTTTTTTATGGGAATATTTTTAGAGCAGCATATCGGCACCCCGCGTTTTGTGGTCCTTTATTTTTCCTCCGGAATCATTGCAGGCTTCGCATCTATGGTTTATAATATGTTATTAGGTATCAATTCATCGTCCATTGGAGCTTCCGGTGCGATCTTTGGCATCACCGGCGGTCTTTTGGCACTGGTGCTTTTTCACCGCAATGATATCGAAATTGATTACCGCCAAATGATATTTGCCGCATTCTTAAGTCTTTACAGCGGACTTACTGATCAGAATATCGACAATGCAGCTCATATCGGTGGTTTTCTTGGAGGCTTTCTCCTGTGCTTGCTTGTTGGCATAAAACATAAAAAAGACAGAGCATGAAATGAGGAAATATATGCAGAGAATCAATATTTATTATGGAGGCCGCGGTCTTATCGAAGATCCAACCATCTATGTGATCAACAAACTCACCGAGGTTTTAGAAGAATTAAATATCAATGTAAAAAGATATAATTTATATGAAGATAAACGGGGCATTTCTGTTTTGCCAAAGACACTGAAAGAGGCAGATGGGATTATCCTTGCTGCTTCCGTGGAATGGCTGGGGATCGGAGGTCTCCTGCAGCAATTCCTGGATGCCTGCTGGTTATACGGTGACAAGGAACGTATCCGTGAGCTCTATATGCTGCCCGTTGTCACTGCTACCGCTGCCGGTGAAAAAGATGCTTTCCAGCTCCTTGTCCGGGCATGGGAGATTCTTGGTGGTATTCCCTGTGAGGGAATCTGTGCCTATGTTGCAGATTATACAGATTTTGAAACAGATCCGGATTATGCACTCCTTTTAGAAAAAAAGGCAGAAAATTTTTACCGAAGCTTTTCTAAAAAAGTGAAGGTATTTCCTTCCAGTACAAACTCCGTCTGTGAGAACACTCTCCGACCAAAGACAATGCATCTGACTCCTCAGGAAAGTGAGCAGCTTTCGATGTATGTTTCCGACAATAACTATGTCCAAAAACAAAAAGAGGATATCGAGGAGCTTACCAGTATGTTCAAAGGACTTCTGGGGGATGATTCCGAAGACAGCTCAAACGCAGAAAAATCTTCATCTTCAAGTGAGGATCCCTTTGCTGCCGTATTAAAAGAACATTTTTCCCCGGTCACTCCTCTGCAGGTCTGCTATAATCTCCAATTTGAGGATGGCAGAGTTTTATCTTTAAATATCAATGATACAGAGCTGGTCTGCAGCGATAAAGCAGATCCTGCAGCAAATATCCGGATCAAGCTGAATCAAAAAGCAGTAAAACAACTGACGAGCGGAGAGATCACCATGCACAATGCATTCCTCTCCGGTATTGTTGCCGCTAAGGGTGATTTCAAACAAATACGCACATTTGATACGATCTTTCCTCTCAGCCGGTAGCCTGCCATGTACCAGCGTTTTGCTATATACTTAAAAAGAAAGAAGGTTTTATAATTATGAAAAAAACAGTAGACGATTGCATTTTCTGCAAAATTGCAAAGGGCGAGATCCCTTCCACCACGATTTATGAAGATGATGATTTTAAGGTGATGCTGGATATTAATCCGGCCTCCAAGGGGCATGCCGTTATCCTTCCAAAAAATCATGCAGCAAATATATTTGAATTAGAAGATGAGGATGCAGAAAAGATATTCAAGGTTGCACGCAAATGTGCAGCAGCAATGATGGAAGTCCTTCATTGCGATGGGATCAATATCCTGCAAAACAATGGGGAAGCGGCCGGACAAACGGTATTCCATCTTCATGTCCACCTGATCCCACGCTATAACGGAGATACCGTAAATATCACCTGGAAACCGGGTACACCGGAAGAAGATGCCGCCGAGCTTGCCGCACGTATTAAAGCAGCCGTCAAATAAAGAATATTATATACAGCAGGAAAACCAAAATGGCTGTCCCTTTTTACGGACAGCCATTTTTATGTATACAAAGGATAAAACGCTGGTTTTGCCCCTTTCGCATGAATCTTATCGGTTATAGATCCGGCAAAGTTTTTTCAGATAACGGCAATGCTCTTTTGTAAATGCTCCCGGAAGCATGCGCCATCGCCAATTGGTTCCCACTGTAGATGGCAGATTTATCCTTGCGCTGTTATCCAGCCCCAAAACATCCTGCATCTGAAAAATTGCTGTATTAGCAATACTGGAATACCCCAGACGGATCATTTCTAACGGAATCTGCTTTTTCTTTTTTACCTGCAGATAACTCATGACATATTTTAATTCTTTTTTCTTTTTTGCACCATAAAATCCCATTAATGTTTCATTATCATGGGTCCCGCCATACACAAGACAGTTTGGATCTTTGTAATTATGCGGCAGATATTCATTCGTTGGATCACCATCAAAAGCAAATTCCAATATCTTCATCCCCGGCCATCCTGTTTTTTGGATCAACTTGCGGACATTTGGGCCTACAACCCCCAGATCCTCCGCAATGATATCGGTCCCTTCAGCTGCCTCTTTGATCACATCTGTCAGTTTCTTTCCCGGTCCCTTTCTCCACTTTCCGTCTACTGCAGTCGGACATGATGCCGGAATCGACCAGAAATTCACAATGCCGATAAAATGATCAATTCTGATCACATCATAAAGCCCGGCATTTGCTTCCATTCTCTTATACCACCAACGAAATTTATCCTGTTCCATGGCTTTCCAATTATAAAGAGGATTCCCCCATCTCTGCCCATCTGCCGAAAAACAGTCCGGTGGAACACCCGCAATATTTATAGGCTTTTTTCTCTCATCCAGTTCAAACAGATCAGAATGTGCCCACACGTCTGCACTATCCATAGATACATACAGAGGAATATCACCAATAAAACGGATCTTATTTTTATGAGCGTATTTTTTCAGACGATTCCACTGCTCAAAGAATTTATATTGACAAAATTCCCAAAAACCAATTTCTTCTGCAAGTTCTTCCTGATATTTTTTTACGGTCTGTTTTTCTCTAAACCGAATATCTTCTTCCCACTGCTGCCACTCTTTATTATCATTTTTAAATTTTAATGCCATATAAAGACAATAATCATCCAGCCAGTATGTATTTTTCCGGCGAAATGTACGATAGGAAGAAGTTTTTCTGTGGTCGCTGCGTCCATATGCCTTTTTCAGTACACGAAAACGGCTCTGAAACAAAGCAGCATAGTCAATATCAGACGGATCATCCCCCCAGTTTTCGCAGGTTATCTCACTTTTTTTTAACAGTCCCTCCTGTACAAGTGTATCCAGATCGATAAAATAAGGATTTCCCGCAAATGCAGAAAAAGACTGATAAGGACTGTCTCCAAAGCTAGTCGGTCCTGCCGGCAGCACCTGCCAATACTTCTGACCCGCTTTTACCAGTCTGTCCACAAAACGGTACGCTTCCTCACCCAAGGTTCCGATTCCATAGGGTGATGGCAGACTGCTTATTGGCATCAATATACCAGCCCCCCGATCATCCAAAAAATTTTTCTTTTCCATTTCTGTCTTTCCCTTTCCCCGGTAACAACAGTATCCGCTGTCCCGTAATCTTCATCATGCCTTAAAGCTATGACCCATCTGCCGCGGATCGATCGCGATCTCATCGAGGCTCCCTTTATTATATGTCAGACCGGCATAAACCTGCTGGACATTTCCCATGACCGGACCCGAAGTGTCCTGTCCGGCAACTTGCTCAAAACCTTCTTTCAATCCCTTAAGTACCCTTTCACAGGAATCGAGATTGACATCCTTTTGTCGTGTAACAGATTTCGTCAGCTGTTCATTTACATAGCGGTATAATGACACAAGACGTTGAGATATAGCATATTGAAAATCAAGACTCCCTCTCAATTCACACAAAAGCCCCTGTGCACGTTTTAATTCTTCATCCGCATTGTGAAGATCGCCACCATGCAATGCTTCTCTTGCCTCCGAAATACTCTCCAGCATTAATTCATAAATGATCACAACCAATTCACTCCGGTTTGCCTGACTGATACGTGCCGTATATACCTTTTTTAATTCTGTATCCATATATTTATCCTCTCTGTCCGGCCAAATGCTGTCCGCTTTTTGGGACTATTTTTATTTTACCGGTATCCCATCCCACTGTTAAAACTATCTTTACTGCAGCAATGACATGATCTGCTGTGGTCTGTTATTTGCCTGTGCCAGCATGGATGTCGCTGCCTGAGAAAGCACCTCATACTGTGTATACTTTGTCATTTCATCCGCCATGTCCGTATCACTGATCCTTGACATAGCCTCCGTAATATTCTGACT
>JALFLW010000128.1 GCA_022774505.1 Lachnospiraceae bacterium
TATCTGCGTTCGATCAAATACATGCGGAGCAGTTCAATGCAGGAACATACGATAAAGATGGTGAAGATCACAAGGATGGAATATAGGATAAGCCCTTTGCTGTCAGCATAAGTGTCCACCTTGAAAAGAGTGTTCCATAACAAAGTACGTGTACGGTAATTATCGTGAATGAGGTATACACCAAATGTAGCGGAGGATATGATATTGATAGCCGGAATGTATTTTATGTTTAAATGGCCAAAACCTAAAAATAAAAAGAGGGAGATCAGCAGAACCGGCAGTCTCTGCATATCATAAAAATAATCCGTATATGTAGCAAAGGAAGGATTTCTTGTTGCCAGAACATCTACGACGACAACGGACAAAAATGTCAGCAGGATCAATATACCGGCGATCATAAAACTCTTTTTCGCGGTTATCGAGGTGGAGCGGATGTATAAACGGATATATCCTGCAAGAGCATACAGGTATATAAACCAAAGCAGGGTATTACATTGCCATGGTATGGAAAGAAATGATGGTATGATACACCATATTACTGTCAACAAAACTAAAAATCGCTGGTAGGAATGTATACTTAATGCCTTTAAGAATGTATTTATATACGGAAAAAGCAGATACAATACAAAATAACCGCTGGCAAACCACCAGCTGGAGAAGGTGATCGGCAGCAGACTGTACATTAATTCGTTTAAAGAAAACGGAACCATACCGGATGCAGTTAAGAGCAGATAGGTGACTACAGAGTATGTAAAAATCTGTAGCCAGATCCTTAAGACTTTGCTGCATTTTAGTTTCTCGGAGGTGATTAAAAAATATCCGGATATCATAATAAATATGTCGACTCCGATCTTGCCACCCATTTGAATAAATTGGACCCAAAGCCGGTTTATATTGATAACATTTGTCGGAAAAATAATTCCGCCATGTACGGAAAAGTGATGTCCGATGATTATTATCATTGAAAAAATCCGCAGTAATTCAATATTGGACTGGCGTGGTATTGTTGACGGTTTGCGGTTTTTTACAGATGAATTAAGCATGTGTGACCTCTTTTGTGATGTATTATTTTAATGATTTCTATTTCTATTTTACAGAGCAACATAAGAAAAATCAAGACAATATGGATGAAATACGGTACGGATGATAGGGCAGCAGCACCATAAAATATAGTGACAGAAAGATATAAATGTGATAACATATGGAAGTTAAAGGCGGTATTTCTGATTTTGCTGTAATTTTGCCTGACGGCAGAAAAGCAGTGAGGATGACAGTCGTATACTGCAATGGGAAAGGACATGTATGTCTGGAAATTAAAGAGACTATGAAGAAATTTTGCACTATAAGGAAGGGCATTTATTGATGAAAAACAAAAAAGCAGAAAGAAATTATTTTATTTACATATTATATTTTGTGGCTGTTTTAGTGCTGGTTTTGCAAATGCGTACTGATTTGTGGGACGATTCGGCGACGATAGGTATGTTGGATCAATTTTCTAAGGTAACAGATTGGGTGGTTCATCGTTATAATACTTGGTCTGCAAGGTTTTTACAGGAGACAATTGGTTATTTTGTGGTTCCTCGTCCGGAATTATGGAAAATAGTGGAAATCGCGGTGATATACTCAATACCATTTCTGTTCACAAAAATTTTAGGGTGGAAAATGGATGATTTTCCAATTGCTATTTTGGGTTTTGTACTGTTCCCGATCACTACAATGGCTTCAGCAGGATGGATGTGTACATCAATGACGTATCTGTGGCCGGTTTGCTTTGCAATGGTTTATTTTATGTTTTTGTATAAATATATGCATAATGAAAAGCTGCCGGTTTGGTCATATGGAGTAATTTACGTTGCTTTGATTGTTGCTTGTAATCATGAGTTGATGGCTGCATTTATGGCAGTGGTTATTCTTTACAGCATTGTGGAATTTATTATAAAGAATAAAAGACTGCCTTATCTGTTAGGTATTAATTTTTTCATTTGCGTAGCCAATATTATTTTTATTTTAACAGCACCGGGAAACTCTGCTAGAACGGAATCTGAAACGGCGGCAAGATTCCCGGATTTTGCGTCATTTACGTTTGGCCAGAAGATGTATATGGGTTTAGTACGGGTATATTCTGTCTTGGTAGAAGAGCATAATATTGTATTTATCGTTTTATGTATTATGCTGGCTGTGGCTTCTTTTTTGATACTTGACAAAGCGTATAAAAAGATTATTGGTTTTATCCCTGCCTTTTTGCTTCTTTTGATGAACACGATAGTAGAGTTTTATAGATTGGGGTGCATTACCGTAGTTGATCTGACACAGAAAGGGGCATTTATCCCTGTGGTGCTGTCTGCAATATTTGTTATATGTATGATTTTGACGTTCTACTTTTTGCTATGGGAGAAGGACAAATATAAGATGGGACTTTTGAGCGTGTGTTTATTGATTGGAATTGCAACAGAGGGTGTGATGGGGTTTTCTCCTACGATTTATGCGTCAGCAGAACGAACATGTTGTTTTATGTTGTTTGCTTTTATTTATATTATTCTTGTTTTGATTGATATGATAATGCAGTGTGATAACATTATGCCAGAGGGAAAGACACAGTTTCGCAAGGTTTTGTATTTTGTAACTGTGGTATTATATTTGTTAAATATACTATCAATTTATTTGATTCATCATTCACAATATGGAATTATTCGGTAGAGAGATAGGATTTTCCTATGAAAAGTCTGTATACATTTGCAAAAAAGAAAGGAATACTATAATGGATCAGAAGATTAAAAATGAGTATGACAGATGGGTGAAGCGGGCATTGGATGCGGATACAGCTGCCCGGCTGCAGGAGATCAGCACGGATGACAGTCGTATTGAGGATGCGTTTTACAGAGATCTGGCATTTGGAACAGGTGGACTGCGCGGCGTGATCGGTGCCGGAACAAACAGGATGAATATTTATACCGTGGCAAAGGCGTCCCAGGGACTTGCCGATTATATCTGCGGAAATTTTGCTGAAAAAGACAGAAGCATTGCGGTAAGTTATGACAGCCGTATTAAATCGGATCTGTTTGCAAAGGTTGCCTGTGGTGTATTTGCAGCCAATGGGATCAGATCATATATTTATAAGGAGCTTATGCCAACGCCATGTCTTTCCTATGCGGTACGTTCTTTGAAGTGTGCGGCCGGGATTATGGTCACGGCATCTCACAACCCATCAAAGTATAACGGATACAAGGTGTATGGAGCCGATGGATGCCAGATCACAACGGAGGCAGCGGCTCTGATACTGGCTGAGATTGAAAAGCTTGATCTGTTTGAGGATGTGAAACAGATCTCCTTTGAGGAGGGAATTGAAACAGAGCTTGTGAACTATATTCCGGACAGTGTTTATGATGATTTTACCGAAAAGGTAAAGGCTGAGAGCCTGCTATCAGCAGATGTTGAGATAGACAAGAATGTTTCCATCGTATATACACCATTGAACGGTACAGGTCTCAAACCCGTACTTCGTGTATTGAAAGAGAGTGGTTATACCAATATTACGGTGGTTAAAGAGCAGGAGAAGCCGGATGGCAATTTTACCACATGTCCATATCCAAATCCTGAAATTCGGGAGGCGATGGCTCTGGGGATTGAGTATGCCAGAAAGTATGATGCGGATCTGCTGCTGGCGACAGATCCGGACTGCGACCGTGTGGGAATTGCCGTTAAGGACAAAAAGGGAGAGCATGTCCTGATGTCAGGAAATGAAGTGGGGATGCTTTTATTAGATTATATCTGCACCCGCAGGATTGCCATGGGGACAATGCCGGAGGATCCGGTTATGATCAAGACCATTGTGACGATTGACATGGCAGAGCGCATTGCCCGGCATTACGGTGTGAGAACGATCAATGTTCTTACCGGTTTTAAGTTTATCGGGGAGCAGATCGGTCTTTTGGAACAGAAGGGCAGAGAGGATTCGTATATCTTTGGCTTTGAGGAAAGCTATGGGTATCTGTCCGGAGGTTATGTACGGGATAAGGATGCGGTAAATGGAGCTTTTCTGGTCTGTGAGATGTTTGCTTATTATGCAAGCCGTGGTATCAGTCTTTTGGAGAAGCTGGAAGAGTTATATGATACATACGGTTATTGTCTGAATACACTTCATTCCTATGAATTTGAGGGGGCCGCAGGATTCCAGAAGATGCAGGATATTATGGAGAAGTTCCGCGGAGGTATTTCCGAATTTGCAGGGAAGAAAGTGCAGCAGTGCCTGGATTACAGCAAAGGACTTGACGGACTGCCGAAGTCGGATGTGCTGAAATATCTGCTGGAAGGGAATTGTTCTGTGGTAGTACGTCCATCCGGCACAGAACCTAAATTAAAGACATATATATCTGTCAGTGCAAAAAACAGGCAGGCAGCGTCTGAAATCGAAGAAAAGATCTGTGTACAACTGGCACAGCTGATGCAGTAATATGGATCATAGAAGGAATATCCCCCGGTTATGCCGGGGGATTATTGTTTGAGTACTGGAATATATCAGGAAAACTTTAGTTGTCGGATAACGCTTAGGATGATATAATAGTAAATAGTGCAGTTTTTTGTACGGCAAATTTGTATCTGTGATCCAAAGTTTGCGGGGATGAATAGAAAGGAATGGAGGACTCGTATGAAATTTGACAGGATAAAAGAAAGGATGACCAGCCGACAGAGTAAGAAGACAGCTGCAGATCTTGGAATCATCTTATTAGTAGTTACGGTGATCGTACTGGCAGCTTACTGGGTTGACGGAATTTATCCTTTTGGGGATGCTTCGATTGCCAGGGGCGATATGGTGCAGCAGACAATACCGGGATGCATGTATTATGTGTGGGACATTCTGCACGGAAAGGCGAGCCCGTTTTTTACCTGGGATTCAGGTCTTGGAATGAATATTTCGGGTGCGGCATCTCTGGGTGCTTTATTAAGTCCTCTTAATCTCTTGTTTTATTTTTGCAGCAGGTCATATGTATATTATTTTGCTAATTTTATTGTTATTCTCAAGATGATCGCTATTGCATATGCGATGTATTTTTATTTAAAAAAATACAAGACGCATCGAATGGTTTCTGTGGTGGGCGGGATCGTATATGCTTTTGGCGCCGCATCGCTTGTTCATTTTCAGATCATGATGATCATGGAGATCGCATTTATGCTTCCTTTGATCATGATGGCACTTGACCGGATGCATGATCAGAAGAAGTGTACGTTTTTCATTGTAATATTTACCTGGGCGATGATCGTCAACGTATACACCGCATGCATCACATTAGTCTTTGTATTTCTTTCTTCCGGGATACGCAATTATTTTGAATCTGACCTTTCAAAGGCGGAGAGGAAACAGTGGATCCTGCGGTTGGGATTGTCGGTGGCTGCCTCCCTTTTGCTGAGTGCTGTTGTCACTATTCCGGCACTCCGGTGCATTTCAGAGACACCGCGCAGCGGTGATGGAAATTTCTGGAATACATATCTGACTGCCCTGCAGGCACAGTGGAGTGAGTATGACTGGAATACGGTTGAGAGAATGTGTGTGAATATTGCTTTGCCATTTGCATGTATCATAGGATTTCTGGCAGCAGGCAAAGGAAAATTTGCGGACAGGATAAAGAAATATAAAGGACAGATACTGCTTACAGCATGTATGCTTCTGTCGGTAGTCATTCCGTCCATTGAATTGTTGTGGCATGGCGGAAGCCGTGCAAGCTGGCCGGTTCGTTTTATTTACCTGATCACTTTTGTACTGGTAGATTTTGCCGTGCGTCTGGTGCAGGATAATATGGATACTACCGGCAAGGATCAGGACAGGACTGTATATATCCTGACGGGAGCAGGATGTGTGGCTGCCTGCATAATTGCCGCACGGATCTTTGGCAGGATATATGATGCCTACTGCAGTAGTGCATCATATGGAACATGGGGAGATGGGATCGTATGTCTTCTCATTGAGGCGTTGTTTGTGGGATTGTTTATCTATCTGCTAAAAAGCCATAAAAACAAAATCGCGGTAGTTATACTTTTATGTGTACAGCTGGTATGCACAACGACGCTCAGCTACGCTCCGAATAAGGACAATGCATCCGTATTTTCTTATCAGTATCTTGAAGCAGCCAATAATGTCGGAAAGGGTATCCAGACAGAGATTGGTGATTTTGAACGGATCAAAAATACAGATTATCAGGTGGATCATATCGACTATGCTCTTGTTATGGGGCAGGAGGCGATCTCTAATTACTGGCATGTGATCAGCTCGAAGCTGCAGCCAAATCTGTCAGCTCTGGGATATTCTATCAACTGGACGCAGCTTTTGGATGCGGGTGGGACGATTTTTTCGGATACATTGCTGCATATCCAGTATGATCTGAGTTACCGGGAGATGCCGGAACAGCTATATACACTTTGTGAGAAGGTCAAAGAAAACGATGAGCAGGAGATTGGATTATATAAAAATAATCTGGAAATGCCATTTGCCATTCAGACAGATACCGCTTCGCTGGATGCGGCGGAGGAAAAATTTGCCACTCAGAATGGATTATTCCAGACGATCACGGGGAGTGGAGACAGTCTGATCACGGATGTGTCATCACAGATCAGTGGAAATTCGTGGACAGGAGAGAGTGGTAAAGGCAAAAAGGTACTCTATTTCTATGGAACCAACTCCAGTGAGCAGCAGGTTTCGATCAACGTAAACGGAAATCCGATCTATATTCCGTCTTCCGGGTCATCTGAGGATGTCAATTATCCGGCTGATTTTGGAAATGGCTTTATATGTCTGGGAGCTTTTGAAAATGAAGCTGTATCCGTACAATTTTCCAGCAGCACGCAGGTAGACGACTCTTCGCTGCATCTTGGCTGGCTGGATTATGACATGTTATGTTCTGCGGTAGAAAATATAAATAGTCAGAATCCCGAAACAGTATCTTTGAAACAGACACATACAGGACTTCGCCTGCAATTGGACAATGTAACAAAGAGTCATGTTTTCCTGCCGGTTTCTTATGACGAGGGCTGGGAATGCAAAGTGAATGGCAAAAAGGTCGATGTGCAGTCTATTGATGGCATGGTGTCAGTTCCGGTGGAGCAGGGCAGTAACAAGATCGTCTTAAAATATCATGCCAGCGGAAGGAGTCAGGGAATGACAGTTTCCCTGGTGACACTGCTTATCTGTGTGGCTGCAGTCTTTGCCAAGAAAAAGAAAAAGTCTCTTCCGGAGAATCTGGTGGCAGTATCCGGCAGTGTGGCATATGAGATCTTTGCGATTGTATTTGTGGTATTTATGGCAGTTATGTTTGTGGTTCCGATACTGCGGTATCTGAGAGGTATTTTTATCATTATGCAGCAATGACAAAAAAGTGACGTTTCAATA
>JALFLW010000042.1 GCA_022774505.1 Lachnospiraceae bacterium
CTGGCATTTGCTTTTTTGGGCGAATTAACGAGCAAAATTTCTGCGAAGCAGAAAAGAGAAGCTCTGCAAGAGCGATTTTACGAGTTTTGAGTAAGATTTGTGATATAATACTCATTATAAGAGTAAAATACACAGACAGAAAAGGAGCAAAAGATGATGGCAGGCAGGTTTAAGAGACAGATAAGCTGGCTGATGATTGTGGTTATGGCAATCCCATGGATATTTATGACAGACTGGAGATCCGTGGGGGCAGCTGCAGAGAGTAGGGCTGTCTCTTATCGTAATGTGGTCTATGCATTAGATAGTGATAATAGGGACCAGCAGGGAATTTATTATCATATCGCGAACAATATGGCTGCCGTTGGAAATATTTCTGCCTCCGTGTCGGCAGGGTATAAAGGAAAAGGGGACGGTATTGTAGTGATACCGGATGCCGTCGAAAAGGACGGAGTAATATATGATGTCAATGAGATTGGTCAATATGCATTTAGCTGTTGTACTGTTCTGGAGGAGATCACGGTGGGGGATAATGTCCGGGAGATTTCACAGGGAGCTTTTGCACAGTCAGGGCTGAAAAAAATACATATTGGAAAGCAGGTTGAGGAGATAGATATCACATGGGATGCTGCTTTCTGTAAAACAAAACTGGAACAGGTTACGATAGATCCTGAGAATACAGCATATTGTGTAAAAGATGGTGTCCTTTTTTCAAAGGATATGACGGTTTTGGTGAGATATCCGAATCAGGATTCCCGGACACATTATATTATTCCGGATAGTGTAAAGAAAATCGCAATGCATGCCTTTGAATCCACAAAGCTGCTAAAGGATCTGGTGATCCCCTCCGGTGTGGAGGAAATAGGATCAGCCGCGTTTGAGTATTCAAGTGCATTATATCCGGTGCAGGATCTGAGAAATGTCAGGTATCTTGGATCAATGGCATTTTCTGATACAAAGAATCTCAAGACGGTGCTGCTTAGAGAAAATCTTAAATTTACTGTTGGAGGAAGATACCGCAGTACAAATGATACGTTTATGCACTCGGATGTGGAGCATCTTTATTTGAAAAATGGAACGGTGACAAGCTATCAGGTGATTGACGGAAATGAAAAACTGAAAAATGTGATATTGGGAGATGGAATAGTTCTTCATAGATTAGATCTTGCATATTGTAAGGCACTGGATACAGTGATCCTTCCGGCGGATCTCAAAGAGATTCCGGAGGGTTTTGCCAAGAAATGTCCTAATTTAAAGCGTATATATATTCCGGAAACGGTTACAAAGATTGGGGACAACGCATTTCTGGAGGACGATATAATTCTGTACGGAAAAAAGGACAGTGCAGCAGAAAAATATGCGGAAGAAACCGGTCACACATTTGTGGATATAGATACCCACACACATCATTATGAAAAGTATATATTTTATCAGGATGATGATACAGAAACGACGGGAATGTTTTGCCGGGAATGTGGTGATGCATATGGCTGCAGCCAGAGGCTATTGAGAGAGCCAGAGGTAGAAGTATCGCCCGGGACAGATCCGACAGAGAGTAAAGAACCGATGAACTCTCCGTCGGTTCGTCCGGAAAGCAGTATGCTACCACAGAACTCTCCGGTAGTCAGTCCAAAAACGAGTACAGCACCGAGAGATACTCCGCCGGTCAGTCCAAAAACGAGTACAGCGCCGAGAGATACTCCGTCGGTCAGTCCGAAAGAAAGTACAGCACCGAGAGATACTCCGCCGGTCAGTCCAAAAACGAGTACAGTGCCGAGAGATACTCCGTCGGTCAGTCCGAAAGAAAGTACAGCACCGAGAGATACTCCGTCGGTCAGTCCGAAAGAAAGTACAGCACCGAGAGATACTCCGCCGGTCAGTCCGAAAGAAAGTGCAGAACCGAGAGATACTCCGTCGGTCAGTCCAAAAACGAGTACAGTGCCGAGAGGTACTCCGCCCGTCAGTCCGAAAGAAAGTACAGTGCCGAGAGGTACTCCGTCGGTCAGTCCGAAAGAAAGTACAGTGCCGAGAGGTACTCCGCCCGTCAGTCCGAAAGAAAGTACAGTGCCGACAGATGCTCCGGTGGTCAGCCCGAAAACGAGTACAGCACCGAGAGATACTCCGCCCGTCAGTCCGAAAAGCAGCAGATCACCGGATAAATCTCCGACAGCCACTTCAAAACCGGATAAAACTTTAACCAAAAAGAAATTATCCATAACAGGATTTCAGGTTTTGTCGAACGATAACCGCAGTGTGCGTTTCAGATGGTCTAAAAATTCTGCGGCAGATAAATATTATTTATATTATTCCTTAAAAAGAGATGGTGATTATAAGATATTAAAGATACTGTCCGGAAAGAAAAAATCGTATGTGTATAAGAGGCAGAAGGCCGGAAAGTTATATTATTATAAGCTGTGTGCGGCTGCAAAACAAAATGGCAGAAAAGTGACGGGACCCTATACGAAAGAAAAAGGGATTACGATTACAGGTATGAGGACACCGGTGATCACGGTGACAAAGAAAAAAGCCGGTACCATACCTTATTTGTCCGTAAAAGTGAAAAGGGCAGATGCAGATAAAGTAGAATTATCTGTAGCAACGAATCAGGGAAAATATAAGCAGATACCATTAAGGATTAACTCCATACGGAAGCTGAAAGGAGTGTACCGGATCCGATATGAAGAGGGAAAAAAGACATTTCGCCTGCGTCTGAGGACATGGAAGATATTGCAGAAAAAGAAGATCTACAGCGAATATTCTGTACCTGTGGTCGTAAAAGTATAGTGTTATTCGCTGTGCAAAGGGTTTGTTTACTAAGGCATAGGGAAGAATCGACAAAAAATATAAAAGTTTTTTTGGGATAAACTATTGAAAATAATTTTAAGTTGTGTTATTATCTGTTCCATAAAGAGCAAAGGCGCTTCTATCAGAAATAGAAGTGCCTTTTTTTATGGCATAGAAAATGCTCGTAACGTAGAGTGGAGCCAACGAGAATTGCGAAGCAATTCTCGGAGTGCAAAACGCTGGTTTTGCACTTTTTGACTTTAAAGAAAATGCACTAAAAGACAGTGTTGACTTTAAAGAAAAAGCTCAATGGGAATGCGCATCCTGTCAGAACAATATAAACCGGAGAATGGTTATGAAAGGAAAGGTGATATGGATATGTTGAATTCTGGAGATACTGGATTTATGATAATAGCAACAGCGTTTGTATTTTTTATGACACCGGGACTTGCATTTTTCTATGGAGGTCTGGTGCGTAGAAAAAATGTTTTAAATACAATGCTCTCCTCATTTTTTATTATGGGGCTTGCTTCGTTAATGTGGGTTTTAGTGGGATATTCGTTATCATTTAGTGGAAACTGCGGCGGAGTGATCGGTAATCTGAAAAATTTCTGTATGATGAATGTGGGATGGGAGCCCGGAGCTTATTCAGATACGATCCCGGAATTGCTTTTTGCGGCATTCCAAATGATGTTTGCCATTATCACTCCTGCACTGATCACGGGATCGATAGCCGGCAGGATGAAATTTAAGGCGTTGTTTGCATTTATTGCATTATGGCTGTTGGTGGTATATTTTCCGATGGCACATATGGTGTGGGGCAAGGGAGGATTTCTTGGCGAGGTGCTTGGATCCGTGGATTTTGCCGGGGGCAATGTAGTACATATCAGTTCCGGTGTAAGCGGTCTGGTGCTGTCTCTGATGCTTGGCAGACGGCGTGGTTATGAAAAGACAGCATATCGTACTCACAATATTCCTTTCGTTTTATTGGGAGCGGCAATTCTCTGGTTTGGATGGTTTGGATTTAATGCGGGAAGTGCTCTGGCAGCAAATGGTCTGGCTGTTCATGCTTTTATGACAACAAACACATCTGCCGCCTGTGGAATGCTTTCCTGGATGGTGATAGATATGATCCGTGATGGCAAGCCGACGGTCGTAGGTGCCTGTACCGGTGGTGTGCTTGGTCTTGTTGCCATTACACCGGGAGCCGGATTTGTTCCGCTTTGGTCAGCGATCATTATAGGCATTGTCGTCAGTCCAATCTGTTATTTTATGATGTCTGTAGTCAAGAGACGTTTTGGGTATGATGATGCCTTGGATGCATTCGGATGTCATGGCGTAGGTGGTATCTGGGGAGGAATTGCCACGGGAATCTTTGCACAGAAGTCAATTAATGGGACGGCCCGTTGGGATGGTCTGATCTTTGGAGATTATCATCTTTTTGTGGCACAGATCATCAGTATTGTAGTAACTATCGCAGTGGCGATCGTTGGCACATTGATCTGTGCATCTGTTGTTAAGTTGTTTACCCCACTCCGTGTTTCAGAGCATGAGGAGAGAGTCGGTCTGGATGAAAGTGAGCATGGAGAGAGTGCATATCCGTCATTTAATGGATTAGACTAGGATGCTGCACCGGCACAATGAAGAATTAACAATGGATATATGCTGTACCGGACGGCTTTGGCAGCAGAAAAGATTATGTCTGCGGTTCAAAGTCTGTAGGTTCAGGAAGGAGTGGAGATTATTATGATCAAAATAGATGCAATTATTAATGAGGATAAGATGGAGGATGTCAAAGATGCTCTGCAGGAGCTTCAGGTAAATGGTATGACCATCTCTCAGGTTATGGGATGTGGAACGCAGATGGGATACAAAGAAAAGATAAGAGGATATGATGTGGATATCAATCTGCTTCCTAAGGTAAAATTTGAAATCGTGGTTTCAAGTCAGGAGTGGGCAAAGCGCACGGTGGATGCCATTTGTCGTACTGCCCAGACCGGGGAACACGGAGATGGCAAGATATTTGTATATGAATTGATGGATGTGGTTCGGATCCGGACCGGTGAGCATGGTCCCAAGGCTGTGTGGGCTGCTGATCAGACCGAGTAGCAAAGTGTTTTTAGGGGGCAAAACCAACTAGCCGGTTTTGCCCCCTTTTTTTGGTGTATGGGAAAATGTTCCCATCTTTGGCATTCCTATTGAATGATCGTGACATCTAAGTCATATGTAAAATTATCCTGTTCAAGCAGCGGATTCTTGGTGATATCCAAAGAGGTGAGCTGATTCAGGTCACAGTATAAGAGCTTTAAAGCAGGGACATTTGACAGATCCAGGGAAGAAAGCTTATTTGCGGAACAAAAGATCTCTTCCAGAGCAGGATTATTGGAAATGTTAAGGGATGTAAGCTGGCATCCGGTGCAGTCTAAAGTCTTTAACTTTGGATTTTTGCTGACATCAAGAGTATTCATCGGATTGGCTGCACAATTCAGCTGTGTTAATTCCGGAAGCCCGGAAACATCCAGAGAAGTAAGTGTGTCGTAGCCACAGGATAAATAATTCAATTTAACATTATTTGACAGATCCAAAGAAATCAGAGGATTCTTGGAACAGTCGAGGTATGTCAGGTTCTTATTGTTTGACAGATCAAAACTACTGATGATATTTTCGCTAAAGCACAATTCTGTCAGTGCGGTATTGGCGGACACATCAAAGGAGCGGATCTGGTTCCCGTAGAAATGAAGGGTTTCCAGTGCAGTATTTTTGGAGACATCGATCGTTTCTATATCATTCAATCCTTCATTTAAATAGGTAAGCTTTGTATTGGATGTAGTATCCAGAACTGTCAGCTTATTGGATACACAACTGAGGGACTTTAGCTCCGGATTATTGGAAACATCCAGAGAGGTTAATGAATTAAAACCACATTCAAGGTGCGACAACAGGGAGTTTGTGCTTATATCTAATACTGTCAGATGACACTGTTCACAATTTAATGTCTCAAGTCGGGTATTGTGGGAAATGTCCAGAGAACCCAGCTTATCATTGGTGCAGTACAGCATTTCCAATTCCGGAAGCATCGTCAGGTCCAGAGAAGTAATACCGGAATGACTACAGTAAAAATATTTCAGCTTGGTATTTTGTGACAGATCCAGAGAGGTGATCGGAGTAAACTCACAATTAAACCACTGCATATCGCTCAGGGCAGACAGATCAACCGACGATATCCCGGTATTGTCAATGCCCAGTTCTGTCAGTTTGTTATTTTTGGAGACATTGACGGAAGTAAGCTGTTTATTACTGCCGCAGAAGACATGCCTCAGCTCCGGCAGTTCACCGAAATCAATACTTCCCTGTAGATCATTGTTTTCCCATTTGATGCGTGATAAACGTCCATTTTTCCAACCATAGGAATCGGAGTCCAGATCATCGTTTACAGAGGCTCCCAGCGAATTTTGGCTGGCGATGATCTTGCGGATGGCTGTGACATCCGCTTCGTTTTTCTCATAGACAACCTCCGTTCCCGGATTATCATCAGGAGCCGGGGATGTGGAAGCCTTTGGAATATCAGGGACGATTGCGGAAGGTGTCACCGGTGCAGAGGAGGTCACGACCTTTGGTGATATTGTCGGAACAGGTGTTTTTACAGGAATATCGGCCGATGGGGAAGCGGCCGGTACAGAGGCTGTTACAAGCGGACTTGCGGATACGATAGCAGTCTGTGATTTTTTGACTATCTGGATCCGGCAGGTGAATTTTTTCTTTCCAATCTTTGCCTGAACCTTTGCATTTCCCTTTTTGACTCCTTTTACTGTGACAGAAGTCTTTTTCTTTGCAGACAATTTAATATTTTTTTTGCCGGAGATCACGGACCAGGTCACTTTTTTCTTGTTATTCTTCAGGCGAAGCGTTGTTTTTTTGCCTACTGCTACTTTGGTAGATTTGGTGAGCGTGATCTTTTTGGCAGCAAAAGCTGTTGTGGAAGGGACATTTGCTCCTGAAATGATCAGGGCAGCCGTCATCAGATGTGCAGTCAGCTGCGTTATTAATTTTGGTTTTTTCATAAGTATCCTCCATTTTTATATATTGTACTAAGACTTTCTGTTATTGGGTGTGGGAAGGCTTGGTATCGTATTATATTTTAAGTAAAATCCGGCCACTTTGCAATAATAACAATAAGAATTATTATGTAGAGGTGTAGCATTTTTGGAAGATTACATGTATAATAGAGTATATGACTGTTTATATATAGACAGGAAACCGATTTTGGGAGCTGATGGAGATGGTATTTGTAACAGGAGATACACATGGTGATTGGAAAAGCCGGCTGAACCGTTATGTCTTTCCTGAAGGAGTAGAACTGACAAAGGATGATTATGTGATCGTGTGTGGCGATTTTGGCATTTGGGATGACAGCCCGAGAGAACATAGCAATCTGGACTGGCTGGAAAAGAAAAAGTTTACCACTCTTTTTGTGGCAGGTAATCACAGTAATTATGATATTTTGGACAATCTTCCGGTGGAGGAATGGCATGGAGGTAAGGTGAATTTTATCCGGCCGTCTGTCATTCATCTGATGCGCGGACAGGTTTTTGATATAAATAACTGCAGTTTCTTTACCTTTGGCGGAGCTAGCTGCCATGATATTCCGGACGGAATACTGGAGCCGGATGATGAGAGGATTGAGAGCTGGTACAGGATGCGCAAGATGTTTCGGATCAACCATTTATCCTGGTGGGAAAGAGAGCTTCCAAGCGAGGAGGAAATGGAAGAGGGACTGAAAAATCTGGCGGATCATGATAATAAAGTGGACTATATCATTACGCATAGTCCGTGTTCTTCTATTTTAGAGAAGATGCCCGGTTATCCGGAGTTTTATCATAAGGATTATCTGACAGATTATTTAGACAAGATAAAAAATACGACCGAATTCTCGGCATGGATGTTTGGTCATATGCATGTAAATGTAAGTTTTGAAGATGAGAAATGTCATTGCATATTTGACGAGATCGGACAATTGATGTAATAGCAGCAGAGAGATTATTTCTTCGCTGCTATTATTTTGTCCAATTCCCCTATCAAAAAATCTTTGGATGTGACGGTGACAGCATGGATCCCCTGTTTCTCAGCACCGGCTGTATTTTCAGGGCGGTCATCAAAGAAAAGACATTCTTCAGGGATAAGTTTATATTTATTTAGAAGAGACTGATATATTTCGGCAGATGGTTTCAGCTGTTTGACCTGAAATGAAATGATGCCGCCGGACATATCCCGGATAAAGGAGGCATCGTCTGTATGCCGGTGAAACATGGTTTCCGGATAATTTGAAAGCAGATAGAGAGTATAACCAAGCTCCTTTAATTGATGAACACGGTCCCAGACATCTTTTCGAGGAACATGCATATATTCACAGTGATTGATAAACCAGGCAATGGTATCACCGTATTCCGGATATTTTTGGCGGTATTTTTGTATAATGGCCTGTTCTTCGCCGGCAAGAGTCAGATCCATACCCGACCATAGGGGATCATCAAACATGGTAGTGCCCACTTTAAGAGCTTCCGACCGCGATAAGCCGTGATCCATAAGCATATCCACCCAGCGGT
Organism: Lachnospiraceae bacterium; assembly: GCA_022774505.1. Classification (GTDB taxonomy): domain Bacteria; phylum Bacillota; class Clostridia; order Lachnospirales; family Lachnospiraceae; genus Jutongia. The sequence continues at coordinate 8,385 of JALFLW010000042.1, forward strand.
ATTCCAACAGCACACCACCGATATCAAAAATAATATTTTTAATTTTGTCCATATTGATTGCCATTATATTCTGCCTCCTGACATATTCAATGAAATTCTTCTTTATTATCAGTTTAATACAAAAGAGGTTTGTTCGTAAAGCGTTATATAACTAACTCAAACTTCGCACACCAGAAAATAAATTGTGCCCAGACTGTTTCTGATGTGGCACGGTTTTCAATATGATTTTTGGCTTCTAAAGAAGAATGCACCCGGAAGGCTGTGAACTGGAAATTGCCTTGTCACTAACGGCTTGCGGGAAGTCTGATTGCTTTGCTGTTTCGATGTTCGATGAACGTGTCTTCCCGTACTCGCCTCAGGGGGGGATTCAGGTATTTCAAAGGGCACTTTCGCACTCGCTGGTGTTTACGCTGCGTTT
>JALFLW010000059.1 GCA_022774505.1 Lachnospiraceae bacterium
AAAAAAATGCTGGTACTGGAAAAGGCGGTTACTTGTTTTCTGGGAATATGCACAGGAGTTGCAGCCGGATATGGCATTAGTTATCTTTTTATTGAGTTGTTTTTAAATCAGGATGGAGGAATAGCAGATGGATCAGGGGGAATCTGTTTTACCTGGCCTTGGGGGAATATATTGATCATTGCCGTAATTGTCTATATCCTTTGTCTGTTATGCAGCTATTCAGGAAGAAGATATAACCGAAGGTCGGCATGATCATGGGGCAGAGGATATATTTCCGATATAGATCATTTTGGGGGATAATATTGTATATTTTAAATGGGAAAGGATGGTGGAACACATGTCATTTTTAGAGGTGAAGGATCTGACTAGGATTTATGGTAAAAAAGAAAATCAATTGATAGCTCTGGATCATGTCAGTTTTTCAATAGAAAAGGGACAATTTATAGCTGTGACAGGGGCAAGCGGATCGGGAAAGTCGACACTGCTCAATCTCCTGGGAACTATGGATGATGCCCAGGAGGGGACGGTGAAGCTGGAGGATGAAGATATACTTAGCATGAAGGAAAAGCAAAAAGCAATTTTTCGTCGTCGCAAGATAGGTTTCGTCTTTCAGGAATATAATCTGGTGCCGGTGCTTAATGTAGAGGAAAATATTCAGATCCCCGTGCGGCTGGATGGAAAACAGATGAATCCGGAGTATCTGGAAAAGCTGTTACATATTTTAGGACTGGAGGAGAGAAGGTATAATCTTCCGGAGGAGCTTTCCGGTGGACAGAAACAGCGTGTAGCAATAGGCAGGGCATTGGCAAATCATCCGAGTCTTATTTTGGCGGATGAGCCAACCGGAAATCTGGATCATCAAAATGGTCTGGAGGTTATGGCACTGTTAAAGGAATCTGTGCAGCAGTTTGCATTGACACTTATTGTGGTAACACATGATCCTGCGATTGCTTCTATGGCAGACCGTGTTATCACACTGTCAGATGGAGCTGTTATATCAGATGCAATGGTTCGTCATGCATTATCATCGGAGATTTCGGAGAAATAATAGATTTTTTAGGGGAATACAAGTATAATAAAAGCAGATTCTATTAAAGGGGATGAAGGAGTATCTGCCAGATGGATTTAAGAGAAAAGAAGATATTGTTTGTTGAAGATGATGATGCATTATCAATGGGAACGATATATGCACTGGAAAGTGAGAAAATGAAGGTTGTCAGAGCTTCTGATTGTGAGATGGCAAGGAAGCTGTGGGAGGAGAAACAGGGGGAATATGACCTTGTGCTTTTGGACATTATGCTGCCGGATGGTGATGGATTTTCTTTATGTGAATGGATGAAATCCCAGAGGGCAGATGTGCCTGTGATTTTTTTGACAGCATTAGAAGATGAGGGGAATGTGGTGCATGGTCTCCAATACGGAGATGATTATATTTCAAAACCGTTTCGGACCAAAGAGCTTGTGGCAAGAATTTATGCTAATATCAGGAAATACCGGGGGATACATCAGGCGGATCTGACAAAGGAGGACAGATCTGCAGGAATAATCCGTAATGGAGAATTGACCCTTGATGAAGGGAATATGTTGGTATTTAGTAAAGAAAAAAGACTTGAGCTGACTTTGAGTGAGTATCGGTTATTTCAGGCTTTTATGCATAATGTTGGGAGGATTCTCACGAGAGAGCAGCTGATGGACAGGTTGTGGTCTGTGGACGGTGCATTTGTGGACGATAATACATTGTCCGTATATGTAAGGAGGTTGCGTCAAAAGCTGGAACAGGGAGAGAACAGAGATTATATTAAGACAATCCGGGGTGTGGGATATCGGATGGAAGAGGAGCGGTGACGGATGCAGGAAAAATTGGTCAGAGAATATATGTTTATCAGTATGCTGCTCGCAGGAATCTGTGGCGCAGCAGTGGATTGTATATGTCAGTTTGGCTTGGGAGGATCACAGGAAAAAGGGATAATGGCCGGTTTGATAACCGGTTTTTTTGCTATGTGGATATATGGGGTGTATTATGTACGAAAAATCTGTCTGCAAGTGGACCAGGCAGGCGATGCGTTTGAGGAAATACTGGCGGAAAGTTCCATGGAAGAGCGATACAGACGTTCCGCAGAGGAATGGAAAGAGATACTGAAATATCCGGGTGGTGAAGGCGCCTTGGGACGGTTGACATGTTATCTTTTGGAAAGTGTACATATATTCGGACAGAGAGAAGTCAGGTATATTCAAGAGAAAAAATATTTAAAAGAGATGATGACAGATATTTCTCACCAGATCAAGACGCCGCTTGCATCACTCAGAGTTTTTCTGGATATATTTGAAAAGGAATTTCAGAATGAGAAACTGTTGGAGATGGTTGGACAGGCAAAAAAACAGACAGACCGTATTCACAGGCTTGTAATGGGGCTGTTGAAATTGACCCAGCTGGAATCCGGGATGCTGCCGGTGCAAAAAAGCAGAGAAGAGCTTGGAATAATGTTAAGAGAGTGTGCACAGGCAGTGCTCAGTGGTTTTCCTGAAAAACGTCTTCAGGTTGTATTTCAGGGACCGGAGGAGTGCATGATCTTATGTGAGAAAATATGGTTGTCAGAGGCTTTTCAAAACATCATAAAAAATTGTTGTGAATACAGTCCGATTGGTGGATGTATTAGGATTGAATGGAATGATTCGTCATTTGCAGATACAGTTAAGATCATGGACAATGGTCCGGGAATTGAGCCGGAGGAACTGCCAAAGATCTTCAATCGATTTTATCAGGTACATGGTTCGCAAAAACAGGGATGTAATGAGGAGGGAATCGGAATCGGACTGGCACTGGCAAAGGAGATTATAGAGAGGCAGGGGGGGACTCTGTTAGCCTATAGCAGTACCAAAAAACCAAGTTATACCAGATTTGAAGCCGTATTTATGAAAACAACCCCGGATAATAGTGATGGAAATATTATCCGGGGGGAGTGATGATCGGTAGTTAAGTTGACTTGTTTTGATCCGGTTATTCAGGGATACAAAGAATATGGATCCTGTTTCGGGCAATTTCAGAGACGTGCCATTTTGTAAAATATTCCTGTGCTTCTTTTTGAAACTCTTCAGGAAGGTTATATTCTATGCGCCAGAGATAACGGCAGATCTGGTCATAATGTTTTGGAAGCCATGCAGCGGCATTAAAGTCTCCGTTTTCCAAAGGAGCGAATATTTCATGAATGCCGGCTATGGTTTCCTGCTGAAAGATCTGTAAAAACAGTGTCAGGATACAGAAAAGTTCATTATCCTGATTTTGGGACAGGTTCTCCTGGCTGAAATGAAAGGCATCTTCGTACTTTTGTTCATCGATCATAGTAAGAAGTGTGGAAACAGCGTTGTCCTCACTAAGTTTCGGTGCGACAGGAGTATCCTGACTGGTTGCGATAAAACGGGCACAGGCATCAATTTCTACTTGATTTTGTGCATGATATTCTTCTAAATATTTCTTTCTGTATTTATGGTAATCTTCTAAATTCATAAATCCGCTGTCATGGAGAACCCATGGTGTATCCTGATATGGTACAGCGATGCGGTATCCGGCACGGGTAAATTCTTTTGATTGTGAGATATCATAGAAATCCCAGCCCGTAAATAAATCAGAACGCCATAAGATATCCTGCTGCGTCATCATGAGCAGACCATCAATTGCTTCCACAGGCGTGAATGTACGGTTTTGTGGAATGGGTATATCAAAGTAATCATCACTTGTGGAGAGAAAATGAGAGCGGATCGCACCGGTTCTCATAGGGTTGGACCACATACAGCCATTTGTATGCAGCTGTTTGGTGCCTACCATTCCAATCATTCCAATCTGTGGATTGTTTTGAAAAATAGAAATCGTATCCTGTAAAAAATGACGATTCAGGATTAAGACATCCTGATGAAGATAAACCTTATATTTTGCATCTGATTGCAGCATGCCGGTATTATATCCTTCTGCCATGGATGAAGCCTGACGGATTGGCAGTATATTTACCGTAAATCCTGCCGGGATCTCTAATTGCTGTATATAGATTTCACACTCGTGAAGTGCTGATTCATCGTTCGTACAGATGATAAAACTGATTTTATTAGAATTCATAATTACATCATCCTTTCTAATTGTATATTATATCAGTTTACTTCTGGGAAAGAAAGTAGTTTTATGAAATAAAACTTTTGCCGATATATATATAAGCGGGGATTTTGTGAAAAATCCACAGAAAGGAAAAAGGATGGTGGCTTTATGTATATTCCGTATGGAAGACAGTCAATTGATGAGGAGGATATAAATGCAGTAGTTCAGGTGCTTCGGTCAGATTATCTGACAACGGGACCGGCTGTTGCAGCATTTGAAAAGAAAGTTGCCGATTATGTCGGGGCGAAATATGCGGTTGCGGTAAGCAATGGAACGGCAGCACTCCATGTGGCATGTCTGGCAGCAGGGATCGGAAAGGGAGATGAAGTGATCACGACTCCGATCACTTTTGCGGCATCGGCCAATTGTGTTCTCTATTGTGGTGGGACGCCGGTATTTGCCGATATTGACGAACAGACATATAATATCGATCCGGCAGAGATCAAAAAAAAGATTACATCACGGACAAAGGCTCTGATACCGGTTCATTATACGGGACAGCCCTGTGATATGGATGAGATCATGAAGATTGCAAGAGAGCATGATCTGCTGGTCATCGAGGATGGAGCCCACGCTTTGGGCGCGGTTTATAAAGGGAAAAGGATTGGAAGTATTGCGGACATGACCTGTTTTAGTTTTCACCCTGTGAAGCCGATCACTACCGGTGAGGGGGGCATGATCGTGACGGATAATGAGGAATTGTACCGAAGACTGGTTTTGTACCGCAGCCATGGGATCACCAGAGATCAGGGGCTGATGCAGGAATATCAGGATAGGGAACAAAATTCCGATGTTCCTGAAATAGCTGCAGCGGCAGAAATGCTGCAGGGGGATGTCAAAGATCCGGGAGGCTGGTATTATCAGCAATTGGAATTGGGATATAATTACCGGATCACAGATATTGCCTGTGCCTTGGGGGCAAGTCAGATGAATAAACTGGATGGTTTTTTGAAACGCCGTCGGGAAATTGCAGCACGTTATGATGAAGCTTTTAAAAATATACAGCAGATTCAGATACCACGTCAGCAGGAAGGATGTGAAAGCGGATGGCATCTTTATATGATACAGTCCCTGAAAAGAGACAGAAGAAAGGTGTTTGACGGGCTTCGCAAAGAAGGAATTGGTGTGAATGTGCATTATATACCTGTATACCGTCATCCTTATTATCAGAGAAATGGATATGCGGGTGTTTGCTGTCCTAAGGCAGAGAAGTATTATGAGAGAGCGATCAGTCTTCCGATACATCCACAACTAACAGAAAAGCAGCAGGATTATGTGATAGATCAGGTTATATGCGAATTCACAAAATAATTTTATGAGATGAAGATCGCTTCCATCTACGTTACGAGTATTTTTCTATACACTAAAAAGAAACTGCCCTGATTGCATATTTGATATGGCAACCGGGCAGTTTCTTTTTAGTGTATATTCTTAAATCTTATTTTTTGTTTTTCTGCTTATTTTTTTCTTTTTTATTAGTATCTGTTTGCTGTTCAGGTTGTTCGGATGGAGCAGCTTCTGCAACAGGCTTATCAAATACATATGTCATTTCTTTGCGGATCTTATAATTGATCCCAAGGCCAATACCGATCAATGTATAAAAGATTGGAGACAGGGCGACACAGGAGTCATTTGTCAGGCTGAGAATCAGATAACCGATAACAGAACCAAAGATTCCGACTCCGATAAATGTCATATATTCCGAATAGTGACATCTCCAGAAGATTATCAGAGAATCAATAAGATACCAGCCAAAGAAGACCAGCAGAGCGATCAGGGAGATCACGCCTGTCTGGACACCCACCTGCAGATACATACAGTGTGGCTTTGTGATGATTTCGTTGAGGTGTCCGGAATTATACATTCCAACCAGATCGTTATTTGGAAATGCAATGATAAATGTATCAGGTCCGCTGCCTAAGAAGAAGTATTTCTTCAGGAGAGGGATCGTTCTGTCCCAGATGTATCCACGCATATTAGCAAGTTTATAATGTTTATCCAGATAGGAGACAGAGTCAGTGATCTTAGCCAGTTTCATCATGGCTCCGGCACCGCCGCGGCAGTAATAGCCCTTCTGTCCGTCTTTGTTCATGAGATTGGAAAGATACCATGCATATCCGTCAATGGTAAGAACAAATCCCTGAAAGGAATCATCCCGGTTGACAGCGATGGAAAATGTAGAAAAGCGTGGGTCATCAATTGTATTTGTGACTCCGTCTTCGCCTAAAATGAGTCCCAGTTTTTTACCGTTACCATCCTTTAAGTCGAAATAGTCAGAACCATTATCATCCTGAAGCATCTTGATCACTAATTTATCATCCTTTGTAATCTTTCCGTTTGTCTCTTTGTTTCGCTCCGCTGTCTGATAAGTGACAGTGACATCATCATCATTTGTTGCAATTTCTTTCAGTGGATAATATTCCTCTGTTGTAGTAAACATTCCCTGCAGACGATTGAGCAGGACATTGTCATTCATACTGTTTACTAAGAAAAACGCGGCAAGGATCACAATGATACCGCCCAGACCGATCTTCCAGTTTTTGATGAAGACCTTACGCATACACAGAAACATAAGGAAAAGAGAAACAAGAAGTGCAAGGATGCCGGCACGGGACTGGGAGGCAAAAAGGATCAGGAGCAGTGCAGCCAGAAGGAAAGCACTGGCAATACGGATCCAGATCTTTTTGACAGCCATTAATATCGTCAGGACGACAGGAATTGTCAATGCGACATAAAAGCCTACATAGTTTGGATTATAAAGTGTCATATATGGTCTTCCCAATTCGAAACTAAATTCGAGAGGACCACCGCTGTAGCTGGATGGCGTGATCAGCTTCTGACCAAAGGTGGTGCGGAAAAGATCATGACGGAATACCTGGGTCAGTCCGATAAATGACATAATGGCAATACCGATCAGAAACCAGTTCATTGCACGTTTTAATGCGAGTTCATTCTGCATGATATAAAAACTGTAATATACCATTAATCCATAGGACAATAAAACCCATACGGATTCAAATTGTTCAAAGATACCATGAAAAGAAAAGTAGGAATATTTTGATGCAATTGCAGATATCAGCGAAATACCACAGTAAATAGCAATTGGTATCAATTGTTTTGCCCAGATCGGATTCTTTTCTTCCGCAAAGAAAATGTATATCAGGCAAAAGATCAGATATACTGATGTAAGAATGATCCAGAACATCTTAAAATATAAGAAAAAATCTGTCATAGACGCATAGCTGGTAAACCATTCAAACTGGCCAAGATTCGTATCGTAGTCATGCATCATCGTGATCAGAGGGATGATGGCAAGAAAAGCAATAATGGGAAGCAGCAGACCAATAGGGAATTTTTCTTCCTTTTGGGGCTGTTTCCGTTTGTTTTTGTTATAAGACATAGTTTCCTCCATAAGTGAATTATTATTTATAATTACAAAGCAATATTATATACGTTTTTGAGGGATTTCTCAACATAAAAACAAAAAAACTGTCTCCGGAGAGAAAGGATTAAGACTTTAAAATTATACTGATATGTGTTATGATATCCGCAATGGTAATGAAAATAGGAGTTTTTGACTGTATTTAATAAGGAGAAAACTTCGGAGCGAGGATAAATATGGATAATTATAATGGAGAAAGAGAAATGCCGGACAGGTATTCGCTGCGTGGAAAAGTGTTTCACCGCTTACGGGAGGATATTCTGTCCGGAAAGTATGCACAAAATGATGAGCTTCGGGAGGCTGCGATCAGTAAATCAATGGGAGTATCCAGAACTCCGGTGAGAGAGGCACTGCGTCAGCTGGAACTGGAGGGACTGGTGACGATCATTCCCAATAAAGGTGCATATGTCAATGGGATCACGGCAAAGGACATATTTGACATATATGAAATAAGATCGTATCTGGAAGGACTTTGTGCAAAATGGGCATGCCGCAATATTACAGAAGAGCAGCTGGATGATCTGGATGAGATCACATATCTGAGTGATTTCCACATACAGAAGGAGCACTGGGAGCAGATATTTGAATTGGACAACAGATTCCATCTTTTACTGTATAAAGCGTGTGGAAGTACAGTATTAGAGCATATTTTGTCAGATTATCACCATTATGTGGAACGTGTCCGCAAGAATACACTTTCTTCTCAGGGAAGAGCAGGAAAGGCAGCCGAGGAGCATAAGGCTATTCTCAATGCCGTGCGCGAAAAGAATGAGGAGCTTGCCGAAAAGCTTGCAAATGAGCATATTTACCGTTCTCTGGAAAATATCAAGAAACAGGGAATGGAAAATCTTATGAAATAATAAAGGAAAAATAACCACATGGAAAAAGAAATGAAAAATTACGATCCATATAAAAGGACTATTCTATTTTTTGCTTCATTTATAAATATCATTTTGATGACGATCATCTTTGCATATTCATGGTACGGATATTATGCATCTACGATGTTTCAGATCACATTTTACCGAAAGGGACATTATGCAATGCTGGCTTTATACGCATTGCTGATGTTTTTCTTTTCTACAATGTACGGAGGCTTGAAAATCGGCCAGCTTCGACGTATTGAGGTAATGCTGTCCCAATATCTGAGTCTTCTTTTTACAAATGCCGTGGCATATATAGTAATCTGTCTGCTGGCTTTTGGGATCGTTAATCCGATGCAGTTGATCCTGGTAATGCTTTTGGAGATGTTTGTTGCAACCATATGGAACATCATTATCATACATTTCTATAATAGAATATTTCAGCCGTGGAAAATACTATTGATCTATGGAGAACGGCCTGCGGCAGATCTGGTATATAAGGTAGAAGCAAGAAGAGACAAGTATGCAATATATGATGCGATCAATATCGACGAAGGAATTGATGTGATTGCAGAAAAGATGAAAGATTTTCAGGCGGTGATCATAGGTGACATATCAGCGATAAAGAGAAATGATATTTTAAAGTATTGTTATGCACATAAAATACGTGCGTACGTTATTCCGAAGGTTTCTGATATTATTTTGATGGGAGCGGACAGGATCCATGTATTTGATACACCGTTTCTACTGTCTAAGGGATACACTCTAAGCTTTGATCAGAGGCTTGCGAAACGGATACTGGATCTGGTTATTGCTGTTCCGCTGGCGCTGCTTCTGTCACCGGTCATGCTGATAACAGCATTGGCAATTAAACTGTATGATAAAGGACCGGTATTTTATAAGCAGGTCAGATGTACAAAGAATAACAGAGAGTTTGCGATCATTAAATTTCGAAGTATGATCGTTAATGCAGAGAGTGATGGCGTGGCAAAGCTGGCATCTGAAAATGACAGCAGGATCACACCGATAGGGAAGTTTATCCGGGCAACAAGGATTGATGAACTTCCACAGCTTATTAATATTATCCGGGGGGATATGTCATTTGTAGGTCCAAGACCGGAAAGGCCGGAGATCATCAGGGAATATTGTGAAAATATGCCGGAATTTTCATTTCGGACCCGGGTTAAGGCCGGATTGACGGGATTTGCCCAGGTGTATGGAAAGTACAATACGACACCTTATGACAAACTGAAGCTGGATTTGTTCTATATTGAGAACTATTCATTCTGGATGGATCTGAAACTGATCCTTATGACGGTTAAGACAATACTGAAAAAAGACGCTACCGAGGGTGTTGCAGACGGACAGGTGACGGCTCAGAAGGAGGAGCAGCAGGAGTCGGTAGAGGACATTGTCAGGGAAATAATAAAAAAATAACAGTGAATCGGTAGTAGTATCAGAGATAGAGGATATACAGAAATGGGGAAAATCATGAAGGCGTTGATCGTTACAAGAGTGAGCGGGTTTCTTCCGCAGTTTGAAGCGAACAATGTGAAAATATTGCAGGAGATGGGCTATGAGGTTCATTATGCGGCAAATTTTAATACAGTCGTATATGGAAAGGATAATCATCGTCTGGAGGGGCTTGGACTGGTCTGTCATCAGATTGATTTTGAAAGATCTCCGTTTTCACCGGGGGTTCGAAAAGCATATAAGCAGTTAAAGGAATTGATGGAACAGGAATCTTTTGACCTGATACATTGTCATATGCCGATGAGTGGAGTTGTAGCACGAATGGCTGCACAGGCAGTGCGGAAACGATCGGGCAGGAAGGTTCCTGTGTTGTATACGGCTCATGGACTTCATTTTTATCAGGGAGCTCCGTTAAAAAACTGGATCTATTATCCGGTAGAACGTTTTCTGGCAAGGTATACAGATCGTTTGATCCTGATCAATGAGGAGGATTATAAACGAGCCGGTAAATTTCCTATCCGTGGCAGAGTAGAGCGTATCATGGGAGTCGGTATGCGGCTGGAAAGGTTTGATGCATGGAAAAAGGAAGAATATTCTATCGGCAGAAAAGTGACAGATGCAGACAATGGAGTAAAGGACATTTATGAGGAATATGGGATACCGGAGGAATACGGCATCCTGATCAGTGTGGGAGAGATTACACAGCGAAAGAATCACATAGTCATGATCGATGCAATGAAGGAATTACTGGATCTTCCATTGGTTTATGTGATCTGTGGATCCGGTCCCTGGGAAGAAAAGCTGAAAATGCATGTAAAGGAGCAGGGATTAGAAAGCAGAGTAAAATTTGCAGGTTATGTTGATCAGATCCCGGGAGTTTTGAAGCAGGCGGACTGTTTTGTATTCCCATCTTTTCAAGAGGGACTGCCGGTTGCAGTGATGGAGGCGATGGCTGTTGGTCTTCCTGTTATTGCGACCGGGATCAGAGGTATCACGGATCTTTTAGAACACACGAAGGGCGGATATCTGGTAGATGACTGGGAACCTGAAAATTATGCCGTAAAGGTGCGGCGGATGTTTTCGGAGAGAGGCGGAAAGAGTCCGGTTTCCCGTGAGGTCAGACGACAGGACATGGGACAGTGGAACCGTCAGAGGATAAAAGAGTTTGCACTGCCGGTGGTAGAAAAGAAAATGAGAGAAATATATAGATCCGTAATGGAGGAATATAATGAAAACGTTACAGATATTAATGTCGACTTATAATGGGGTACAGTATATAAGAGAACAGCTTGATTCCCTGCTGGAGCAGGACTGTGAAAAGTTTGGCAGGGCAGCTTTTAAGATACTGATACGTGATGATGGTTCAACAGATGGAACACAGGAAATTTTGGAGGAGTATGCCAGACGAAGTCCAGGGAAGATCGTCTGGTATCAGGGCGAAAATAAAGGAGTTATCCAAAGTTTTTTTGAAGTTCTTGGCAGGGCTGAACGATCAGATTATTATGCATTTTGTGATCAGGATGATTACTGGATGCCGTCTAAAATGACGAGAGCTGTGGAAGTGCTTGATACCATGAGTGCGCAGAAGCCTTCCTTATATTGCTGCCGGCCCAAACTGGTTGATAAAGATCTTGGACCATTGGAATCAGAAATTGTACGGCCTCCGATGCGGCCGGATTTTCGTAATGCAGTGATCGAAAATATTGTGACGGGATGCACGGCAGTATTTAACCGGAAATTATGTGAGATGGTACTGGGAGAGCTCCCGGAGTTTACGGTGATGCATGACTGGTGGCTTTATCTGATTGCTTCATGTTTTGGGGAGATTTATTATGATGAGACATCGTATATATGTTACCGGCAGCATCAGGGAAATGTATTGGGAACGAAGACCAGAAAGATGGATGAGTGGAAGATGCGGCTCAGGCGATTTCGCGGCAACCGTGGAAACCTTAGTCATCAGGTCGGTGAATTTGTCCGTATTTTTGAAAAAACAGATCCGGATAATAAAAATATATTGCTGGCTAAAAGATTTTTGGAGGTGCGGGATTCTTTTTGGCAGAGGAGAAAATTTTTGCATGAGACAGAAATATATCGTCAGAGAAAAGAGGATGACAGGATTTTTCATATAATTCTTTTGATGGGAAATTATTGATACAGAGAGAAATATGGCACTTTTGAGTTGGAGGCATACAGATTCATGAGTACAATAGCAAAAATAGGGCGGTTTTGCAGAGAATATGGCATAGGATATACGATGCGCAAAGTATATTACCGCGGTCTTATCAAATATTATCTCGGGAAAAAATACTGTCCAATCACCATATCGGAGGAGGAAAAAACTCAGCAAAGCAGCTGGATTCCGGACAGAACGGTTAAGATCAGTATTGTGGTGCCTCTTTATAATACAAAGGAGCAGTTTCTGCGTCAACTGATCAGTTCCGTTGAAGCTCAGACGTACTCTGACTGGGAGCTGTGTCTGGCGGATGCAAGTGATGATCCGGAGATGGCAGAGGTTATCCGTAAGATTGTGGGAGAATATCAGGCGAAGGATGAAAGAATACGTTATCGGAAACTGGAAAGCAATGAGGGGATATCAGAAAATACAAATCATGGAATTGAAATGAGTACCGGGGATTTTATTGCATTACTGGATCACGATGATCTTCTGCATCCTTCGGCACTTTATGATGTCATGCAGGAGATCAATTATCATCAGGGAGAATTTATTTATACAGATGAATTATCTTTTGACGAGACGGCAGACAAAGTTCAAAATATTCATTTTAAACCGGATTTTTCTTCGGAAAGTTTTCGCTCTAATAATTATATCTGCCATTTCTCCGTGTTTTCCAGGCGGTTACTGGAAAAAGCAGGAATGTTTCGAAAGGAGTTTGACGGAAGTCAGGATTATGATATGCTGCTTCGGCTGACGGATGAGGCAGACAATATCTGTCATGTGCCAAAGGTGAGATATTACTGGCGGGTCCATGCCGGCTCGGTTGCCTCCTCGGCAGCGGCAAAACCATATACAATAGAGGCCGGGAGGAGAGCACTGGAGGAACACTTAAAGAGAAAAGGGATTTCAGGAACTGTGGAGGCAGCAGAGGGATATGGACCTTTTTACCGGGTACATTATGAAGTTGCTCAGAAGTGTAAGATACTGGTCATGACAGAGTCGGAGGATACGGCACAGAGGCTGCAGCGTGAGCTGGAGGATCTGCCGTATCAAATAGAGATATATCCAGTGATTGGACCAAGATTTGAGATTGATGAAAAGAGGTTTGATATTATAGTCCTCGTTCGTGACGGATATTTTCCGCAAAAGCCGGGAGGGGCATGGCTTACCGAGCTTTTATCCTGCCTGGTGCCAAAGGAAAATATGGCTGCCGCACCTGTTGTATATGATAAACGCGGCAGGATCGATCATGCCGGATACAGCTACAGTGCAGAAAGGGTTGAAAACATATTCCCATTGTACAGGGGGATACCGGCAAAGGATCCGGGATATATGTACAGACTTGCATTTCGACAGAATGTATCTTTGCTGGGTGGTGCTGTTTTGGCAGTCAGAAAAGAAGTGTACTGTGACTGGGTAGAGGAAAATCTTCAGGTTGGCACCCGAAAATGGAACGGCTGGGGTGCGTTTTCGGATCAGACCTGGTTTTCTCTCTGTCTGAAGGCAAAGAAACGCTGGGGAGAGTGTGTATGTACACCGTATGCACCGTTTATAAAGAGTGAGTATCATAAAAGCAGCCGCAAAAAGAAAAAAACAGCAGAGCAGAAAGAGCATTGGCGAAGTTTTTTTGCTATGTGGGACAGAATGTTTAAAAAGAGAGATCCTCATGGAAACCCCGGAATGGAGAAAATGGGGAAATATTATTTCTGGGGGAATCCTTTACAGAAATAAGGCAGAGGAGTATGATATAGATTGCATTTTGACAAAGCGAAGAAAAGAGGGGAAAGAATGAAATATGACTATCTTATTGTAGGTGCGGGTTTATATGGTGCGGTATTTGCACGGGAAATGACAGACCGGGGGAAAAAATGCCTTGTGATCGAAAAGAGAGATCATATTGCTGGAAATATTTATACGGAGGAAGTAGATGGGATATATGTTCATCGTTATGGAGCTCATATTTTCCATACTTCTGACAAGAATATATGGGAGTATGTCAACAGATATGCAGAATTTAATCAATATATCAATTCTCCCGTCGCAGTTTACGGAGATGAACTGTATAATCTGCCATTTAATATGAATACTTTCAGTAAAATGTGGGGGATCAGGACGCCTGCTCAGGCAAAGGAGATCATAGAGAAGCAGATTGAAGAAGCAGGAATTACCGAACCGGCGAATCTGGAGGAACAGGCGATCAGTCTGGTGGGAACGGATGTGTATGAAAAATTGATCAAGGGATATACCAGAAAGCAGTGGGGGAGAGAATGTACGGAGCTTCCTGCATTTATCATTAAGAGGCTTCCGCTGAGATTTACCTATGATAATAATTATTTTAATGATCGTTATCAGGGAATCCCGATGAATGGTTATACGGACATGGTAGAAAAGATGCTTGATGGAATCGAGGTACGTCTGAATACAGATTATTTTTCGGTACGCGGGGAGATAGAGGCAGATAAAACAGTATATACAGGTCCGATTGATGAATATTTCGGATATCAGCTCGGGCATTTGCAGTATCGGTCGCTGCGGTTTGAAACAGAAGAGCTGGACTGTGATAATTATCAGGGGAATGCTGTTGTGAATTATACTTCGGCTGATGTACCATATACCAGGATCATTGAGCACAAGCATTTTAATTTTGGAAAACAGCCGGTTACTGTGATCACCAGAGAATATTCATCGGAGTGGACACCGGGGGAGGAACCGTATTATCCGGTCAATGACCGGCGAAATACGGATTTATATCATCAGTATCAGCTGTTGGCAGAGAAGGAGCCGGATCTGATCTTTGGGGGAAGATTAGGTCAGTATCAGTATTTTGATATGGATAAGGTGATCGCATCAGCATTAAATTGTGTGGCTCTGCAAAAATAGAGGGAATACAGGCTGTATGATGCCGGAATAAGATTTCTTGCTTATGGGGGTATAGAAAAGTAAGAAAGGCAGGAAAAGACAATGAAAATCAGTAAAATACGTGTTTTGGCAGGAATTATGATAATGGCTTTGCTGCTTTTGCAGGTAGAAGTGCCTCAGCGGGTAAACGCTGCAGGACGCCCTGTGATGATGGTATTAAATGCGAAGGCCATACTGATCAAGCCGAAACAGAAACAGACTTTGAAGGTTGCTTTTGTGGCACCGGCTAAAGCGAGCAAATCCGTAAAGTATGAGATTGCAAACAGAAAGATCGCAACAGTTTCCAAAAAAGGAATCGTAAAAGGAAAAAAGATTGGAGTTACAACAATCCGTGTCACATCAAAGAAGAATAAAAAAATAAAAAAACTTGTTAAAGTCATCGTAGCCAAAGAGCTGCCTAAAAAGGTGACACTTTCGGCAGGTTCCTTAAAGCTTAAGATCGGAAATAAAAAAACATTGAAGACAACGGTGACACCAAAGAGTGTTTTAAAGACGAATAAAAAGGGATATTGGAATAGCAGCAATTCTGACGTGGCAGAGGTGACAAATAAAGGTGTTGTCAAAGCGGTAAAAGAAGGAAAGGCAGTGGTCACGTTTAAAACGATGAATGGAAAGAAAGCTTCCTGCAGCATAACCGTTATTTCTAAAGAGGACACCACAAAGCCCATATCCACGGAAACACCGGCTCCGGAACCGGCCGGTAGTCAGGAACCGACAGCTGCACCTGTTATAACAGCAGAACCGGCCAGTGGATCGTCCATAACGTCCGAACCGGTCAGTGGCCCGGCCATAACATCGGGCGTGGTATCCGAACCGGTCAGTGGTTCAGCCGTGCAGGAAACGGCATTAAAGCAGACTGGCAGGGGTCCTTTGCAGGGGCAGGGCTTATGGAAACGGTGTCTGCAGAATATCAAGGCACTTGTAAAAAGAGTGGGAGAATAAAAGATATTCCAAATGTTAAGTCTTGACAATTTTATATAATCGTAATAAGATATCTACCAGAATGATTGTTAGCAGTCCAATGAAGTGACTGCTAACAATCATTCTGGTAGATTTTTTTTTAGAGTATTTCGCAGAAGATCGTGCTGCGGACAGAGAAGACATAGGAGGTTTTAGTATGCAGATGGAAAAGGGTAGTTTATCAATTGAATCAGAAAATATGTTTCCGATCATTAAGAAGTGGCTGTATTCTGATCATGATATTTTTGTGCGTGAGCTTGTTTCAAATGGCTGCGATGCCATTACAAAGCTGAAAAAGTTGGAAATCATGGGAGAATATAGTTTTCCGGAGGATTATAAGGCAAGTATTCAGGTAGAAGTCAGCCCGGAGCATAAGACATTATCCTTTACAGATACAGGTATCGGAATGTCAGAGGCGGAAGTGAAGGAGTACATTAATCAGGTAGCATTTTCCGGTGCAACGGATTTTCTGGAAAAATATAAGGACAAGACGAATGAAGATCAGATCATTGGTCACTTTGGATTAGGATTTTATTCTGCATTTATGGTTGCTGATAAAGTAACGATCGATACACTTTCCTGGCAGAAGGATGCTGTCCCGGTTCATTGGGAATCTGAGGGCGGTATTAATTTTGAAATGTCTGAAGGAGATAAGCAGGAGGTAGGAACAAAGATCACATTATACTTGTCAGAGGATAGTGTGGAATTTGCCAATGAGTATCGCATCAAGGAAATAATTAACAAATACTGTTCTTTCATGCCTGTAAATATTTATCTCTCCAAAGAGGGAGCTGAGCAGGAATATGAGACAATTGATGCTGCAGACATTCGTGAAGACGATGTGGTTGTAGAAAAATTTACGGAAGAAGCAAAGACGGAGGAAAAAGAAAATGAGAATGGTGAGAAGGAGACAGTAGAGATCTCACCGGCCAAGGAAAAAGCAAAGATCAATAAGCGACCGGTATCTCTCAGCGATACGAATCCTTTGTGGATGAAACATCCGAATGAATGTACCGATGAAGAGTATAAGGCTTTCTACAGAAAAGTGTTTAATGATTACAAGGAACCTTTATTCTGGATACATCTGAATATGGATTATCCGTTTAATCTGAAAGGAATCCTTTATTTCCCTAAGGTAAACACACAGTACGATAATCTGGAAGGGGTTATTAAGTTATATAATAATCAGGTATTTATCGCTGATAATATCAAGGAAGTGATTCCGGAATTTTTAATGCTGCTTAAGGGTGTGATCGATTGTCCGGATCTGCCTCTGAATGTATCCAGGAGTGCTTTGCAAAATGATGGCTTTGTTAAGAAAATCTCCGATTATATTACGAAGAAGGTAGCCGATAAGCTGTCAGGCATGTATAAGGTTGACAGAGAAAATTATGAGAAATACTGGGATGATATCAGTCCGTTTATTAAATTTGGCTGCTTAAAGGATCAGAAATTCCAGGAAAAGATGAAAGATTTCATTATATTTAAAAATCTGGATGATAAATATATCACGCTGCCTGAGTATGTGGAAAATATCAAAGGCGGAAAGGATGATGAGCCTGAGGTAGTAGATGCTGAGGAAGTAGAGAAGGAAGAGACAGATACCGCTGCAGATGAACAGGAAGAAAAGGCAGCTACTGTTTATTATGTGACAGATGTGCAGCAGCAGAGCCAGTATATTAATCTGTTTAAGGAGCAGGGAATGGATGCTCTGATACTGGCCCATACGATTGATCAGCCGTTTATTACCCAGTTGGAGCAGAATGAAGAAGTAAAGGTTCATTTCCAGCGTATTGATTCTGATATTTCCGATTCCATGAAAGAAGAGGGAGATGAGGAAACGCTGAAGAAACAGACGGAAACGCTGAGTGATGTATTTAAGAAGGCTTTGGGTAAGGAACAGTTAGAGGTACAGGTTCAGAATCTTAAGAATGAAAATATCTCTTCGATGATCACCTTGTCGGAAGAAACCCGTCGTATGCAGGATATGATGAAGATGTATAGTGCCGGCGGAATGGGTATGGACATGGGAATGTTTGGCGGTGGCGAAACATTGATCCTTAATGCAAATAATGCACTGGTCAAATATATTCTGGATAATACAGAGGGCGATCATGTAGATATGTTCTGCAAACAGCTTTATGATCTGGCTATGCTGGCAAATAAGCCGCTTTCGGCAGAGGAAATGACAGAATTCGTTACGCGCAGTAATGAGATTATGATGCTGCTCACAGAAAAATAATATCCGGGCAGAAGGATAAGTATTTAAAATGGTATTGTTTAGAGAGACAGGTCGTGAGGCCTGTCTCTCTTTGTGTAAAAATGTACAAATGAGATGATAAATTATATCAGATATTTGACATTTTTTTATTGATATAAATATTGACCAATGGTCATTTTTGTGATATAGTACCCGATAGAAAGGAAAATGACTAATGGTCATTTTTGAAAAAATGAGTGGAAAGGAAGGAATGATATGAAGAAACTTGCAGAATTTATCACAAAGCACAAAAACATAATCATCATAGTTGCTGTGCTATTGTTGATCCCAAGTGCTTTTGGATATCTGACGACAAGAGTAAATTATGATATCCTGAGTTATCTGCCGGACAGTCTGGAGACCGTAAAAGGGCAGGATGTTATGGTAGACGAGTTTGGCATGGGGGCATTCTCTATGATCGTTGTAGAGGATATGTCCATGAAGGATGCGTCAGCATTGGAAAAGAAGATCGAAGCGATCGATCACGTGGAGGATGTTCTATGGTATGATGATGCTTTAGATATTTCCGTTCCAACAAAGATGATGCCTAAGAAACTCAGGGATGCCTTTTTTAATGGTGATGCAACCATGATGATCGCATTGTTTGATAATACGACATCAGCCGATGACACGATGGATGCCATTGCAAATATACGAAAGACGGTTGGCAAGAGTGCATTTGCTGCAGGAATGTCAGGTGTTGTTACAGATATCAAGGATCTGGCATTAAAGGAAATGCCTGTTTATGTAATGATTGCGGGAGCATTAGTATTAGTGGTGCTTTTGATCACGATGGAGTCCTTTGTGACACCGGTTATCTTTTTGGCCAACATCGGTATGGCAATTGTTTATAATCTGGGAAGTAATTTCATGCTGGGAGAGATTTCGTATATTACCCAGGCATTGGCTGCGGTGCTTCAGCTGGCTGTTACCATGGATTATTCCATATTCCTGTTAGAGAGCTATGAGGCAAACAAGCAGCGTTTTCCGGGAGATAATAAGCGTGCGATGAAGCATGCCATTACGAATACATTTGTATCTGTATCCAGCAGTTCCTTGACGACAATAGCAGGATTTTTAGCACTTTGCAGTATGACATTCCGGCTTGGTACGAATATAGGTATTGTAATGTCAAAGGGAGTTATTATCGGTGTGATCGCCTGTGTAACGGTTCTTCCGGCATTGATCCTTACCTTTGATGGGGCAATTGAGAAAACTTCTCATAAATCGCTCTTGCCAAATCTTGACGGTCTGTCTAAGATAGTTGTGAAGTATCACTGGGTTGCATTGGCATTGTTTGTTTTGCTGATCGCACCGGCTGCCTATGGTAATGCTAATTATAAGATCTATTATAATATTGATTCATCTCTTCCAAAGACGATTCCAAGTGCAGTTGCAAATGATAAACTTTCTGATAAGTTTAATATGAGTAATATGCATATTGTATTAATGAAAAATGGAGATCTGTCTGCAAAGGAAAAGAAAAATATGAGCGACAAGATCGAAAAAGTTGATGGCGTAAAGTGGGTGATCGGTTTGAGTTCTCTGGTCGGCCCGAACATGCCGGAAAGCATGATACCGGATAGTCTGCGTGAAATATTGCAGACAAAGGATTATGAACTGATGTTTGTCTGTTCCGATTATAAATCGGCTACCGATGAGGTAAATGCTCAGATTGCAGATATCAATAAGATTGTAAAGGGATATCAGAAAGGGGCAATGGTAATTGGTGAAGCTCCTTTGATGAAGGATCTTCAGGATGTTACGGATGTGGATCTGAAAAATGTTAATACCATATCTATTGCAGCGATTTTCCTGATCATATTATTTACCTTCAAATCAATTTCAATTCCGATCATTCTGGTGTCGGTTATCGAATTTGCGATCGCTTGTAATATGTCAGTTCCATTTTATACAAATACTTCTCTGGCGTTTGTTACAAGTATTGTTATTGGAACAATACAGCTTGGTGCTACAGTAGATTATGCGATCCTGATGACGAGCAGATATCATAAGGAAAGAGTGAATGGAGCCACGAAAGCAGAGGCTGTCAATGTAGCACATAAGACATCTGTAAAGTCAATATTGACCAGTGGTTTTGGCTTCTTCGCTGCGACATTTGGCGTGAGCCTGTATTCACAGATCGATATGATCAAATCTATCGTGACGCTTCTTGCACGAGGAGCTGTTATCAGTATGGTTGTTGTAATTTTCATCTTGCCTGCAATGCTGTGGCTGTTTGATGGAGTGATAATCCGTACCTCTCTTGATATGAGAAAGGCCGGTATTGCCCAAAGAGATAAGGCAGCAAGGAAAGAAAAGTTATCATAGAAAAGTAGAAAGGAAGAATCATTATGAAAAAAAATATGAAACGAATTCTGGCTTTAGGATTAACAGGACTTTTGACAGCGGGACTTTTGACAGGAAGTGTAGAATATGCAGGTCATACGTTTGCAATAGATGCTCTGGCCGCAAATGTTTCAACAAAGGAACAGGTGGAGACCAAAGAATCAGGTGGCCTGGATAAGGATGATGTATCCAAGCAGGAGACCGTGTATGTTAATACAGATGCATCCGGTTCCGTAAAAGATGTAGTCGTATCAGACTGGTTGAAAAATTCAGGAATTAATGGAAGTGTAAAAGATGTTTCGGATCTGACAGATATTGAAAATGTCAAGGGTGATGAAAAATTCGAGCAGAATGGAGACAATATTACCTGGAATACAGGAGATAAGGATATCTATTATCAGGGAAAATCAGACAAGGATCTGCCGGTCAGCATGAAGATCACTTATAAGCTGGATGGAGTGGAAACAGCACCAAAGGATCTTATTGGCAAGAGCGGAAAGCTTGAGATGACGATCAAATATAGCAACCATTCTAAACAGACGATTTCTCTGTCTGGTAAGCAGACAGATATCTATACACCGTTTATGATGGTGACAGGAATGATCCTGCCGGTAGATAATTTTGATAATGTAACAATAGATAATGGTACGCTGGTATCCGAAGGAGATAATGATGTGGTAGTTGCTTATGGTTTCCCTGGACTGGCAGAGAGTCTGGATCTGGATAATCTCGATTTTGGAGAGGATATGGATATTGATACTTCTAAGATCAGTGACAAGATCACAGATACAGTGACAATTAAAGCAGACGTAAAGAATTTCGAAATGAACGCTGCTTATACAGTAGCCACAAATCAGCTGTTTAATGAGCTTGACTTTGATAAGATCGATGATATGGATGAGCTGACTGACAAGATCGATGATCTGACAGATGCCTCTTCACAGCTGGTCAATGGTACGGAGAAGCTTCATGATGGTACCGAGAAACTGGACGATAGCTTTTCAGAGTATGCAGATGCAGTGAAAACGGCTAAAAATGGTGTCGGAGACCTGAAAAAGGGAGCCGGAACTTTGAAAACAGGAATTGTCAGTTATACAAAAGGAGCAGATAAGCTTCTGGATGGTGTGACAACTTATGTGAATGGAGCGAAAAAACTTTCCAAGGGTGTGAAGGCATATACAAATGGAACGGATAAACTGGTAAGTGCTATTAACCAGCTGCGTACTGCGACGAAGGATCTGCCTGCACAGTATGAGAAGCTTGGAAGTGGAGTAGACACATATGTTGCTTCAGTAAACCAGCTTTTGGCAAAGGATAATATGGATCAGATGACCGCAGGAACAAAGAGCTTAAAGGATGGGATCGGTCAGCTGGATGATGGTCTGGAAGCAGCACAGACCGGTGTTACAAAGCTGAATGCGGCTGCGGCAAATCTGAAAAAGACAGATCAGCTTGACCAGTGTGTTGCCGGTCTGCAGT
This sequence comes from Lachnospiraceae bacterium, assembly GCA_022774505.1. Taxonomy (GTDB): domain Bacteria; phylum Bacillota; class Clostridia; order Lachnospirales; family Lachnospiraceae; genus Jutongia. The sequence continues at coordinate 22,069 of JALFLW010000059.1, forward strand.
TAATGATCAAACAGTATCAGAGTGCTGCTGAAGCAGGAGATGCCAGTGCAAAGCAGGCAGTAGCAGCTTTGCAGGGAGCTGTTCAGTATATTCAGGGCGGTGAACAGGTGGCAGCAGGTATTGATGCAGCCACAAACGGAAAAGCAGACGGAGAGAGTGATGGAAACGGATCTGCTGATCTGGCAGCTGCACTTGCAAAAATGAAAGCTGCAACAGATAAAAAATCTACAACGACAAATTTATATACAGGAGCAGCTTCTCTGGAGAGTGCAGCAGGTACTATGTCAGGATATGCAGCACAGCTGCGTGACAGCTCTCAATCCCTGACAGACGGCAATGCGCAGATGAAAGCCGGAGTGACCAAGCTTTCTGAAAGCATCGGTAAGATGAATACGGCAGCCGGTACTCTGACAGGAAATAATAAGGCTCTGAATAAGGGGGCATCAGGACTGATCAAGAACGCACCGACTATCACTAAAAATGCAAAGAAGCTTACCGGTAACAGCAGTAAACTCCGTAAGGGTGCAGCTCAGCTGGATCAGGGAACGGGAAAGCTGTTTGATGGAATGACAAAGCTTGTTACGGCGACAGGCAAGGTATCCGATGGTATTTCAAGTCTGAATGATGGTGCGTCAACTTTGCAGGATGGCATGAATGAATTTGATCAGCAGGGTATCCAAAAGATTGCGGATGCTGTTACGAATATGCTTGACAGTGCAGATGATCTCAATGACAGGCTTTCTAAGATAAGCAGTATTTCAGGAGATTATACAAGCTTTAGCGGATGTTCAGATGATATGGAAGGCAGTGTTAAATTTATAATGGCAACGGAGGAGCTCACGGCTGATGAGGATTAGCAGAAGGGCGTGAATAATATGAGTGAACGTGTCGAAGAGAAAAAGAAACAGAAGCAGGAAGCTCTTCTGATGTCGGCATTTGAACTGTTTACCTCCAAAGGGATTAACAACACCTCTATTTCAGATATTGCGAAACGGGCCAAAATGGCGAAAGGTACCTTTTATCTGTATTTTAAGGATAAATATGATATCCGGGACAGGTTGATCGCCAACAAGGCCAGCCGTCTGTTTGAAAGAGCAGAACGGGCTATGCGTGAACAGGAATTTTCGAGTCTGGAAGAGAAAGTTGTGTTTCTGGTAGAGCATGTGGTCGATCAGCTGAATGAAAATAAGGCTCTGATGCGTTTTATTTCAAAAAATCTCAGCTGGGCAATCTTTTCTCATATCAGGATATCTAATATGGGTAATATGAATTGTATGGATATTTTTGATGAGATATTGGAGGAATCAGGGAGACAGTTTCGGCAAAAGGAATTAATGATCTACATGATCGTAGAGCTGGTAAGTGCATCCTGTTATAGTGTTATATTGTATGGTTCGCCCTGCAGTCTGGATGAATTAAAGCCAGAGCTTGGCAGGACGATATGCGGACTATTAAAACAATTTGAAGAATGAAAATAACAGAAAGAGTTTTGCTTGCAAAACTCTTTCTTGCTTTTACGGGAAAACACAATTATTATAGAAAGAGAAACGAAAGGAAGGGGAGAAGACGGTTGAATGACGGGCTTCGTGAACTGGTAGACAGACTTGGGAGTGGTGGTGCATTAACACCACAGGAATATACAGAGCTGCTCCGTTTCCGGGATGGAGAGGTAAGTGCATTGCTGCTGGAACATGTGGAAGCTTTGAGAAAGAGTGGATTTGGAAATGAGTTGTATCCCATGGGAACGATTGATATTTCATCATATTGCAAAAATAATTGTTATTATTGTGGGCTTCGCAGGGAAAACCGTTTTGCACAGCGGTACCGATTGGAAATAAGTGAAATCATGAAATGCTGTGAAAACGGATGGAGCAAGGGGATCCGGTCGGTCCTGCTGCAGGGAGGAGAGGATCTTTTATATACACCGGATAAGATTGCTGACATTATATCCGAAATTCGCCGTCAGTGGAGCGATATCGCGATATTTCTATCTCTTGGAGAAAAATCAATGGCTGTCTACGAGAAATGGAAGCGTGCAGGGGCGGATGGCTATATTTTGTGCTGTGAGTCTTCCAAAGACAGTGCCTACAGAAAGCTGCATCCGGCAAAAATGTCATTGTTGCGCAGAAAGCAGTGCTTATGGGAATTAAAGGAATTAGGCTATATTTTGGGAAGTGGGTTTCTGATAGGAACACCCTATCAGAAAGTGTCTGAAATGGCGGAGGAGTTTCTATTTTTGCGTCAGCTTGCACCGGAACTGGTATTGACCGGAACATTTCTTCCTGCCGATGGAACTCCGTTTGAGGGGGAGAGAATGGGGCTTGCTGATCTGACGGATTATATGATATCCCTGCTCAGGCTTACCTTTCCTAATTTATATCTGCCGGTAGCGCAGTCTCTGGCAGCAATAGACAAAGACGGAAACGTAAATGGAGTCCGTGCAGGGGCAGATGTGATATTAACAGATCTGACACCGGCTGATAAAAGGCAGGAATATCATTGCTTCAGGAAGAGGCTGCTGCGGGGAAAAATAGGAATAGAAGATTTTGGATCACAACTAGATAAGCTGGAGGAGGCGGGATATGCAGCTGCTGGTATTGACCGGAAAATTGCGAGAAGATGAGGATTTTATAGAGAGGCTTCGACAGGAGGGAGCCGGTATTTGTATAAAAATATCAGAGTATGGAAAGAAAGAGGGAGATCCTCTTTTGCCGGACGGTCGGTATGATGCGGTAATCTTGTATAAATGGGGATTGGAACCGGAAATACTTCAAAAATTTGGAAATTTGGAACTACCTGTGTTTGTGGCAGGTTATGGAGACAGAGAAAATTATTATGAAGAAATCATGTGTCTGGAGGCCGGTATTGCTGATTATTTTGGAGAAGATACACCGGCACCCATTGTGCTGCTGAGGATTCAGAGGATTCTTGATCTGCTAAAAAGGGATACAGGATCTTTTCATTATTATCATGATCTGATAGAGAAAGAAGATCGGATGGATTATCGGTGGAAGGGAGAGTATCTGGGATTGACACCGACAGAGTACAGGCTGCTGCATTTACTGTTGACGGAGGGACCGGGGATGGTGGAAAAAGAAAGGCTGTTGGCTCTGATCTGGAAGAAACAGGATGAAAAGACAGAGAATGCCTGTGAGGCGATGATAAGAAAGCTTAGGGGCAAGCTGTCGGAGACTACGGTTATGATCAGGAATTACTATGGCAAAGGGTATGGCATTCAATTTGATGATAGCACGGAATGCAAGGTATGACGCAATATTTGTGTATTTATTGCATATATTGTTGTGTATACTTTAGTAAAGGCAAAATGCAACACGAAACTTTAGAAGAGAAAAACATTCCCAATTGGGATGAGAGAGGGATATTTTTATTATTGACAGAAAGGGTTGGTGTGCTTATGAAATTTACAAAAATGCATGGATGTGGCAATGACTATGTATATGTTAATTGTATGGAGAAAATGCTTGAAAAGCCGTCAGCGGTATCAAAGTTTGTCAGCGACCGTCATTTCGGGGTTGGATCAGATGGACTGATATTGATCTGTCCTTCCGATCAAGCGGATTTTAGAATGGTGATGTTTAATGCGGATGGATCAGAGGGAGAAATGTGTGGAAACGGGATCCGCTGTGTGGCAAAATATGTATATGATTACGGTCTTACGGATCAGACAAATATTTCTGTGGAAACAAAGGGCGGGATAAAATATCTGGAATTGACGGTAGAGGGCGGGAAAGTGGCTCTTGTAAAGGTAAATATGGGCTCTCCTGTTTTGAAACCATCGCAGATACCGATAGATTCTGACAAAGAAAGATTCATTGATGAACCTGTAGAGGTAAATGGAAAAATCTATAATATGACAGGAGTATCTATGGGAAATCCGCATGCCGTAACATTTGTAGACGACACGGCCTCTTTGGATCTGGAGAAGATTGGACCGCATTTTGAAAATCATCCTTTATTTCCAAACAGGATCAATACAGAGTTTGTGCAGGTGCTCAATCGAAATGAGATCAATATGAGAGTCTGGGAGAGAGGCTCCGGAGAAACGCTCGCCTGTGGGACAGGAACCTGTGCATCTGCAGTAGCCTGTGTCTTGAACGGGAAAACGGATGAGCATTTGACGGTTCATCTTTTGGGAGGAGATCTGGAAATATTTTATGACAGACAGAAGGATACCGTATGGATGACAGGACCGGCAGCAGTTGTGTTTGATGGAGAGATAAGTGAAGAAGTGCTGGCAGAAATATGATCAAAGGAAAGGAAGTTGAAAATGCAGTTAAAAAGCTTATTAGAGGATATGGAATATGAGGTGACACAGGGAAATATACAGCAGGAGATATCCGCTCTGATCTATGATTCACGTAAGGCGGCTCCGGGAGCTGTGTTTGTGTGCATCTGTGGAGCTGTGAGAGATGGACATGACTTTGCAGCGGAGGTGACACAAAAGGGATGCCCGGTTTTGATCGTGGAAAAGGAGGTTGCGGTAGATGAGGATGTTACCGTGATCCGTGTTAAGGATACAAGACTGGCTTTGGCACAGGCATCTGCTGCCTTTTTCGGTCATCCGGCAAGAGAATTGACGACGATTGGCATTACGGGAACGAAGGGAAAGACCACAGCAACCTATATGGTGCGTTCTATTTTGGAACATTCCGGGTACAAGACGGGACTGATCGGAACCATAGAAACGATCATTGGAGAGGAAAAGATTCCGTCTGCCAATACAACACCTGAGTCATATATGGTACAGGAGTATTTCCGTAAGATGGCAGATGCCGGATGCAAGTGTGTTGTGATGGAGGTATCATCTCAGGGGCTTATGCTACACCGTGTCAGTGGATTTACATTTGATTACGGTATTTTTACGAATCTGGAGCCGGATCACATTGGTCCGAATGAACATAAAGATCTGGCAGATTATATTCATTGTAAAAGCCTGCTTTTCAGACAGTGCCGTCAGGGAATCTTTAATGCAGATGATTCTCATCTGGAAGAGATCTTACAGGGACATACCTGCGAGGTAGAAACATATGGATTTTCTGAGGATGCAGATCTTTGTGCTTCTGCTGTGCATCTGACAGATAAAGGAGGAACATTGGGAGTTGCGTATCATATGAGTGGAAAGCTTGACATGGATGTGGAGATTGATATTCCGGGAAAGTTTAGTGTTTACAATTCCATGACCGCAATTGCGATCTGCCGTCACTTTGGCGTGAAGAAAGAGACTATTCTGGAATCCCTTGCCAAGATCCGCGTAAAAGGACGCGTTGAGATTGTCCCGGTTTCTTCAAAATTTACACTTATGATTGATTATGCACATAATGCTATGAGTCTGGAAAGCTTATTATCGACATTAAAGGAATATAAGCCTAAAAGATTAGTATGTTTGTTCGGATGCGGAGGAAATCGTTCCAGAGACAGACGTTTTCAAATGGGAGAGGTATCGTCCAAATTGGCAGACCTTACTATTGTAACATCGGATAATCCGCGGAATGAAGAACCTCAGGCGATTCTGGATGACATTGTGACCGGAGTGAAAAAGGCAGATGGAGAGTATATTACGATTATTGACCGGGCTGAGGCAATCCGTTATGCGATCGAAAATGCAAAAGAGGGCGACGTAATTGTTCTTGCCGGAAAAGGACATGAAGACTATCAGGAAATAAAGGGGAAAAAGCATCATATGGATGAGAGAGAACTGGTGGCAGACGTTGTCCGGGATGGCAATTTTATAAAATAAATATGCGGTCAGAGATTTACAAGTGGATCGTTATCGGAGGAATCGTGTGAAAATATTACATTTCATGCGGTAGATTTGTGGCTGGAGGGTTAGAATGGTATTTGCAGATGTGATCGTTGACATTTCGGTAAAAAGTCTGGATCGTCCGTTTCAATATATTGTACCTGAGGAGCTGGTTTCCGATGCCGTTATCGGGGCAATGGTTGTGATTCCGTTTGGAAATGGAAACAGAGAGCTGAAGGGATATATCATTGGATTATCACAGCAGCCGAAATATGATATTGCAAAAACTAAGAAAATAAAGGAAATAGTAAAGCAGGGAGTGGTTGCGGAATCACACCTGCTTTCCCTTGCTTATTGGATAAAAGAAAACTATGGCTCAACGATGAATGATGCCATAAAGGCAGTACTTCCCGTGAAGCGGGAAATAAAAAAGGTGGTTAGCAGGACAGTCTATCCCTGCCTGATGCGGACGGAGATGGAAATGGTAATGCAGGAGTATGCCGCAAAGCATTATAAAGCAAAAGTCAGGATACTCCAGGCAATGCTTGATCAGGAAGATTTTGAAAAAGGAATTGATTATTCTGTAATGCAAAAAAAATATAAGGTGACAGCGTCAGCACTCCGGGGGATGGAGGAGCAGGGAATTATCAGGATTGACAAGACCAGGCAGTATCGTGATCCGATCCATATAGACAGCAGGGACGAACAGATACCTGTTTTGAATGAGCAGCAGCAGCATATCGTAGATACAATAGGAAAAGAGTATCAGGATGGGGAGAGAAAGACGTATTTGATCCATGGGGTGACAGGGAGTGGAAAAACAGAGGTTTACATGAGGATCATTCAGCAGGTGATCGCTCAGGGAAAGCAAGTCATTGTTCTGATACCGGAGATCGCTCTGACCTTTCAGACAGTCAGCCGGTTTTACCGGAGGTTTGGGAAAAGAGTATCGGTAATGCATTCAAGATTGTCACAAGGAGAAAAGTTTGATCAGTTTGAAAGAGCTAAATCCGGGGAAATTGATATAATGATCGGGCCGAGGTCAGCTTTATTTACGCCCTTTGAAAGGCTTGGCCTGATCGTGATCGATGAGGAGCATGAGACAAGCTATCAGAGTGAGATGCCGCCCAAATATCATGCAAGAGAGGTAGCAGTTCATCGTGCTTCTATGACGGGAGCAAGCGTGATACTTGGTTCTGCCACCCCCTCTATGGAGTCTTATTACAGGGCACAGATGGGAAGATATCAATTATTTACAATGACGCACCGGGCAACAGGAGCAGTGCTTCCTAAGGTGTGGGTTACAGATCTGCGGGAGGAAATGGCGAAAAAAAACAGATCGATATTTGGCACAAAATTAACGGAGCTGGTAGAAGACCGGTTGAAAAAAAGAGAGCAGATCATATTGTTTTTGAACCGGAGAGGCTATGCAGGCTCCGTATCCTGCAGAAAGTGCGGAGAAGTAATGAAGTGCCCGCATTGTTCGGTATCTTTGACGGCACATATGCATTATGGAAGGCTGCGGGAGCTGGTATGTCATTATTGTGGGTATGAGACAATGATGCCGGAGGTATGTCCGAAATGTGGGTCAAAATATATCGGTACCTTTGGGATCGGAACACAAAAAGTGGAACAGTTTGTGAAGGAAAGATTTCAACAGGCATCCGTGCTGCGTATGGACGCAGATACTACTACCGGTAAGGAAGGACATGAGAGGATTCTTCAAAGCTTTGCATCCGGAGAGGCAGACATACTTATTGGGACACAGATGATCGTGAAAGGACATGATTTTCCGAATGTTACACTGGTGGGGATATTAGCGGCAGATTTATCATTAAACGTGGGCGATTATCGTTCTGCCGAGAGAACATACCAGCTTTTAGCGCAGGCTGCGGGAAGAGCAGGGCGGGGGAAAAAACCGGGAGATGTAGTGCTGCAGACATATCAGCCTGATCATTACAGTATTGAAGCGGCAGCGGATCAGGATTATCAGGAATTTTATGAACAGGAGCTTGTGCAGAGACAAATCTTGCATTATCCGCCGGTTTCTAATATACTTGGAGTATTGGTGCTTTCCGAAAGAATGGAGCATGCGGTGCAGCTTGCCCAAAAAGTGGTACAACAGATGAAAAAGTATGATCAGGCGGTCATACTGGGACCGGCACCGGCTTCTCTTTCAAAAGCAAAGGATATATACAGATATATGATCTATGCAAAATGTCAGGATTACCGGGTACTTCGGCAGATGAAAAATGCATTGGAGCATTATATGGACCTGCAGGAGGAATACCGGGATTGCAGACTTCAGTTTGACTTTAATCTATGAGCACAGATAAAAAGAAAATATCAGGAAAGGCAGGTAACATTATGGCACTTCGGACAATAAGAACGATAGGTGATGATCTTTTATATCAGAAATCAAGAGAGGTAAAAAAGATGACACCAAGGATCCAGACTCTCATCGAGGATATGCTGGAGACTATGTATGACGCACAGGGAGTAGGTCTGGCAGCACCACAGGTTGGTGTTCTGAAACGTATTGTTGTCATTGATGTAACACCGGAGGGAGATCATCCGATCATTCTTATTAATCCGGAGATCATTGAGAAATCAGGTGAGCAGACTGGCTATGAGGGATGTTTGTCAGTCCCGGGAAAAACGGGAGTTGTGACAAGGGCAAATTATTGTAAAGTAAAAGCCCTAAATGAAAATATGGAAGAGATATTTGTGGAGGGAGAAGAGCTTTTGGCAAGAGCCCTGCAGCATGAAGTTGCACATCTGGACGGAGAATTATATGTCTCTCTGGTCGAGGGAGAGTTGATGAATAATTCGGATCTTGAGGTGGAATAAGGAAGGAAGATAGATTATGAGAGTAGTATTTATGGGAACACCGGATTTTGCCGTACCGACCTTACAGGCATTGATCGACAGCAGACATGAGGTCATCGGTGTAGTGACGCAGCCGGATAAACCGAAGGGACGCAGTGGCCGGCTGCAGCCGTCACCTGTCAAAGAAAAGGCGGTAGAAAACGGGATTTGTGTTTTTCAGCCGGAGAGAGTGAAGGATCCGGAGTTTTTACCGGAGCTTCAAAAGCTGGCACCGGATGTGATCGTGGTAGCCGCTTTTGGTCAGATACTGCCAGAAACAGTCCTGAAACTGCCAAAGTACGGTTGTATGAATGTACATGCCTCACTGCTGCCAAAACTTCGCGGGGCAGCCCCGATCCAGTGGTCAGTGATTGATGGAGACAGGGAGAGCGGTGTTACCATTATGCAGATGGATAAAGGGCTGGATACGGGAGATATCCTCTTAGTGGAGCGGTATGAGTTGTCTCCGAAGGAGACGGGGGGAAGTCTGTTTGAAAAATTATCGCAGCTTGGCGGTCCTCTGATGTTGCAGGCTCTGGAATTGGCAGAGAGGGGAGAGCTTGAGCCGGTACCTCAGGACAATGACAGACATACTTACGCAAAGATGCTTTCAAAAGCACTTGGAGAGATTGATTTCAAGAAGAGTGCCCGTGAGATAGAGCGTCTGATCAGAGGCTTAAATCCATGGCCGAGTGCATATACCCATTTAAACGGTAAGATGCTGAAACTGTGGGATGCTGATGTGGCACAAGAGGCACCAAAAGGAAAACCGGGAGAGATTGTGGAGGTAAGGAAAAAGACTTTTGCGATCCAGACAGGGGAAGGACAGCTTTTGGTAAATAGTCTGCAGCTTGAAGGGAAAAAAAGAATGACAGCAGAAGATTTCCTAAGAGGATATCCATTGCAGACAGGTACGATACTTTCATAATAAGACGGATGATCATCATAGATCCGGAAGAACATACTAGGAACCAGAATACGGAGGAAGCATAGGGAATGCCGCAGGATAGACAGAAAAAAAACGGGAATGTCAAAACATATAATTTGGATAAATCTGTTCGCCAGATTGCCTTGGAGTCAATGGTCGATATAATGGAAAATGGAGAATATTGTGACAAGGTTCTCCATAAAATGATGAAAAAATATCAGACCATGGACCGCAGAGACAGAGCATTTTTAAAGCGTTTAGTAGAAGGAACCGTAGAAAGATGTATAGAAATTGATTATGTGATCAACAGATATTCTAAGCTGCCGATCGACAAGCAGAAGCCTGTGGTGAGAGAAATACTTCGGATGGCAGTGTATCAGGTGATGTACATGGATCAGGTTCCGGATAGTGCGGCATGTAATGAAGCGGTTAAGCTTGCATGTACGAATCATCTGATCCCTTTAAAGGGATTTGTAAATGGTGTGGTACGCAATGTGATCCGCTTTTATCAGGATACACCATATCCAAAGGCTAAGGAAGATCCGGTGAAGCATTTATCTATATGGTATTCTATGCCGGAATGGATCGTTGCAAGGTTTATGGAACAGTATGGGATGGCAGAAACGGAAGAAATATTAGCAGGTTTTCTGGATGATGATAAGGGGATATCACTGAGATGTAATTATACGAATGCTTCCGGAGAGGAGATTGTATCTTCCCTGAATGCACAGGGAGTGAAGGTGGAGGAAGGAAAGGTTTTTTCATCAGCACTTCGTATCAGGGGATATGGCAGTCTGGACGAATTAGAGGCATTTAAAAAAGGCTGGGTACAGGTGCAGGATGAAAGTTCCCTGATCGTTGGGGAGATAGCACCGGTAAAAGAGGATAGCGTTGTTATAGATGTCTGTGCTGCACCGGGAGGAAAATCAATCCACCTTGCAGACAAAATGAAGGGATCGGGGCTGATCAGAGCATGTGATATAACAAAAGATAAAGTCACGTTGATCCGGCAGAATCTGATACGTACAGGCTTTCATAATGTAAAATTAAAGAAACAGGATGCGAGAGAATTTATACCGGAATGGGAAAATACAGCAGATGTTGTAGTCGCTGATCTGCCATGTTCAGGACTGGGTGTCATAGGTCATAAGCCGGATATCAAGTATAAAACGCGGCCGAAAGATATAAAAGCTTTGGCCGGACAGCAGAGGGAGATCCTTCAAAATGTATACAGGTATCTGAAAAAAGACGGGGTATTATTGTATAGTACATGTACAATAGCTCCGGAAGAGAATGAGGAGCAGGCTGCCTGGATCGCCGGCAATCTGCCGTTGGAACCGATTCCTCTTCAGGAAAAACTTCCGGATATCCTGAAGGAAAAGGTGCAGGGGGAGCATATTCAGATCCTGCCGGATATGGCCGGAGGAGATGGATTCTTTTTGGCTGCATTTCGGCGAAAGGAGACAGAGAAATAATGGAAATGACAGATATCAAAAGTATGGATATGGAGCATCTCCGGTTATTTGTTGAAAGTCTTGGTGAAAAGAAATTTCGTGCAAAACAGCTTTATTCGTGGATGCATCAAAAGCTTGTAAAAGATTTTGAAGAGATGACGGATCTATCCAAAACCTTTCGTGAGCGTTTGAAAAAAGAATGTGTTTTGGGAAGTGTATCAATACGGAGAGAACAGATATCCAAAAAAGACGGAACCAGAAAATATCTTATGGAACTCAGAGACGGTAATATGGTGGAGACTGTACTCATGAAGTATCATCACGGAAACAGTGTATGTGTTTCATCACAGGTGGGCTGCCGGATGGGCTGTCGTTTCTGTGCGTCTACTGTCGGTGGGCTTACAAGAAGTCTGGAAACTTCGGAAATTTTAGACCAGATATATGAAATACAGAGACATACAGGAGAGAGAGTTTCCAATGTGATCATTATGGGGATTGGAGAACCGTTAGATAATTATGAAAATGTCGTTCGTTTTATTCGGATGCTGTCCGATGAAAATGGTCTTCATATCAGTCAGCGTAATATCACACTCTCTACCTGCGGACTCGTACCGCGGATATATGATCTGATGGAGGAAGATCTGACAATTACACTTGCAATCTCTCTTCATGCTCCCAATGATGGCATACGCAGACAGATGATGCCGGTGGCCGACAGCTTTTCGATGAGAGAAATAATCGATGCGTGCAAAAAATATATACAAAAAACGGGACGGCGTGTAACATTTGAATATACGCTGGTACAGGGGACAAATGACAGCAGGGAAAATGCAGGAGAGCTTTCCGGGCTGTTAAGAGGGATGCTGTGCCATGTGAATCTGATACCTTTAAATGCTGTGGAAGGAAGAATGGGACAAAGATCGGTACCACAGAATATCAGAGAGTTTCAGGAGGTTCTGGAAAGAGAGCATATTAATGTAACAATTCGAAGAGAAATGGGAAGTGATATTGATGCGGCATGTGGTCAATTGAGAAATAAAAATCGGAAATGATGCAGATGCCTTGATTTTACTTGCCTTTTTGGAGACACTATAGTAATATGTATTATGTATTATCATGTGTAAGTATGTAAAAATAAGTACAAATAAAGACAAAGGAGGGGAAACTACATGAAGTCATATTCAAAGACAGATGTCGGGATCAAACGATCTATGAATCAGGACAGTTTGTTTTGCAGCGACAGCTCAGTGGGTAGTTTCCGAAATCTGTTTATTGTTGCCGATGGGATGGGTGGCCATAAGGCAGGAGACCGTGCATCAAGATTATGTATTGAAAATATGGTATCGCAGATTGAACAGAGCACCAGTAAGACACCGGTGACAATTTTTGAAGAAGCGATCACTTATGCAAATAGTGTAGTCTATGAATCAGCACAACAGGATATTGAATACGAGGGCATGGGAACCACGATGGTGGCATGTACATTACAGGAGGAGACTCTTTATGTTGCCAACATTGGCGATTCCCGTTTATATTTATTGCGGGATGGATTACAGCAGATTACAACAGACCATTCATTGGTTGAGGAAATGGTTAAGATAGGAAATATAACAGAAAGCGAAGCCAGAGTGCACCCGCAGAAAAATATAATTACCCGTGCACTGGGAATTGATGAGATGGTTCAGGCAGATTATTTTGAATTACAGGTGCGTCCGGGAGACGTGATCTTGCTTTGCAGTGATGGATTGACGAATATGGTTGAGGATGAAGAGATAGAATATATCATCCGTCATGCGGAGTCACTGGAGGAAGCAGGAGATAAATTGATTGATCAGGCAAATTTCAATGGAGGCAGTGACAATATCACCGCCGTACTTGTTCAGGTTTAGATTGGAGGAAGAGCATGATAGGTCCGGGTATGATGATTAGTGATCGTTACGAAATTATAGATAAAGTGGGTTCAGGCGGAATGGCAGATGTATACAAAGCGAAGGATCATAGATTAAACCGCTTTGTAGCGATCAAGGTGTTGCGCCAGGAATACAGCAGTGATGCAAAATTTGTAGCTAAGTTCCGTGCAGAAGCACAATCAGTGGCAGGATTATCTCATCCGAATATTGTAAATGTATATGATGTTGATGAGGATGAAAGCTATAATTATATAGTAATGGAGCTGGTAGAAGGAATTACCCTTAAAAAATTTATTGAAAAAAAGGGGAGACTTGATGTCAATGAAGCAGTAGGGATTGCTGTGCAGATCGCACAGGGAATGGAAGCTGCTCATGACAATCATATTATTCATAGGGACATTAAGCCACAGAATATTATCATTTCCAAAGAGGGAAAGGTTAAGGTGACAGATTTTGGTATTGCAAAAGCTGCCACATCTAATACAATTACCTCCAATGCAATGGGATCTGTACATTATATCAGTCCGGAGCAGGCAAGAGGTGGTTACAGTGATGAGAAGAGTGATATTTATTCTCTGGGTGTGACAATGTATGAAATGCTTTCCGGTAATGTTCCGTTTGAGGGGGACAGTACGGTGGCAGTGGCATTATCCCATATTCAGGAGGAAGCAACGGCACTTCATGAACTGGATCCTGAGATTCCGATGAGCCTGTCTAAAATTGTCCGCAAATGTATGCAGAAAAAACCGGAGCTGCGTTATCTGAATGCAGCGGCATTGATCGCAGATCTGAAGCGTGCGGTTGACGAGCCGGATGGAGAGTATGTGAAGCTGGAGACGATGACAGTTGATCCCTCGCCTACGAAGAAAATATCAGATCTCGAATTAAATGCGATCAAGGAGGCATCCCGTAATGTAGAGCCGATTCATGAAGAGTATGAGGAAGAACCGAATTATGAGGATGATGGAATTGATCCGAAGCTGGAAAAGATCTTAAAAATATGCAGTGCTGTTGTTGCTGTCATTATAATTATAGGAATTATATTGATAGTCGGTAAATTTGCAGGATGGTGGGGACACTCCGGAAAGAAGGCAGCTGAGGTTACATCTGCAACATCAGAGCCGACTGCCACTGCCGTTGTAGCAGAGGACGGTCAGGTTCAGGTGCCTGGCATTGTGGGAAAGAGTCTGGAAGAGGCAGAGCAGATGCTGACGGACAGCAAGCTTCATTGGCAGCTGAAGCCGGTAGAATCCAGTGAGACACCGAATGTTGTAACTGATCAGGAGCCGGCAGAGGGTGAGATGGTAGATGAGGGTGCCCGCATTACGATTTATTACAGTCAGGATAATTCCGGGGTGACGATTCCTGATGTTGCTAACAAAACAGAGACAGAGGCACGCAGACTGATTGAAGCTGCAAAGCTCAAGGTTGGTTCTGTCACCGAGGAATATAGTAATACAGTTGCAAAAGGCAATGTTATAAGTACTGATCCGGTCATTGGCTCCAGTGTGGATGAAGGAACCAGTGTCAATCTTGTGGTCAGTCAGGGGGCAGAGGGAGATCAGGTCGTAGTGCCAAATCTGGTAGGAAAGAAAGAATCTGTCGCTGCGGAGAGATTGGCATCAGCAGGATTAAAATCTAAGGTGACATACATTTATTCGGATAAAACAAAAGGTCTTGTCATTAGTCAGACCCAGAAAAATGGTTCTAAGGTTGAGAGAGGAAGTACTGTACAGTACTCAGTAAGTATGGGACCTAAGCAGGTGAAGCCAACGGCAACACCAAAACAGAACAGTACGGTATCTTATAGCTATGAGGGAAGTGTTACTGTCAGTGACAATCCGTTTGAAAGTGAAGATGACGATCCGGCAATGTTTAAGGTCGTCCTGAGTCAGGATGGAAAGACACAGTCTGTATGGAGCGGAACATTAAGTTATGATGATTTCCCAAAGGAATTTCCGGTTAAGGGCTGGAGTGAAAACAGCGGAACAATTTCAATCAGCAAGGATGGACAGAATATCGGTAACTATACGGTAGATTTCCAAAAAGTGGCTAAATGATGAGAGGAAAGATCATTCGAGGAATAGGGGGATTTTACTATATTCATCCGGAGGATGCGGCTTTTGATATTTTAATAGAATGTAAGGCAAAAGGAATCTTTCGGAACCAGAATATAAAACCTCTTGTTGGAGACAATGTAGAATTTGAAATGCTGGATGAAGAGAAAAGGCTGGGAAATATTGAAAAAATATTACCCAGAAAAAATGCACTGATTCGTCCGGCATCGGCAAATGTTGATCAGGCTGTTGTGGTATTTGCCTTGTCCTATCCGAAGCCTAATCTAAATCTTTTGGATCGGTTTTTGCTGATGATGCGGACGCAGGATATTCCGGTAGTGATCTGTTTTAATAAATGTGATGATCAGCAGGAAGACGAGATTCAAAATATTCTGACACAATACAGACATTGTGGAGCGGATGTGATCGTTACCAGTACGGTAAATGGAACAGGTCTGGAGAAGCTGCGTAGTCTGCTCACAGGGAAAACGACAGTGATGGCAGGCCCTTCAGGTGTAGGAAAGTCCTCTGTGATGAATATTCTATTTCCGGAAGCTCAGATGGAAACAGGAGAGATCAGCAGAAAAATAAAAAGAGGGCGGCATACAACCCGGCATACAGAGGTTTTTTGCATTGGGAAGGATACGTATATAATGGATACACCGGGATTTACTTCTTTACGTCTTCCGGCATTGGAAAAGGAGGACTTAAGGCAATATTATCCGGAATTTGAAAAAGTTTCAGTGCAATGCAGATTTTTGGGATGCGTTCATATCAATGAGCCGGATTGTGGTGTAAAAAAAGCAGTAGAAGAGGGCAGTATTCCTTTGGAAAGATATGAAAATTATAAGCAGTTTTATGAGGAATTGCGTCAACAGAAAAAATATTAAATATATTTTTGAAGAAAGGCATGGTATCATTATGAGCGAATTAGCACCGTCAATTTTATCGGCTGATTTTACGCATTTGGGAGAACAGCTGCAACTAATAGAACACAGCGGAACCAAGGTTCTCCATATTGATGTGATGGATGGGATGTTTGTACCTTCTATTTCTTTTGGGATGCCGGTGATCAGATCCATTAGAAAGGAATGTGGTCTGTTTTTTGATGTGCATTTGATGATACAGGAGCCGGTGCGCTATATTAAGGAATTTGTTGATGCCGGGGCAGATAGTATTACGATCCATGTGGAGGCGTGTGAAGACGTTCAGGCGACGATAGACGCTATGGCACAGTATCCGGTCAAAAAAGCACTTAGCATTAATCCTGCGACCTCCATAGATATTTTGGAGCCATATCTGGATCAGATAGATATGATACTGGTCATGGGAGTAGAGCCGGGATTCGGAGGGCAGAAGCTTATAACCGAAACTTTGGAGAAGGTGAAGGGTTTAGATCAGATTCGAAAAGAAAGAGGATATTCTTTTAAAATTGAATTTGACGGAGGAGTAAATCGCGAAAATCTTAAAGAAATAATTAAAAATGGGACAGATATTGCTGTGGCAGGAACTGCAGTTTTTCGCGGGAAGATTGAAGAGAATGTAAGGGATTTACAGGAGGTGATCGCCGGTGCTTCTTGAAAATATCGCACTAGGCAAAACAATGGAGATTTATGTTGACCGGGAAGGCTACCGCTATCGTCTGGTCAGCAAGGTGGAAAAAACGGGAGTGAAGAAGATATGTCTTACGGCAATTATGGCCGGGGGAAGGGCATTTAAGTTTCGTCCGGAGGATAAGATCCGTCTCGTCTACAGAGGAGAGGATCAGATGTGGGAATGGCTCAATGTCAAAGCAGGATTGGGGCTGTTAGATGATGAGCCGGTTCACTATTTTGAGATCATAAATAAAGGGCAGTCATTTAATAGAAGACAGGCGTACAGAGTGAATATTGATGAGGAAGTGCAGATTGGATTTTATCAGGTGCCCGGAAGCAGACAGAGATTTTCTTATGCTCCTTTAGTAAAAGAGGAGTATGAAGCGATTGTTGACGGAAATGGTGTGGAGCTTGAGAAGGAAGAGGATGACAGATCCGGCAAGGTATTCATAGAAAAAAGGCTTCGTATGGTTCCGATGAAAGAAGCTGTGGAAAAGAAAGTACGCGGTCTGGTTCATGATATCAGTGAATCCGGAATGGGTTTCTATTCTAATGAGGAATTAGAGATAGAGAACAGCTTTTATTGTCAGATCCCTTCTGATTATGGTCCACTGTTGGTGCGTTCCTCTGTGGTCAGAGTGGATGACAAAGCGAAAGGAAACCGTAAATATCATTTTTATTATGGATGTATATATGAAGAGGCTGATCAGAAACTGATCCGTTATATTTATGATATACAAAGAAGGCAGATCCAAAAACAGAGAGAACGGAAAGAATTTGAGGCTTCCGTCAGGGATCTTAGAAGAGAACGGAGTAAATAAAATGTTAGGGAAAGTTTTATTGATCAGTGGTGGAAAAATTGATACAAATTTTGTCCGCCAATATACATCTTTAAAAAAATATGATACGGTTATCTGTGCAGATTCCGGACTAAATACGGCATACCGGCTAGGTATGCCGGTTCGTTATTTCATGGGAGATTTTGACAGTGTGGATCCTGAAATATTGAAAAAATATAAAGCAGGAGAAGTCGCAGGGGCAGAGAACTGTGAATGGCTCCGCTATCCTACGGAGAAGGATTATGTAGATACTCAGCTTGTGATTGAATGGATTATTGAACAAAGAGCAGAGAGCATTGATATTTTGGGAGCTACAGGGGGAAGACTAGATCATTTTCTGGCAAATGTGAATATACTCATGCTGCCATTAAAGACAGGGATACCGGCTTATATTATTGACAGCAGGAATCGTATACGTTTGATCGATCAGGAGACTGTGATCACCAGAGAAGAATTTTATGGAAAATATCTTTCCCTGCTTCCGCTTACCAATGAAGTGACAGGAGTGACACTTCGTGGATTAAAATATGAAATTACAGATTTTACGTTGAGGGTCGGTATTGCCAGGGCAATTAGCAATGAGCTGGCAGAAAATTCCACACAAGCACGTATTCAGATGAAATCAGGAGTGCTTATCTTAGTGGAAGCAATGGATTGATCCGGATATATAGTATATAGGGAGGGAAAATGAAAATATACGAAATGCAGGATAGAGTGGCGGGAAAGGAGGAGCTCTTAGATATCTGGGAAGGAGATTAAAGGTGCATATGAGCAATCCAATGAAAAGTTTGACAAAAATAGAATGGGGGGTATGGATTGGATCATTATTAATAATTATATTGTCCAATGTTTTATCTGTAAGTTTTGATCTGCTTACATTGATCGCTTCCTGCATAGGCGTTTCAACCATAACATGGATAAGAAATCCTTCTGCCAGCGGGAAAGAAGTTGAAATACAAAAATTAACAATAAAACATGTATGTATGCTTATACTCAGTGCAGTAATCGTTACCGTTGTGTTTTTTCAGATCCTGGCCGCATTAAACACACCGAATATAATCTTTAGTACAATATCTGTGACAACCAGCTTTTTTGCGGCTTCCCTTACAATGCTCAGGTCATCTTATTATGCAGTGGGATATGCAGCAAATGATATTGTGCTGATCGTTCTCTGGATATTGGCAGCCCTTAAGGATTCGCGCTATATATCAGTTATTGTTATTTTTGTTATTTTCTTTTTTTATGATTTATACGGTTTTGTCAGCTGGAAACAAAGAGAGAGAAAATTATGCGGATAGATCATGTCAGCTGCCTGTATCCCAAGGGGGCTGCAGTTATAATACGATGTAAGAAAAAAATAATCTTTTCTTAAGAAAAAGCTTCGGATTTTGAAAGAATTGTCTGCTATTCTTGTAATGAGTAAGGATAACGGCAGGGATGAGGTGATTAGTGCCTGCAGTCTTAATTTATGGACTGAACAGAAAGGAATGGGTAACTATTATGAAGAGAAAAGATAATTCTAAGAAGATTGTAGTCAGTGTGCTTTTATTGCTTGTAATGATCGGTGTGGCTGTGTATGGGGTAGCATTGTATCATGGAACACCGCATGGAGATGATTATATAGAAATGGGAGATTAAAATCTGCATAAAGATAACACCAGCTGTCGTGTGTTCACGGGATAATACAGTTTGAGACCGGACACCGACAATACAGCAAGGCCATACTCCTCCCGGAACTGGTGATGAAAACATTATACATCGATGAAGATAAATAGGCAAGAAGGACGTCTGTTGCAGAAAATAGCCCCCCAAATAGCTACAGATAATAGCAGAAATCATAGAACCATTTTCCGAGAGTTATAATGCTCATGCGGAGTAAGATCCGATGATAGTATTTTAGGAGGGGAATATGCCGGTTGATAAAAAATGAAAGATATTCCGTTTTGATGAGAAAGAGTAAATCTAAAAAAGAGGAGCATCCTGTGGATATATTTATAGGGTGCTTTTTTCTATGGAAAAAAAAGAAAAAATGTTATATAATTAATATAGTTTTTCTAAAAAATATTTATGACCGTCAATTATGAAACAATTTTAGTAAATAGTATGTTTGCACTTGTTGTTAATATTTTGTATAAGTGCGGGAAAGCGGTTACATATCCAGGCCAAAATATGAGAGGAATGACTGAAAAAAGAACTGAAATGTTTATGAAAATATTCATGATTTCTATAGTGCTGTTTGTCGGAATGGAAATTTATTGTAACTGGGGCTGGCATTGCATTAGCCACTAGTATAACCTATCACAATAGGTTGATTAAGGAGATTAAGAATGGTTAGAATTGCGATTTGTGATGATGAACAAGAGTATTTGCTTCTGGAGAAAAATATCATTGTCCAATATATGACAAATCACGGATATGAATATATAATAGATACTTTTGTTTCTGGAACAGATTTTCTATGTATTAAGAGAAAAATAGAAGAATATGATATTGTTTTTTTAGATATTAATATGTCAGAATTGGATGGAATAGAGACAGCAAAACGGATTAGACAATATTCTTATCGGATATCAATTGTTTTTGTGACAGCCTTTTTAAGCTATGCGTTAGAAGGATATAAAGTAAATGCAATTCGATACCTTCTGAAGGACGGTAATTCTTTGAAAGATTCATTAGCAGAATGTTTAGATACTATTTTTATGCAAAAAAATTTTAACAGAATTAGACAATCATTTGAATTTATCGAAGGGACACAGACTGTAGACTTAAATGAGATCGTATATATAGAGAGTTCATTGCATAAATTGACCTTTCATTTTAGAAAAGGATTAAACCCCAAAATGTCTATGTATGAAAAGTTAGATAATATTGATGAGCATATTTGTAAATTTGGATTTTGTAGAATTCACAAAAGTTATTTAGTGAATTTAAAATATGTCGAATCAATAGAGCGGTATGTGGTTACATTGACAGAGGGTGTAAGTGAAGTGAAAACTTTAAGCGTTTCTCAGTCAAAATATTCTAATGCTAAAGAAGAATATATTTTATATCAAGGGGAAGTATAATGGAATTATATATTTACGGAGTTGTTTACACGGTTTTATATGTAATATTATGCAAGATGTTTATTGAGATATTTGCAAAAAAGAGATTTCAAAATAATAGTAATGTTTTTTCTCAATTGTATCTTTTGTTTTGTTGGAATATATTGTTTCGATCGTATTTTCAAAAATAATTGTTTTAAAACAGATTTTAATTATAATTTTGGGAGGTTTCTATGCATGTTATTATTTTAAATTAAAATTGTGTAAAGGATTTTTTTTGTTTTTGTTGTACCATGGATTATGTTTTGCCACTGATTATGGATTGTTGATTGTATCGCAAAATTTCATTTCAAATGCATCTACTTCGGAAATTGTTTCTTCAAATATGAGTTTAATGATGGGATCAGTTAGTCAGATGCTCGTTTTTTGTATCATTATTATTTTGAAAAAATATATAAAAAATGAAAATTTGGAGGTTTTAACTAAGTTTGAATGGATTAAATTTTCTGTTTTTCCTATTTTTTCTATTGTTTCAATTCTTTCTATTTATATCAATTTTAATGAAATCAACAGTGTTAAGCAAAAAAATATTCTGTTATGTATTGCATTTGGGATGTTGTCAATGAATATTGTAGTGTTTTATTTAATATATGGAATATTAGTAAGGGAATCACAGATAAATGAAGACAAACTTTTTTTTGAACGCATAAAATCAGAAACAGAGATATATCGTCAGGCGTCTAAAAACTATGTTGATCAGAGAAAAAGAGAGCATGAATATAAAAATGAAATGATGCTAATATCCTCATTAATTGATTTAAAAGAGTATGACAAGGTACGTTTTGTTATTGACAAATTTTGCGATAAGAGTTCTTGTGGCATACACCGTATTGATACAAATAATATTATAATTGATGCTATAATAAATGCCAAGTATGAAGAAATGAAAGATAAAGATATTTTATTTGTTTTTAAGTTTAATGATTTGTCGGCTTTGAAACTTGATGTCAGACGGCACATTGTGGGAGGTACATACCGCACTTTGATTTCAGTGCAAAACTCTCTCCGATTGTGCCGTACCGGCATTTGCCGCAGTCTCTCAGCGGGATGACCGCAGATTGTCGTAGCCTTGTTTGAAGGGCAGCCGGTGCTGCTTTCGAAATAAGGCCATGACAGATGTCACAGCCTTAGAAATGTACTTTGAAAACTTCATCAATAAAGTCCCTGATTATCAACAGCAGCACGGATGGTCTCGGCATCGATGACTTTTTTATCCTGCTGGGAGC
>JALFLW010000069.1 GCA_022774505.1 Lachnospiraceae bacterium
CCGGTTTTTTCAGTTCGTTTGTCTTAGAGTTTACACTTGGAACATTACCGTTGAGATAAATATTATAACCCTGATATTTATCTGTTACTTCTTTGCCGTTATCCTTTGCCCATGCATTATACAGAGCGTCTACTGCTGCCTTCTTATTCTTGGTATTATAACCATCACGGCAGTCATACTTACTGGTCTGAAAACCAACCATTGCCTTAAATGCTCTTGGTGTTTCGGTATCAACTGCCTCTGTTTTTACCGTATTTTTGCTGTTCTTTGCACTTGCAGTATTAAATGTCATGCTGGAACCGAGAGACATCATCATTGATGCTGACAGCACCAGTGACAAGACTTTTTTTAAACATTTTTTCATTATAAATACCTCCTTTTACTGATGCAACAAGCAATTATTAAGTAAAACCCATCCTCCCATAATTTATAACGGAAACATCTCCTCCATTTGTTACTACTTTATTCCTAATGATTTCTTAACAAAAATACATATGGCATTTGAGTTTTTGCAGGGAGCAGACTGCTATGCCTTCCGGCACAGCAGCCTGCTCCCTGATGTGTTACTATTCTTACAGGATGGCACGGACTACACTCTTCCTTATGCTCGTTCCCTGCATCATCCTATTATTTTTTTACTTTAACTGATTTCACTGCAGAATATCCGGAGTAAACAGTCTTTCCGTTTACTTTCTTAAATGCTCTGACACGGATAAAGTACTTCTTACCCTTTTTCAGCTTCTTGATCGTATAAGATACATTTGCAGTTTTTACTTTCTTTGCTCCCTTGAAGTTCTTCTTTAAGCCATATGAAATCTCATATTTTGCACCAGGTACTTTCTTCAGTTTGAGCTTGATCTTCTTACCCTTTACATTCTTTGCAGACTTCACTGCTGATTTAGCTACCTTGGCTGCCTTCGGAGTTGTAACGGTATTACCGCCATCCGGTGCTGCCGTTGCAGCAGGCCCTACGGAAACCTGAGGTGTGCTGCTTGGTACAGGGCTCTGACTTGGTGCTGTGCTTGGATTTGGTGTAGAGGTCTGACCTGCTGCCGGATTAGACGGCTTCGGTGTTCCGGTCGTAACCGGATTATCAGACTTACCCTGCACTTCTACATTGATCACCTTCTTAACATCCGGATTTGATACAGATGTGATCGTGATCGTGGTTGTACCAACACCCATGGCCGTTACCTGACCGGTAGAATTAACCTGTACGATCTTTTCATTTTCAGATACATATGTAAGTTTCTTATTGGTTGCATTGTCCGGCAGCACCTTGGCGTTGATCGTTGCCTTGTCATCAATACGTGTCAGAATTAAATCTGTTGCATCAATACCTGTTACCTTGACGTCTGACTTTTCAACAGTCAGAGTATATTTGCTGGAGCTCAGTCCGGAATTAGAATATGTCGCAATGATATCTGTGGTTCCAACACTGACAGCCTTTACATTACCCTCTGCATCTACTGTTGCAATATCCGGATCCTTGCTGGTCCACTGTACTGTCTTACCATTGATGGATGTAGCATTTGCCGGAATATATTTTGAAGCATAGAGCTGGAAGCTCTCGCCCATGTTTACCTTACCGTTATTTACAGAAGTGGAGGTCACCTTAGGACTCTGTCCCTCCGGTACTTTCTCGCTGATCTCAGAAATACCTGTTGCTTCTACATCTGCAACAACTACTTCTGCACTTGCGATCTCATCTCCGATCGTTCCATCAGATGCTACCTTCTTGGCAACAACAACGATCACATCATTTCCGGAACGCTTTGTTGTCAGATTTCCCTGTGCATCGATCGTTGCATAGTCATCTTTTACTTCTGCTCCGTCTTTTGTCTCCAGAGACCATGCTACCTGTGGAATACCTGAAGCACTCTCTCCAATGATCAGTTTAAGAGGGATCTTATCGAATTTTCCCTGTATCGCATATTTTCCTTCTGCCATCTTTACCTTGCCTTCCGCAATGGCATCACGGAAGTCGATTTCCATATGGTCATTTTCAGCATCACTTGTATACTGATCTGCATTAACATAAAGCCAGAAAGACATCTCCTTGGTAGGATCGGCAGCTCCCATTACAGTTACCAGGATCTTGCCCTGCTTCAGACCGCTTACATACAATCTGCCTTTTTTGTCACGAAGGATATTGGCAACGCCGTCCTCGCTAAATGCACATTCCAGATAAGGATCTGCCAATGTAACAGGTGTATCACCGATACTCAGTGTAAATGCCTCACCGGTACGGATATGTACTACCTCATCAGATACAAGATTATATGGTTCATTTTCTCTAGATGAACTCATAATGCTGAGATTCTCTACGTCCTTTGCGGAAGATACAACACGGAAAATGTAGCTCTTTCCCTCTACTGTCGTACCCGCCGGTCCCTTGCACTCCAGTGTCAGTTTAAAATATCCTGTTCCTGCAAATTCAAACTGTGTAGGATCTTTAATGACACCTGTTCCTGTCAGATTCCATGCACTATCTGCAATATCAGCCTGATAGCTTTTCTCAACACTATCCAGAGAACTCAGAGTGTAGCTGATCGTATATTTCAGATTCTCATCATTAAAATTATGTTCCTTTGCTTCCTCAAAAGCACTATTTCCTTTTTGATCAGAGTATGTCATCTTTGTGAGATCAAGGATCATCTTCTCATCAGATGCCAAACCACTCTTTTCAAAATAATAGACATCTGCGGTCTCGTTTCCTACGTTTTCTTCCTTCACACAATATGGTACATCTCCCATATCCTCTTCATCAAATTTCAAGGATACTCCACCGACATTCTTCATATTCTTTCCCTGGAAAGTAAACCGGTATGTAACCTCTGAGTGTAAATTGGTATTATAATAATATTTGAATGTAATATCTACCGGCTCGCAAGAAGTGATCTCTTCCTCTGCAGTTGTCACCCAGACCTCTCTGCTGTCCTTACTGACACGGATAACTGCAGCCACTTTCGAACTCTGCTTATTATCATCACCGATCTTTGTACCATATACTTCATAATCATAGGCAACGATTTCACCGTCCTCAACAACCGGTGTTTTCTCAAGAGTATTTGACCCTGTTCCGGCTGTCTGCACCAGATCTGTTTCGATGGAGTCAACCTGGATACGTCCTGCATTTTCAGTCAGTGCAATATCACTATTCTCCTCAACCTCCAGTCTGGCTGTATGATTGTTGTAGAAAGTACATGCCTGTCTGTCAATCGCAACCTGATCACTCACAAGCTTAAAAGAGAATGCTCTCTCCTTCACATTGACCCGGATCTTCTCTACGGAATCCTTCTGTCCGCTGACATAAGCTCCGATCTCATCTCCTTTTGTCACTCCGGATGTAGTAAGCTGCATATCATTGCTGATACTGATCGCTTTTGTATTTTCTACATCAAAGGAATATGTCTGATCATTGAGATATGCCGGCTCTACATCTGCATATAATGTAAGATCATCTACGGCACCCTCACAGTTGATCTCCTGCGTGCCCTTTCCATCTCCTGTAACAACCTCTACATTTTCTGCCTGCTCCTCGATTGCTTCCTTATCGAGAACCACACGGGTAGCCACAGCATTTTTGTTCTCAACTTTAATAACAATGCTTGCAGAATTGTACTGATATGCATTGGAAGCATTGTTGGCAGAAGCCGTGATCGTATACTGACCACTTACAGCATCTGCAGGGATCTTTACCTTTCCGGAATATTTATCTACTGATAAAATACTATCTTCATCCTCCGCACCTGCATAAGGATAACCTGTCACAGACCAGCGTACATCCACATCCGCATCAAGCGTAAAACAGACATTTGCCTTTGCTGAAATCTTCTTTCCCTCTTCCAGCACTGTAATATCCTCATTGTCCGTATGTGGTACGGCAGAGGTATCAATGACTACATCATTCTTCTGATAGGCCACCTCTGCATTTGCCATATTCGGTACGGCAACCGTAGAGAATGCCATTACAGCTGCCATCGCAACAGCCGCAATTCTTTTTCTTACTCTCATAAAGAACCTCCTTTTTTCATTACCTTTCGTATAAAACGACTTATAGTTTACGGAACTAGCATACCATCTTTTTCGTTGCTTTTCAAGCCACTATCTTTTCGCCGCACCGGTCGCTCTGTCTGCAGATCCATTGCAGGTTCGACTCTTTCTTCCCATTTTCCCGCTATTGACACACGCCCCCTTTTTCTCTAAAATCGGATTCACAAGACATTACTATATTATTATAGAAACGGAGATGGATTATATTATGGATCAGAATAAATTACTGGAATGTATGGAGGATATCAAGCGGATCGCCCAGTCACAGGATAACCATATGACCAAGGAGGAGCTGCACCGGTATCTGTCAGAAATGGATCTGCAGGAATCACAGTTTGATGCTGTCTATCAGTATCTTGCAGCGAATGGAATCTCTGTGGCCGGCTTCCACCCGGCACCTGTCACAGACAACTCTCCGGAAGCCGCCAGTGCGGACACCGATATGGCACAAGAAGCAGCAAAAGGCACCGATGCAGAGGAAAAAACCTCCTCTTCACACCTTTCCAAGGCAGAACGTAATATTGAACTTTTCCGCAGAGAAGTATCTGCCCTGGATTTTCACAGCGACGGAGAGCTGGCTGTCCTGTGGAACCGCTTTTTATCCGGAGATGATGATGTCCGGGGCGAGCTTGCCAAGGAATATCTTGACCGTGTCTTCGCGATCGCCGACTCCTACAAAAAGCATGGGATCGCTCTGGATGAAATGATCGCGGAGGGAAATGTAGGCCTCATGATGGCTTTAAAACATATCCGGGAGGATCCGGGGAAATTCCACCGGGATCTGGCACCGGATCTGGAACAGATCCGCTCTGCCATTGATGCTGAGATACGTCTTTCCGTTGAAAATTTGATCGATTCATCTACTATGGCAAAGGACTGGATGCATACTCTTCTCGCTAAAACGAATCTGCTTCGCGAAGCTGCGAAATATCTTGCCGAAGAAAACGGCCATGTTGCCTCTATCTGGGAACTGGCAGAATATACCAAGCTCCCTTTGTCAGAGATTCATGATATTATGGGATTATCAGAAGATACCAAAAATATTTCAAAAGAAAAATCATTATAACGATCAGGAGATATCTTAACAAATGAAGATAACATCAGACGAAACAGAACAATTGTTAAAGTCTGTCACAAAGCCCTTGACAGACTGGTATTCCTCAGCCGCCCGGGATCTGCCCTGGCGTATCCCGGCAGGAAGCAATGTCCGACCGGATCCCTATCATATCTGGATTTCAGAGATCATGCTCCAGCAGACCAGAGTGGAGACAGTCAAAGACTACTACCGCCGCTTTTTGAACCGGCTGCCGGATATCAAAAGTCTGGCACAGGTACCCACTGACGAGCTCATGAAGCTCTGGCAGGGACTTGGATATTACAGCCGTGCCAACAATCTCAAACGTGCAGCGATCATGATCATGGATGTCTATCAGGGTATTTTTCCGGATACCTACGAGGAAATCATCAAGCTTCCGGGAATCGGTGAATATACCGCCGGAGCCATTGCCTCCATCGCCTTTGGCCAGCCGGTACCTGCCATCGACGGCAATGTCTACCGTATCTATACCAGACTTTGTGCGGATGATTCTGATATTACCAGAACGCCTTTTAAACGAAGTCTGAGACAGCAGCTTTTATCTGTAATCCCCTCCGGGGATCCGGGCAGCTATAATCAGGCATGGATGGATCTCGGGGCATCCATCTGTCTGCCAGCCAAAACTCCCTTGTGTGATCAATGTCCTCTTTCCGAGCATTGTCTGGCTCACCTTCATAATTCCTGTGGTATTTATCCTATGAAACCGCCAAAGAAAAAACGCCGAATTGAAGAAAAAACCATATTTGTTCTGGAATATCACGGGAAATATCTGCTCCAAAAAAGACCTCCCAAGGGACTTTTAGCCGGATTATGGGAATTTCCGGCTCAGGAGGGCTTCGTTTCCATCGAACAGATTAAGGAGCTTCTGGCACATTGGGATACCTCGGCAGGAGAGATCGAACTGCTCGGAAAAGGAAAGCATATTTTTTCGCATATTGAATGGCACATGATGGGCTATCTGATCCATCTGGATCAAATGCCTGCTCTGACACTTTCCGAAGAAAGCGTCTGGATCACGGCACAAAAAATGCAGAAGGAATATAGTATTCCCTCTGCACTGCGTCTTTATTATTCTAAGATTACCGATGCACTCTCCTGATAATCCGTTTATTTCAGTGAAGTAAACTGACGGATCACTTTATCGACCGCACTTTTATCCACCGTAAACTGCATAATACCATTTACACTGACACGATACAGATTCTGTCCGTCATACGGATACAGGATCACGGTCGTGTCTTTTTGTCCTTCTTTAAACCGGAACTGTGCCACCGGTTTATTTCCTGATACCTGCACATTTTTGTCGATATTTCCTCCCGGTGCCAGATAGCTGATCACGCTGTACGCTTTCATAAACGTATCGGAATCAACCGTCTTTCCGTTTGTCTTTACCGTATAATCATATTCTGTATCTGAATCCTTCTTCTTTTTCTTTGTGATATCAAAGTCATATTTTTTTCCTTTATAAGAAAGCTGCATTTTATTTAACTTCAGCTGATCTCCCGGATATAATCTCTGATATACATATTCCAGTGCATTAATGGATACCAGTTTATCTACATTGGAAGTTTCCATGAGATAAACTCCCTTCTGCCCCTTCTTCTTCACATAATAACTGCTTCCTTTTTTCTTTCCGAAGTACAGAACAATATTCTTCTTGGCAGTTTTCACTGTCAGTGTATAGGACGGATCATCAAATCCATATTTTTTATCCAGAGAAGCATTGTCCTTGTAGGTAACTCCCCCGTCAAAACTCATATCCGTGTAATTTCCAAACAGATTCTGCAGTTCATCCTTATCTCCGGCTACCGGCTGGCTGTATGGTTTCTTAACAGACCATCCGTATATATCCTTATA
This sequence comes from Lachnospiraceae bacterium, assembly GCA_022774505.1. Lineage (GTDB taxonomy): Bacteria > Bacillota > Clostridia > Lachnospirales > Lachnospiraceae > Jutongia. The sequence continues at coordinate 7,010 of JALFLW010000069.1, forward strand.
TGGAGAATTTTTCTTATCATATTCTGCCTCAAAGCTTTTTCCCTTTTTGGCATCTACCTTCAGATATTGGATCTTATCTGCCTTCACAGCCGGAATATCCGGCAGACTCATCAGTCCCTCCAGATTATAGTCAAAACTGCTATACAGGGAAGTTCCTATCAAGTAGATCTTTTTTTCATCGCCATCGCAATAGGCATATCTGCCTCCACCTGATAATGATTCCATTCCTACATAGATTTTTGTTTTTTTACCGGATTTATCTGTCACTGCCACAGTCAGCTGTGGCTTATCCAGATCATACCGGGTCAGATCATCACAGTCTGTTGTGACGGTTTTGTCAGCGGACACTCCTGTCATTTCATCTACCATGTCTGTAATCTTATCCTGATCCAGCGGAAAACTCTTATCCTTTGCAAGTTTCCAGTTTTTTCCGTCCTTCTCAAAGGAAAGAGATGCCTTTTTGCTTTGATATTCTACTGTCCGGATATCCTCTGAGGAAAGCTGAAACAGTTCCCTGGCCTGCTGGGCCTTTTTCTCTGCTCTCTTTTCTGCCTCCTGATGACGAACCAGCAGAAAGTATCCTGCTCCCGCTGCGATAAGTACCAAACAGAGCACCAGGAGCGTTACTGTCTGTCTTTTCTTTTTACTCATCGATTATTTTCTCCTCCTTGTAAACCAGATACCAAAGCCTGTACCGAGAAGTCCCAGCGGAACCAGGATCACCAGTACGATCGACCACATGATAGCACTTCCGGAACTCATTGTAATAGAAGAATAGGACAAGCTCTTTGCCTCAATAGATGTATTTGAGCTGCCATCTTCGGAATCGCCCAGCATGCCGCTGATCACATTTTCCATCAGATTGTCCTGCACCTCATTCGTTGCTATTACAGTCAGTTTTGTTGTCTCATCCTTTTCCAGCGTATCCTCTGCATAAACGGCTGTTGCAAACGGTCCCGTGAGATCTCCCTTTTCCTTATCCGTATTCTGTGAGCTTGGATCCTTCTTTAACAGAGACTGCTTTGATGTCGTGAGAAGATCTGTCAACGTCAGGGTGCTTCGGAGTGAAGATTTCTTTGCTTCTGCGATTCCCTGAGACGATCCAATGATCACATAATCTTTATCATCAAATTTTGACATTACATCCGCACTTGTATTGATCGTAGGCACGATCCAGTTCAGATAATTTTCGTAATGTCCGGCACCTTCATAGATCACACCTTTTTGGATACTCATGCCATAGTATTTCAGGATCTCATCCGTATTCGGAGTTTCCTTATCTACATACCCCGGCATCAAAATGGCATCTCCGCCCTTTTTCAGATAATCCAGGATCACTGTTTTCTCACTGTCCCGAAGATCACTCTGCGGGCCAAATTCCAGAAGCAGCGTACAGTCATCCGGCACCTTTTTCTTTGTTACCAGCGAAATCTCTTCCACATCGACATTCATTTTTTCAAGAGTCTTGGAAAGCGTATCACTGATACTCTGCTCGTCATGTCCCGTCACCACATATATCTTTTTCTTATCTGTAGAAAGTACATTCTGAATCGCAGAAGTGACCTGTCCCTCTACATCCAGATACTGCTCAGAGCTTCCATAATAAGAATATTGATCAGAATAATACATTTCCTCATTTGAAACATATTTTGATGCTCCTGTCGTATTATCCACAACGATCACATCATTGTCAGAGACCTGATCGTCTACATACTTCTTGGAAAAATTAGGATAAACAACCGGATCCTTTTTTACCACCTTAATATGCTCTGATACCTTATTGTACTGTTTAATGACACGCTGTATATAATCCTGCTCTGAGCCATCCGATACCATATAATAAATAGTGATATCATCCTTGACATTCTTTAATGCTTTCTGGGATTCCCGGCTCAAGGTAAACAGACTGTCCGAAGTCAGATCCGTAGACAGATCCAGCTTGCTGAATGCAAGATTAATAATGACCACCAGTGCGATCACGATCACCGTGATCACAGAACTATATGCTCCTGACCGAAACTGCCGGCTGGTAAATGAACGTTTTATCTTTCCCGGCTGTTTTTTATTATTTTCTGACATTGTGCTGCCTCCTTCCTAATTATATCTTTTTTTTCTGATACTCTGGATCGTCAGAAAAACAAATAAAAATGCAACACTGATGTAATAAACAATGACATCATATTTCAAAACTCCAAGAGTAAAATCTTCAAATTTGGCAGATAATGCTGCACAATTTAAGATCTTTGTCACAATCCCGGCATACACAGATGACTTAACTGCAAAAATGATCCAGACAGCTGCCTCACCAAGAACTGCCAGTATGATCGTCACCGTAACATTATGCATCATATAATATGCAACGACCGCGACAACAATCCACAATACAGCTATGATAGAGGCCTGTGAAGTCTTGTCTGACGGAAGTGCTCCGGCAATGTTTGACACAAGCACACTCATTAAAAGCACCAAAAAGGAAACTACTGCTGCGATCGGCTGGCTTTCTGTCAACGAAGAAACAAAGGTGCCTATTGCAATATAAGCCGCACCCAGCAGAAAAAATCCGATCAATGCACTATATGCCGGTGCAAGCTGTACATCACTGCCATAATGTTTTAATATCAACGGATAAAGTCCTACAAACAGGACACCTATTCCAAATAATGTAAGAAGTGCAAGATATTTTCCAATGATCACACGACCTATCGAGATCGGTGCCGTATACAAAAGCTGGTCTGTCTTTTGATGCTTTTCCTCGGCAATGACTCTCATAGTCAGGATAGGGATCAAAAGAACAAATAAGAATGTCGATGAGCTGAGCGTTGCCTCAAAATTTCCCACCTTCCCATAAAAATTATTGGCCCATGTATAAATACTGATAATGGCAATAAAAAAAGCCAGAAATACAAATCCGATCATGGAATGAAAATACTGCTTTAATTCCTTTTTATAAATCGCAAACATTATTCTTCCTCCTTTTCTCCGGAATCCTCCCGAGACGCTTCTGTCTCTTCCGATATATCTTTTTCCGACTCTGCCTGTGCACTGTCACCGGTGATCTGAGCTTCTTCCTGCTGTTCGTCCTGATCCTTTGTTTCCTCCGGCTGCTCTTCCTTTCCGGCCTTGGATTGTCTGCGTCCTCCGAACTGTCTGGAACCACCCTTTGTCAATGCAATGAATGCCTCTTCAAGCGTAGTTTCCTGCCGGCGCATCTCCATGATCGGGCATCCTGCCTCTGCCAGGGCAAAGAAAACGTCCTCCCGCAGGTCCTTTTTATCAATAGAATATAATGTCAGCCCAAGAGTTTCCTCCTCCATCTGCTCATCATAAACAACATTTTTGATACCGGATACCTTACGCAATGCTCCTTTGATCACTGCCGTGTCCCCTTTAATGACCAGATGCAGCCCGTTTGATGCCATATGCATCGTCAGATTATCCGGTGTATCACAGGCGATCATCTTACCCTCATTAATAATGATGATCTCATCACATACGGCACTGATCTCCTGCATAATATGAGAGCTCAGAAGTATCGTATGATTCTCACTGAGATCACGGATCAGCTCACGCATCTGTATGATCTGGTTCGGGTCAAGACCCACCGTAGGTTCATCCAAGATCAATATCTCCGGATACCCCATCATAGCTCCCGCCACGCCTACTCTCTGCTTATATCCCTTAGACAAATGGCGGATCAGTCTCTCAGACACATCCACGATCTTGGTACGGTTCATGATCTCATTAACCATGACATCCCGCTCTTTACGAGGTACTTTTTTTAGTTCGGCCACAAAATATAAATATTCCCTGACACGCATATCCGGATATAACGGGGGATTTTCCGGAAGATAACCGATATTTTTACGAACCTTTTCCGGCTCATCCTCCATATCCACTCCATCAATAAGTACTGACCCTGATGTCGGTGCAATGTATCCTGTGATCATATTCATCGTTGTTGATTTTCCTGCACCGTTCGGTCCCAGAAATCCTACAACCTTTCCGGTCTCTACCGTAAAGGATAAGGAATCAACTGCTGCATGATCACCATACAATTTCACAAGATTTTTTACTTCAATCAATGCTCCATCCTCCAATCTTTGCAGTCGCCCGCAACATTAGAATTTACTTTATCATAATTATGTCAAAACTTTGTGAACAAATGCCACAAAAAATACTACAAAAAAGAAAAAGGAATTTTCCTATCGGAAAATTCCCTGATCTTTATTTCCTTTATACTAACACTTCTCCGGCTCCGGATAATCCACACCAAAAGTATCTGCGGTAACCTTGATCATCATCTGAGGCTCCATTGGAGCATCACGAAAATCTGTCTCAACCTCTGCGATCTTGTCAACGACATCCTGTCCTTTTGTAACTTTTCCGAATGCGGCATATGCTCCGTCCAGATGAGGTGCATCCTTGTGCATGATAAAGAACTGTGATCCTGCTGAATCCGGCATCATGGAACGTGCCATGGAAAGCACACCTGCAGAATGTTTCAGATCATTCGAAAAGCCATTCTGTGCAAACTCTCCCTTGATCGAATATCCCGGTCCACCGGTTCCTACACCATCCGGATCTCCACCCTGTATCATAAATCCGTTAATAACGCGGTGAAAGATCAGTCCATCATAAAAGCCTTTTCCTACCAGTGACAAAAAATTATTCACTGTATTAGGTGCTATCTCCGGATACAGCTCTGCTTCAATAGTTCCCTGTGTCGTCTCAAATGTAACAATTGGATTCTGTGCCATTTTATTATTCCTTTCTCTTATCAGCTAAAATGTATTTTATTTAAGTCATTATATACACTCTTTTAGAAAATGTCCAGTTTTAACCTTTCTCCCAGGCCTTTTTTGTTCCACGGACACATCTACGACGGATTCATTTCCAGACCGGTAAATATTTCGGGAATATCCTGTTTCCTTATGGAATCCATTGATAATGTAGTTGCATTTACCCTTCCCGGATGATAGATCACGCCTCCCATGACTGCCGTTTCCCACAATGCATCCCCCTTTTGGAGGGCTTTTACTATCCTATCTTTTTCATAGTCTATCCTCTCCCACACACATGCCATATCCAGAGATCCATCTTTTATCTTTTGAATACATTGCACGGCTGTTAATTCCTGTGTCTCCAAAATGATCTGCATCGGATTTTCTGCACTTCTGTCATAATAAGAATTTCCCTGCAGCACCTTTTGCGTCCCCGTATCATTCTGCATTATATACATTCCAGATCCTACCGGCATTTTTCCTTTTTTCTGCCCTGCAGCAATAAATATCTGTCCGATTTTTTGCACATCACTTTCCCTGTATTGCACAGTTTCTATTTCTACTGTCCGATCATCCAGTTTTCTTATGCCCTCGATCCTCCCATTTCCTGCTTTGCACTCCGGCCACAAAAAAGCTGCTGCCATACTGCGAAGCTCCGGCTCATAGTCTCTTCCGGTCATTTCTCCCAAATGTCCGAGATCCGTCCCATATTGTCCCGCAATCTCACGGATTACCTGTTCTTTCTTTTTTCCTTTTCCCGTATACGATGTATCGGGTGCATAATAATAAGCAAATAATTCCTGTGTTTTAGGAAATTTTTTGCAGATTTTTTGGGCTGAACGGTTATAATACAGACTTTCAACCCAGGCATATTCTCTTCTTAAAATAGGAATTACCATATTTTCCGTAATATATCCACGCATCTTTTTGTCCGGATCATCCAGTACTTTCCTGATTTTCTTTTTCCTCTTGTCCAGTTTCTTTCCGGATGCCCCATAACGATATTGTAAGACTCCTTTTATCTTCATTTCGCCTATTCTGTCATTTCCTGTATATCCGGCACGACAACGCTGATAATAATTATAAACCAAAGTATCCGATGTGATCAGCCGGCCTTCCGAATCCATAACATCCTTGGTCAGTTGTACTCTGTAAACAGCCCCTTTCTTCTTTTTGATCACAGATATGTTTCCTAACTCTGATACTCTCTGATAAAGGAGAGACAATACTCTTTCATCCCCCTGCGTCGTCCACTGAAAAGGGGATATCCGGTCACTCAGCTGCCCCATATATACTCGCAGCCTGCCATGGTTTCCATTCTCCCTCTCATCATCCGTTGTTTTTTTATTTACTGTTTCCACGGTTTCCTGTCCAATTTTTTTCTCTCTTCCCCTCCATCCGGCACAAATGCCATATGCCGCTGCAAGAATCGTGCCTATGGTCACAAAAATCAACAGATTTCTTCTTCCTCTATCCTTCATACCTTTGTCGTCTCCTCCCTCTATGACTTCTTCCACCATACCCAAACCAGCCTGCAAATACAAGAAAAAGTCTTCGACAGTTTTCCCCGTTCTAATTCACAATCTTCCACCATATACTTTATCAAACCGCAAAAGGAGATGTCCGTTAGTCTGACCAAAAAACGAGACACATACTCTTTATGAACGAATCCTCTCATGCAAAAAAACAAACAAAAAAAACGCTGTCAGATACCACTATCAGCGTTTTTATTTTCTTTATTGCAGGCATGACTGCCGGATGTATTGCCGCATATATTTTCCGTAATGGAATTTACTCCTATATCTTCCATCTGTACCAGTCTCTCCTGAAACAGCTTCAGGTTTCCGAAGTCAATAAGCAGGATTTCTTCCTGCTGGCAGCCCGCAGAAATCTAAAATATCTTCTTTTGATCTGGTTCTTTGCCTTTACAAATATATGGCAGTATTACTATCGTCTTTTTTCGGGATATACCGGTATTCAAAACGGTCTTCTCGTTTCTTTTTGTGTCCAAATAAACGGACTCTGGGGTATTACAGGATTTCTTTGTTTCCTGCTTCCCCAGGCACTTTTGTTAATACCGGCTTTTCTGATCAGCTTCAATCACTGCGAAAAGCTGCATGAAAATCTCCACAGCATCACCTTTCCAAAATACCGCCTTTTTCTATGTGAATTTCCTTTTTTTGCTGTCTCTCTGCTGTTGCTTTTGCTTGGCTGCTTTCTGGAAGCATCCTTTAGTCCCGGTCTGCTGCGTCTTTACTTTCATTAAGTCACTGTCTCACATAACCATATCCGAAATTTCCGCCAGCCCCTTACACGTACTTTTCGATCTGCTTTCTAAGCTCATCTACCGTCCCATCATTTTCTATGACCACATCGCTGTGACGTCTAAACGCTTCTTCACTCAGCTGACGTTTCAATATAGATGTGATCTTTTCCTCCGAATAGCCACGGCTTTCCATGAGACGCTCCCTTCGAACATCTTCTGATACATGGACATACCATATCCGGTCACAAAAGCTGTCACAGCCACTTTCGATGAGAAGTGCGGATTCCAGTACAATGACACCTTTTTTTTCTTTCCTCTGCTTAATATATCTGCGGACATATTCTATTACTGCCGGATGGATCCTTTCATTCAGCCATTTTCGTTCCTCTTCACTCTGAAATATCCTCTCAGCCAGACATTCACGGCTGATTGTTCCATCCGGATCCAGAATCTGCTGACCAAAGTGTGCAACGATTTCTTTATAGCATTTCTCTCCCGGTTCCATAACTCTGTGTCCCAGTTCGTCTGTGATCAAAAGCTCGGCATTATATTTTTCTGCCAATATTTCTGCAGCCAGGCTTTTGCCACTGCCAACTCCACCAGTCAATCCAATTACATACACGATTCTTTACCTATCCTTTATATTCTTCCTGCTATCAATGTGCCTCATACCAGTCAGCACCCTGCTCAACCTCGACCTCCAGAGGTACTGACAGCCCGGCTGCCGAAGCCATTTCGTCATGAAGGATCTCACGAACCCTTTCCGCCTCTTCCGGCGGAGCTTCCACCAAAAGTTCATCATGCACCTGCAGTACAACCTTTGCCTGCATATTTTCTTCCAACAATCTCTGTGACACCCGGATCATCGCTATTTTGATAATATCTGCCGCGGTTCCCTGGATCGGAGAGTTCATTGCCACACGCTCCCCAAAAGATCTCTGCATGAAATTGCTGGAAGATAATTCCGGCACCGGTCTTCTCCTGCCAAACATTGTCCGGGCATATCCATCTTTCTTTGCCGCATCCACCAATCCATCCAGATAAGATTTGATAGCCGGATATGTGGCAAAATACTGATTAATAAACCCTTCCGCTTCCTTTCTGGATACATTCAGATCCTGTCCCAGTCCAAAGGAGCTGATCCCGTAAACAATTCCAAAATTAACTGCCTTGGCATTTCTTCTCTGCAGATCTGTCACTTCATCAAAAGGCACATGAAATACCTTCGAGGCGGTACTGCGGTGAATGTCCCTGTTCTCACGATATGCTTCAATAAGCTCCGGATCGCCGGATAAATGTGCCAGAACACGGAGCTCGATCTGAGAATAATCCGCATCCAAAAATACCCATCCCTCTCTCGGTGTAAATACCTTGCGCAGCTGTCTTCCCAGCTCCATCCGGATCGGTATATTCTGCAGATTCGGATCGGTACTGCTGATCCTTCCCGTGGCTGTGATCGTCTGATTAAATTTTCCATGGATCCTTCCATCTGCCTCGATATAAACAGGAAGACCATCCGCATAAGTGGATTTCAGCTTTGTCACCTGACGATATTCCAGGATCTTTGGTATGATCGGATCTTCTGTCCGCAGCTTATCCAAAATGTCCGCTGATGTAGAATAACCGGTCTTTGTCTTTTTGGCAAAAGGCAGCTTCATCTTTTCAAATAAAATTATCCCCAGCTGCTTCGGCGAATTTATATTAAATTCTTCTCCGGCAAGGTCATATATCTCTTTTTCCAGATTATTGACGGTAGCCTGCAGCGAAACTGACATATCCTCCAGAACCTTCTTATCCGCGCATACCCCCAGACGCTCCATCTGATACAGATAATATGCCGTAGGCATCTCAATCTCTTCATAAAGCTTCCACATGTCCTGCTGCTCTAACTGCTCCTTTATTTCGCCAAAAGCCAGACACGGCACAAATGAAAGCTGCCCCAGATACTGCAGCATTGCTTCCGTTTCCTGCTCGGTATCCTGTTCCAGAACCTCCCTGATCTTTTGCTTTCCAAACAGCTCTCCATAAGATGAGATCGTCATATCCAGATAATCTCTTGCAATGTCATCCACCATATATGTGTCTTTCAACGGATTTAAAAGATATGCTCCGATCTCCAGATCCACAATCTTTGCAAATAGCTTTTTTTGAGCCTGTACCGTCGCTGCCGGAAATCCCTCCTGCTCTGCCGGCTCACTGCCCATCGGCGTACAATGATGCAGAATATCCTTCCACCCAAGCAGGGCGATATGTCTTATCTTTTCTGCAAGACAACGCACCTGATCTACAATCTCTTCTCCGGACAATGCCTCTCCGGCCATAATGCATCCGGTGTGTACCCTTTCTGCCTCCGGATAAGAGATCGATATCCCATAAAACGGATATTCCTTCTCTGAATTTTCATCCGTCTCCTCAGCAATTTCCATATCGCCGCCATCAAAAACCAGAGTCATCTGGCCACCTGTTTTTTTCGCTCTTTTTTTCTGTGCTCCATCACTTGCCCAATGATCTGCCAGAAAACCGATCCCGACCACCTCCGGGTCCGTCTGATAAAGCCTGTCTATAAAATCATTATACTGATCTTTGGTCTCCAGCTTCTCAATATGAAGGTGCTTTGTCGCATTCTTCTGCTGATTTTTATCAAACCGTTTGAGCAGTGATTTAAACTCCAACCGTTTTACCATCGCAAAAGACTGTTCATTAAAAAGCTCCGGTACCACAGCCTCATCCAGAGAATAATCTAATTCACAGTCTGTCTTGATCGTTGCCAATGCCTTGCTCAGCATCGCCTGTTCCTGTCCTTTTTCCAACAGATCATGCGTTCTCTTGGGCGTTACCTCATCCAGATGTGCGTATGCCTCCTCAACAGTTGGAAATGCAGTTAATATCTTAACAGCTGTCTTTTCGCCAATTCCTGCAACTCCCGGAATATTATCCGATGCGTCTCCCATGAGTCCCTTCAGATCTATGATCTGAGAAGGCGTCACCTGATATCTGTCAATCACATCCTGTGTATGATAATTCTCTATCTCCGTACCTCCCCGCTTTGTTTTCGGGATCCGTATCATTGTTTTCTCTGTTGCCAGCTGAAGCAGATCTCTGTCTCCGGATACCAGAGACACCTCCAGCCCCTCACTTTCCGCCTTTCGCGCAATGGTTCCCAGTATATCATCTGCCTCATAGCCTTCCCTCATCACCAGACGTACTCCCATCTTTTGAAGCATCTCCTGAATAAGAGGCACCTGCTCTTTCAGCTCGTCCGGCATCCCCTTTCTGGTCCCTTTATAATCGGCATACATCTCATGGCGAAATGTCGGATGCTTCACATCGAATGCCACCGTGAGATACTGCGGTTTTTCCTCATCCAGTATCTTTAGCATGATATTAAGAAAACCATACACGGCATTTGTATGAAGCCCTTCTGAATTTGTCAGATCAGGAACTCCATAAAAAGCTCTGTTTAATATACTATGTCCATCGATCAGTACAATCTTTCCTTCCATATCAACACCTATACCTTTCTATTAAAATAAAAGGATCACACCAATACATATTACTGCCAGAAGCAGATATTTTTCAATTAATAAAACACGGTATTTAAAAAGATAATCTGCCGCAGAATGAAGCTTTTGCTCCGAATCAAGCTTAAACTCAGAAATATTCTGACGTTCATCTAAATAACGCATTCCCATGATCACTGTATAGTATATATCATATTCCTCCCGACATTCCCTGCACGTATCCATATGATGCAGAAATACAGCCAGATCAGACACGCTGAGTTTATCATCTATAAATGGAATAAATAACTTTTGTATTTCTTTGCACTCCATGAGCCACACTCCCTTCGTACAAACACTAAAAAAGGGCAAAACCAGCGTTTTGCCCTCCAAGAATTGCTTCGCAATTCTCGTTGGCTTCCCACTATGTTACGAGCATTTTCCTATACACTAAAAAAAGAGAAACCTATATGGCTTCTCTTTTTGCAAATGCCGGTGGCCGGACTCGAACCGGCACGGAGTTACCCGCATGATTTTGAGTCATGTGCGTCTGCCAATTCCGCCACACCGGCGCTGCATGTCGCAACAGAAAATATTCTATCATTTTCCGGCTTTTTTGTCAATATATAACTTCCATTTTCTGTGCACAAAACCGAAAAACTAATTGATGTTTCTAATCCGATAAACATGTTTTGTAGGGTTGTTTCTTTGCGTGGTGTGAAAGAGATAAGTAAATTCAAAGTGCAAAGAGATGAACTTAACACATCTCGGTTTGATAGGTATAATTCACAGCAAAATATACAATATATAGTACTCCAAAACTGTTTATTAGACAATTTCTGCGAAACATAATTGACAAAACGATAAATTTATGTTAAAAATATGATTGTATAAAAATTTCAAACGGAGGAATATGTAATGGAAACAATGGGCGAACGAATAAAACAATTAATAGAAAAAAAAGGAATCACTCAAAAGAATCTTGCCGAGAAAGTGGGATGCACTGATGCTGCTATTTCACATTATATCAAGGGAGATAGAATTCCAAGAGCAAGTGTACTCACAAAAATCGCAATTGCTCTTGATACAACTTCTGATTACTTAATGGAAGGTGTTCCAACCGATGTAACAGATGAATTAGGTTATGCCAAGAAACTGATTGCAAGAAATGTATCGCAGATGTCTAAAGCGGAGAAGCGCGAGATAATCAATATCTTGATGGGGGACGATAATGAATAAATGTTTTTGGAAATTAACTGATGAAGAATATGAATTTATTAAAGGAGAGGTTATTCATATTTTTGAAAAATACAATATCAAATGTATACCTGTATGTGGATCTGAAATTGCTTCAAAAATGAAAATAACTCTGATTGCTTATTCCGGTTTGTCAAAAAGAAAACTGAAGAAAGCAATGGAGGTCAGTCAAGATGGTTTCTTTATGGAACAAAATGGCACAAGAGTATATCTTTTACAATGATATGGGCAGATGCTATGAGAGACAGAACTGGACTATTTTACATGAAATAGGTCATATTGTTCTTGATCATACCGGCCATAGTGATCAAGAAGAAGATGAAGCTAATTTTTTCGCAAAATATGCAATTGCTCCACCTGTGCTTATTCATAAAATTGGTGCACAATGTCCACAAGATATATATGAAGTATTTGATATTAGTTATGAGGCGGCTGTATATGCATATGATTATTATCGCTTGTGGAAATCTCGATACGAGAGAATACATAAGCTAACAGCATATGAAGAGAAGCTATTAAATCTTTTCAAGAAATGTGCTTAATTATCAAAAACAAGAAAGGCGGTGATAGATATGAATGTATTAATACAGGTAAAAGAAAAAGCACCATATGTAGCTGTAACTACGATACGGTGCTACTCGAGTACTTAGGCTCGAACCTGAACACTTTTACCTTAACATATTCCTATTAAAAAAGCAAGAATTACATACTGTAACATGCATGTATTTATCTAAAAAATGAATCGTGCGTAATCACTACTCGGGTACTTAGGTTTGAACCTGAACAATTCATAACAAATATCTGAGTGGTTACCTCAGGGATAGTCTACTCTTATCCCGGTTGTACACCTAAAGGAGGTGTTTGTTATGAGTAGAATTAATTCGCAACGTAAAAATTGCATCGATGTGTTTAACGCATTTTTAGTTTCTTTTGCTACATATGCCGGAATATTTGAATTTCCACGTATAGAAGCAACATATGATGTTCCCAAAAAGTTAATATCATTCTCAAAGTGTATATCCTGTAAGGATTACAATCAATGGGTTCATTTCTATGAGGATGATTACTTGTTTGAACGTATTTGGCGTAATCCACAAAAATATTTGAATATTCTAAAGCGTTTTAACGGAGTAATCTTGCCAGATTTTAGTCTGTATAGAGATATGCCACTGGTAATGCAACTCTGGAATATTTATCGAAGTAGAGCTATTGGGTTCTGGCTTCAGATTAACGGATTAAAGGTAATACCTAATATTAGATTTGGAGACAAACGAACATATCGTGTTTGCTGTGATGGAATTGAAAAACAATGTGTGATTGCAGTAGGAACGCATGGAACTCTTAAACATGTCCATGATAGAGAAGTATTTCTCAATGGTTTCGATGAAGTTGTTAAGAAACTTCGACCTACGACAATTGTTGTTTATGGTTCCGCCCCAGATAAATATTTTAAGAAATACAAAGACGCTGGAATTTCTATTGCACAATTTGATTGTGAATTTGCCACCTCTCATAAGGAGGTGGTATAGATGGGTGCAGGATATCATGGTGGCTTTGGCAATACCAAAGGTTCGCAAACAAAAAAAAGAATATTTACTCCTGTACAGTATAAAGGAACGGTTAAAGTAAATGGTGTTGATAGAGATGTTAGCAGAAAAGTTTATCAACGCAATGATATAAATTTTAACTATGCAGATAAAGATACAGGAGATACTAATCTCCAACGCATGCTAAAGGGAAATGCCCCTTATGGTAGAGATGGAAAGCCTCTCGAATTACATCATATTCTTCAGAAGGAAGTGGGACCTATGGTTGAAATACACGAAACTACACATAAAGAATATAAGCAAATTCTCCACGGATTACGAAAAAGTGGTGAGAGCTTTAGAAATGACAAATCTCTTGATAGTCAGTACAGAAACTTTAAACGTGCTTATTGGAAATGGCGTGCACAGCAATATTTAGGAGGTAAAAATAAATGAATAGCCAAATCATAGAAATGATAAAGAAATATGAACAACCCGGAGATTTTAATCATGCATTCGTCTCGGATGAAATGATACTTGAGGCAGAATCGGCATTAGGTGTTAAACTGCCCGAACAATATATAGCTTTTCTAAAAATGTATGGGCACGGCGGTATTGGTGGAATAGAAACAATTGGAGTTGGTTTAACAGGTAGATTGATTTTTGTAGATACAACACTTGAATATCGAGAAGAAGAATTACCTGATAACCTTGTAGTTATTGAAAATGTTGATGAGTGGTTAACTTGTATTGATAGTAATACTGGTACAATTGTATCTTGGGATTTTACAGGATATATCAAAGAAGACTATTCTTGTTTTGATGAGTATCTTATTGATCAGATGAATAGTGCTATTGAGAATATGTAATACTTTTCATAAAATTATTCAAGAGCAGAGTCAATTTTAATCCTCTGCTCTTGTCTGCATTATACAGGTATAAATACACATACCAAATAGAGAGAAATCAATGAGAAGTATACTTTCTATTTCAAATATCTGTCTCTGTTTTTCCGGTTATTTTTTCTGAAAATAATTTTGTTGTCCCTTTTGCACCCTCTCAAACGGGCAGTTTTCTTTTTCAGACCGGTGCCTTTCATCTGATATACCGTCATCGTTTTTCCCATCATGCCGCCATTCCATTTTGCATGAAGATGATGCTTCCTGCAGGCATAAACATCATAGTAGCCCCGTGCCTGAGAATTTATATCAACAGGGGAATTACGAAGTACTGTAACCTTTCCATTCCGGAATGTATAAATGTTTACCAGATCACTCTTAAAAGATACGCCATGCCATGTAAGCAATTCCGGAATACCATCCCTATTCATATCCATGACAAGAAAAGAATCGGCCTTTTTCACAGGCTCTTTATTTTGGGTTGTAAAATCATACTCTTTCGCATTAAAATGTGATTCATTTTTCGCAAGATACGACCGGTATGCCTTCAACGCCCTGCTTTTTCCGGACGCTGCATTAACCTGGGAGCAGTCAGCTCCTATTGCCGGGATCAAAAGTGCAGCCCCCAAAAGGATGCATATCATTTTTGATATGTACTTACGCTTCGTCATTCCATAAATCTGTTTTTGTCTTTTTGCCATCTTCATTCTCCTTTTATGTATCACAAATTTTATCTAAGACTCATTATGTCATAAAAAAAGAGATGTTCTACAAACATCTCTTTTTCTATTTTTATGTATTTAACCTATAACTTTCTTTACTGCTTCAAGAACTCGATCTGCCTGAAATGGTTTTACGATAAAGTCCTTCGCTCCATTCTGTATCGCCTCAATAACCATTGCCTGCTGTCCCATTGCAGAACACATAATGACATTGGCACCGGCATCGACTTCTTTAATCTTCTTTAAAGCCTGAATACCATCCATCTCCGGCATGGTAATATCAAGTGTGACAAGATCCGGCTTTAACTCCGCATATTTCTGAACTGCGACCACACCATTTTCTGCCTCTCCAACTACGTTATATCCGCCTTTTGTTAAAATATCCTTTACCATCATTCTCATGAATGCTGCATCATCTACGATCAAAATATTATTGCCCATACTAATTCTCCCTTATTCATAATTATCTGATATTTCTAAAATTATCAATCTTTAAAGATTATAACTTTTTTCAGCTTAAATGTCAATAAAGCGATTCATATAATCCTACCCTTTAGAAATATTTTCGGTTTCCCCACAAGTTACTTTTTTTTAGATCAAGATATTCACTGTACGCTTTTTCTAAAATTTGTTTTTCATTCGCAAATTTCAACAAATGTATCGCTTCGTGATATTTGTAATACCCGGAATCCACGAAAAATTCCTCGCGCTGTGGCTTGCTGTGATAGCTTTCCCCCATCATCAAATACCAGTGTACATCCTTTACGACCGTATCCTCCTGAGTATTAAAAGTATACTGGCTTTTTCCCACATACTTGATAATACTGGCATCTGCATCTGTCTCTTCCTTTACTTCCCGCAGAGCAGTCTCCTTGTATTCCTCCCCCTCCTCTACAGTTCCTTTCGGAAGGACCCAGCCTTCATATCTGTTTTTATAATTCTTGTACAACAGTAAGATCTTTCCGCGAAAGATCACCACACCGCCACAACTTGTTGCCTCAATCATTGCAATCCCTCCCGGTGGCACACGTGCAATTATTTAACTGACTGAAATAAGTATACCCTTTTTTTTATCTTATTGCAATGCATATTAATATCAATTTTCAAGATATTGCTGAAACATTTCCGAGGCGATGGGAACCGCATAACGGCTTCCTGTGCCTGCTCCTTCCACAATGACACTCACTGCGATCTTTGGATCTGCAGCCGGTGCAAATCCAACAAACCAGGCATGAGAGGTTCCCTCCGAATCAATCTCTGCCGTTCCTGTTTTTCCTGCAACAGGATATGACAAACCTGCCAGCGAGGATGCGGTTCCTTCTGATACAACAGAACGCATCATCTTCGTGATCTTATTTGCCAGTTTTTTTGATATCACCCGTTTTTCCTTTATCGGGTCATACTGTTTGACGATAGTTCCATCCACACTTTCCGTGCGGTCCACCAGATAAGGCTTCATCATTATCCCGTCATTGGCGATCGTCGCACTGATCAGGGCATTCTGGAGCGGCGTAACTGTAGTTTTCCCCTGACCGATTGCCGTCTGGGCCGTTTCTGCCGTATCAGACTTTTCATTCAATGAAAATGTACTTTTGCTTGTCGGAAATTTCACATCCGGCTTGCGGTTGAATCCAAAATCTTCGCACAGTTTTAAGTAACTTTTCCGATTCAGCCCCACGCCGATATGAGCAAAGGATCCGTTACACGAATGTGCAAGAGACTGCTTAAGATTTACGAGACCATGACGTTCTCCATCATAACAGCGTATTACATTACCGCCAAATTTATCGCTTCCGGTACAGTTGTACCGATACTTCCCATAAGAAGCATTTTCTTTCATATATTCCATCGCTGTCAGGATCTTAAAAGTAGATCCCGGCGGATATAAGCCCTGGGTGGCACGATTTAAAAGTGCCGAATCTCCTTGCGTATCTTCAATTAACGAGTTCCAATTTTCCTTCACTGTATTAGGATCATAATCCGGTTTGGAAACCATTGCAAGAATCTTTCCCGTGGATGGCTCTATGGCAACTACCGCCCCCTTATGATCGCCCAGTGCATCATATGCTGTCTGCTGCAGATCTGCATCCAGCGTTGTAACCACTTTATCTCCCTGATTCTTTTGTCCCTTCAATTGATTGGAAAGCTGTTTTAACGGATTTACATGAGAAGTCAGCAGCGGAAAGCTTTGTTCTGATTCAATTCCCGTCTTGCTGTTCCATATCCTGCCTACCACATGGCAGAATACATTTTTGAACGGATAAACTCTCTCCTCATTTCCTTTCTTGTCTGTATGGGTAGTCGCCAACACTTTTTCATCCGAAGAAACGATATCTCCTCGGATAATCCTTTCTGCCAAAAGCTCCTGTCTCTTGTTTGCCGGATTATTTATGATCTCGCTGCTGTCCTGCACCATAAATTTTACCAGATACCCGATCATGGCCAGAAATACAATGACAACGCAGTAGGCTACTATGACTACCTGACGGTTTCCTCTTTTGCGTTCCTTCTCGGAACGTCCGCTTTTAACGTCTCTTTTCCCGCCTTCTCGTTTTCTCTCCCTGCCCGCCGTTTTCCCTGGTCTCCCTGTTGTCTCTCTGCCCACGGGTTCTCTGTATCTTTTCTGCATTCTCTCCCGCCTCCTCGCGATTTAATACGTACATTCCCTGTATGATACTGAACAAAACAACCGTACTGATCACAGAACTTCCTCCATAGCTTACCAACGGCAGCGTCACCCCTGTGGACGGTATAAATTTAACAGCACCACCTACTGTCAGAAACACCTGAAAAATAAATTCTACAGCCAGTCCTAATGCTGTCAGCTTATAAAATCTCCTCGTCATTTTCAATGCAATATTTACAAACATTACAAAACAGCTTATTTCTACCAGAATAACACAGATGGCAAAAAATACTCCAAACTCTTCTCCTATTGCTGATATAATGAAATCACTGGAAGCCACAGGAATCCTTTCGGGCATTCCCTCTCCCAGTCCCATTCCAAACCATCCGCCTGTACCAAAAGCAAATAACGATTGTGCTACCTGATATCCCTGCTTATCAATAGTACTCCATGGATCACGCCACGCGATCACACGGTTCTGTACATGGGTAAACAGATGATACGCTGCCACGGCTGCACCGGAGCCGCATAAAAGTCCGGCGATCAGATATCCCGGATTTTCTGTGGAAGCATACAAAATCACCAGATATGTGATAAAAAAGATCAGTGCTGCTCCGAGATCCTTCTCAACTACAAGGATCAATACATGGGCAGCCGCTACAGCCGTGATCAGTACCAGATTACGGAATCTTGTCGTCTTCGCCAAGAATGCCGCCGCAAAAAAGACATATAGTATCTTGACAAATTCCGATGGCTGCAATGCGATATGTCCTCCCAGAGAGATCCAGTTTCTCGCACCATACCGTTCCTCCCCGATCACAAAAACGAGGGCCAGCATTACAAGACCTGCAATTGCATAAAGCCAGCCAAATATATCAAAATACGAAAATTTCTCAATTATATATGGTATAAACAGACCTAAAACGCAAATGACCGCTGCAAAGATCATCTGCCGAATGGCACTCTGCGTATCAAGACGCTCTATCATGATCATCCCGATCATCAAAAGCATGCACATATTATTCAGAACAACCTTGGACATTCCCTCATATACAAAGGGATATGATCTGGAAATAAATACCAGAAGCAGCACTTGTAATATATACAACAGAACAATCTGAATGTGCAGACTGTTCAAAAACAATACAAAGGAACAGATAAAATGGATCGTAAACATCAATTCACTCTGGTGACGGTAAACCCGCTCCTTTCGCTCCTTATCCCGTCCGATAAATACAGTAAAGCAATGCCATGTATATACGGCAAACAAAAATATAATAATATATTTTGATAATTCTACAACAATAGAATGTAATACCGGAATTGCATGTATATTTCCAAATATCTGCTGCAGTTTCTCCGCTGCATCTTGTTTATTCAATCCTACCACCTCTTCCCGGTTCTTTTATTCCATCGGAAGATAATAATGCCCCTTCTGACCTTTCGGCATATCTCCCTCAAGGATTTTTTTCACCTGTTGTTTATCTTCTATCGTCAGATCATAACGAAACCTTCTGATACCCATATCCTGCAACAGTTCCCGCTCCTGCTCCAGTACAAGCGGAGTCTCCTGATAAATGATATTATAACAATATCTGCATATGTTTAATACATGATATCTCCTTTTTTTCTCATCCCGAAAAGTGAGCACTTCACTCCTGCTATCCTCTCCTGCATAGGCACAGCCCTTCGTATGACGCCTGATACACTGTGCCGAGATCATCAATGGGATATAACCATATACTATAGCCTCCATTTTAGGAAAATACCGGTTCTTATTGTGATCTTTGATCCTTTCTTTCTCCTGAAGCATTTCCTTTATCTCTTCTCCTGTCAGCTCCATCGGCAGCGTATTCCCGGCTATCTCCTGTTCTCCCCACCACTTCATCGCTTCCGTATTAGAAATATACAAGCCCGCATCTGCAATGATCTGCCGTGCTTTCACTCCTGCCTCATGCGTCAGAAACACAAAGGATTCCATATTTCTGATGACATATCCTGTCAATTCCGGCATGTGATAAATACTGTCCGGGTCAGAAAGCCTCTCCTTTTCTCTTCTGTATACCGCCTCCCGAAATATAGCCGGCAGCATCAGATATACCCGGATTCCCTTTTTATACCCGGCTATGACTAACTCCTTTAAGCGGGGATGTCCGATCTCTTCCATTCTAAGATATACATCTGTAACGCCCGGTGTATCAAATGCCATTTCAGCCTGCCAGTCATACAGGACTGATATTACTTTTTCTTCCTGAATCTTCGGACTTTTTCCCTCCGTCAGCTTTTTCTGGCTGCTTCCGGCATGGCAGCTTTCTTCCGTCCTGCTGTCCCCATATCGGTCCGCTGTGACAGATTCCCTACATTCTGTGGATTCCATTTTTTCCTGAAGCTCTCGTAATCCTTCCCTTCTAAGTCTCTTTAACCCACCCACCGGAAGGAATATTTCTGATCTTAAGGATATTCTGCATTTTTGACACAAAAAAACTGTTCCACCTGTCTGGCAGAGGATTCTTCTCACTTCCTCCTCCACAGCCGGATTTTTTTCAGCTCTCTGACATTCCTCTCCATACACGGTCACATAAAATTCCTGCCGACCCTTTTTTGCCGAGATCCGAAGCTTTGTCCTTTCGCCCTCTGCCGCCTGCAGTTCCATTTCTACAACAATTTTTTTATCTTCTTTTAAATAATCCTCCCTGATCTGTTGAAGCAGTGCGGCATCCTTTGTACGGTATACGATATTTCCTCTTCTGAGCCAGCTTCCCTTCAGATACCGTGTCCTGACCGATTCTCCTGCTTTTTTTGTTTCTCCCAATGTATACTCATATAACGGCCTCTGGTATTCATCCCGAAATTCTACCACATCCTGAGCATGAACCTGTCGTTCCAGCCGGTATGTGACCGTATGCTTATCAACAGCAGTCACAACCCCGATCCTGACACCACCATGATTTGGACGGTCAGACGCCAGCATGTCTCCCTTGCCCTTTTTTCCACATAAGGGTACACCGGCCATCCCTTCCATATATCCTGACGTAAAGCCCTGACGGTTATAAAGCTCTGCCAGTCTTCTGAGATCATCCTGCCATTGTTTTTCATTCTTTTCAAGATATTGATAATATCCTTCTCTTCCCAATTCCAGATACATATCCCGGTACTTCCTGTACATTGCCGTAGTCAATGCCACATATTCCGGTCTTTTCATGCGTCCTTCTATCTTAAAAGAGTCCACACCTGCTTCGATGAGCTCTCCAATGTGAACGAGGCTGCAATGCTCTTTGGGACTCAGGAAATATTCCGGCTTTCCTCCCTCTAAGGAATATTTTCTGCGGCATGGCTGTGCACAGCGCCCCCGGTTTCCACTCCTGCCTCCCAGCATACTGCTAAACAGACACTGGCCGGAATAGCAGTAACACAAAGCTCCATGTACAAAAATTTCCAATTCCAGACCGGTTTGTCTCCTCATCCGGACCAGTTCGTCCATAGTAAGTTCTCTGGCCGGCACGATCCTGGTCACACCATATGGCTCCAAAACTCCGGCACTTTCCCCCATGGTCAGCGTCATCTGTGTACTCCCATGCAGCTCCAGATCCGGAAAGTTCCTGTGTAAAAAGTGCATAACACCCACATCCTGTACGATCGCCGCATCAAGCCCCGCCTGATAATAGGGAAGAATATAATCATACAACTCCTGTCCCAGTTCTCTTTCTTTCAAAAGAGTGTTGACTGTCATATAAACACGCACTCCATAGCGGTGGCAGTATTTTATAACCCCCAGCATATCCTCTCCCTGTGGATTATCAGCATAGGCTCTGGCCCCAAACCGGCTTCCTCCTATATAAATAGCATCACATCCTGCATTTACTGCAGCCTTTACACTTTCCAAAGAACCGGCAGGTGCCAATATCTCCGGTTTGATCCGTATATCCGTCTTTTTCTTCATCTTAACCCTCATTATTTATTATCCCATTGAAAAAGGCAAAACATATGTTTTGCCTTCTTTCTATTTTCTTCTGCTCTGGGAACGTTTCGATCCGAAATTCTTTCGTCCTTTTCCTCCCGGCTGCCCCGGCTCCATATTCTCACTTTTCACCGGTTCCTCTTCAAATTCAAATGCTGCTATAGCCGGCTTTTCCTGATCAGAAGATGGCTTTACAGGCTGAATACCACTCATGAGCGGTTCTGTCTGCCTCTGCTGCATACTGCCGGAAGCTGTTTTCCCTGCCTCCGCTGTATTTCCGGTCGATGACCGGCCGGCTGCTGCCTGATTTACCGGCTTTACACCTGCTGCTGCCTGTCCCGTTGAAGCTGTGATTTTCGATGCTCCTGCTTCCGCTGCATTGCCCGTCTGCTGCATAGACATCGTCCGGGACATCTGCATTGCTGCCACTCTTTGCTGTAATTCCCTGTTTTTCTTATCTATTTCTTGATTTTTCTTGTACAGATTCTCCTTTTGGACTGCCAGCTCCTGCTCCTTTTTCGCTAATTCCTGTTCTTTTTTGTCCAGATCTGCCTGTCTCGCTGACAATTCCTGTTCTCTCTTTGTCTGTTCATCCTTCTTGGAAGACAGTTCCTGCTCCTTTTTTGCATGATCCTGACTTTTCTGTTTCAATTCCGTTTCATATCTGATATTTTGCTTTTCCAGATCTGCAATTTTATCATTCGCTTTTTTGAGACGGCTTTCCAGATCTTTTTTCTCATCATCATGCTTTACGATATCATGTTTCATACGAAACATTTCCTGTTCCAGTTCCTCCTGTTGCTGCTTTGTCTCCTCCGCGAGCTTCTGAGCCTTAAAATAATCATCTGACAGATTGATCGCCATCAGGACATTTTTCATATCCATATCCAGTCTGTTATAAGCATCCTGCTTTTTAAATTCCGCATACTTTTCATTGATGTGATTTGCAATATGCTGCAGATAATCACTGCTTTCATACCCGCACAATGTATACTGCTTCCCATTTATGATCACCTGTACATCATTTTTTTCGTTCATGCTCACCCGCGCCTTCCTCTTATCGATATCCATCCCACTTTATCTGATCGCAACTATTATTCTTCCTCCGGTGCAGTCTCCTCTAAATCGGCTTCCTGCAAGGCTGCTGCTTCCTGTCTGGCCTGTTCCTGACTACTTCCGTCTCCGTCAAGCTCTGACTTATTCTGGCGGATTATATCAAGATATCCCTGCATTGCTGATTCTAATGCCCTTGCATTGCTGCTGGTGGATTCTAATGCTGCTGCCATTGTCTTTTCTGCCATCTCCAACAGATCTTTTGTATAATAAATAGCACCATTTCCAATCTCTGCAGCCTGTGCTCTTGCATTTGCCACGATCTGCTCTGCCTGCTCATTCGCTTCTCTGACCGTGATATCTGCCTGCTGGTAAGCTTCCTGCATAATGGCATGCTCCTCTACCAGTGCTTTATACTGCTCCTGTGCATCGGAAAGTATTGCTGCTGCTTTTTTTTCTGCATCATCCAAAATTGCATCTCTCTGCCGCAGTATCTTTTGATAACGCTTGATCTCCTCCGGCACATCCCGGCGCAGGTCATCCAGAAGATCATACAGCTCGTCCTTTGGAACTACCACCTTCGTTGACGAAAGTCTCTGCATACGACAACTTTCAATAAATTCAAAAATATCATCAATCTCCTGTTCGATTCTGCTTGACTGCATATTGTCTCTCTCCTATCTGCTTTCTATTAGCTGTGACAAAGTCTATTTGCTTATCATTCCACATTCTCTCATATAATGAAGTACCGTTTCCGGCACATATTCCTCTATATCCGCATGATACCGGAGCAGCTCCCGCACCGCACTGGAACTGATATATGAATACTCCGGTGACGTCGCAAGAAAAACCGTATCTGCATGCTCATTCAACCTGTGATTCGCCTGGGCAAGAGGGAGTTCATATTCAAAATCCCCGGCCGAACGCAGTCCCCTGACGATCACGTCTGCTTTCTGCTGCTCTACAAAATCCACCAGCAGACCATCAAAAGAGCATACCGTGATATTGGGCTGCGTCTTCGTAAGCTCCCGAAGCATACTGACTCTTTCTTCCAAAGAAAAAAGCGGATTCTTGGAACTATTTACCAATACTCCGAGAACAAGTTTGTCAAATATTCCGGCTGCCCTGCAGATCAGATCGTAATGTCCCATCGTCACCGGATCAAAACTGCCCGGAAATACTGCGATACTCATTATTCCTCCCTCTCTTTTCGAATAAAGATATGACAGTTATTTTTATATTCTTTGATCCTTTCCACATACCAGCCGGATCCTGCCGGCAGCTCCAACGGATCGTCCTCCATCGATGCCTCCACAATGATCCTCGTATGATCATGAACTAATACGGAATCTGTCAGATACGGCAGTATCCTTCTCTCCAGTCCCATACTATATGGTGGATCCATAAATATGATATCAAATGCCCTGCCCTGATGCTCCAGCCTGCGAAGTGCCTGCAGAACATCCATTGCCATAACAACAGATCTGTCTTCAAAATGTGTATGCTTCAGATTCTCCCTGATACACCTTACAGCCTCCCTGTCATTGTCCACCAGAACAGCCTCTGCTGCTCCACGGCTCAATGCTTCGATCGCTATCCCTCCGCTTCCGCTGAACAGATCCAGAAAACGGCACTGATACAGATCCTGCTGGATAATATTAAACAATGTCTCTTTTATTTTATCTGAGGTAGGTCTTGTATGCTTGCCGGACGGTGTCTCAAGCTTTAACCGCCTTGCGGATCCCGCGATCACTCTCATAGCATTTCCTCATTTCTTTTTTAGTCTTCATCTTTTTTTATACAATACAAGATACTACCCATTGTATCACATTCTATCAGGGTGGTCAATTGTACAGCCACAGCTCTTTTGGCGTTATTCTCCCTCAAAAACGGCATCTTTTTCCGTCAGAGTACTCAGCTGTTCTCTGGTAGGTTCCCGGAGCATTACAAGGCGGTTTGCCTGATTCACGATCATTTTTTCAAAAATATTGCGTACTCCTCTTGCATTTCCAAAATCTTTTCTTTCCTGTGGCGTCATTGCGGACATTCCCACCGCCAGTCTGTCCAATGCCCCCTGCTCTACCGCAAACCCCGCATCTGCTGCCATGACACACAAGATATCCAAAAGCTGCCTGTCTGTATAATCTTCAAAGGCAATAAACTTGTTAAACCGCGAGATCAGACCTGTATTGCTCCTGAGAAACTGCTGCATTTCATCCGGATACCCTGCTACGATCACAACCAGATCATCACGATGATCCTCCATCATCTTCACTAAAGTATCTACAGCCTCTGAGCCATAATCATTTCCCGTATCCGGGCTCACCAACGCATAAGCTTCATCAATAAACAACACGCCACCGATAGCCTGCTCTACTACCTCCCGGACATTAATAGCAGTCTGTCCCACATATCCTGCCACCAGCCGGGATCTGTCTGTTTCCACAAGCTGCCCGCCTGATAATATTCCAAGTTCCCGGTATATTTCGGCCACCAGACGAGCTACTGTCGTTTTGCCGGTTCCCGGGTTTCCGGTAAATACCATATGATATGACATATCCATAGCCGGAAGGTTCATTTTTTCTCTCATGTGGCGGACCTTGATCAGATTTACAAGGGAATTGATCTCTTTTTTCACTGTCTCCAGACCGATCAGATGATCCAGCTGCTCCAACAGATCTGCTATTCTTTTTTCCTGTGCCTCTTTTTCTGCTTTTTCTCTCTGTTGTATTCTTTTCTTTACTTTTTGGAATTCTCTTTCAGCCTCAATCTGCTCTTTTTCGTCATTCTGTCCCTCGTCAACGATCTGATCCTTCCCATTATTATATCTCTCCGATACAGACTGGTCTTCGGACTGTACAAACATAATGGCGTGATGATAACAATCATTTATATACGCCTGCCCCCGCTGATCACTGCGTTGTTCAAGCCCTATCAGACAATGCAGAATATTAAACGCTGTTTCCATAAATCTCAGGGCTGCCCTTCCACCATTTTCCACATCCCGGACGCCACACAGCTGTATTAAGATAGGCGGCATGCCAATGATCTTTTCCGCAGCATTAACAACATCACGATCCATAAGCGTTTCTCTGCCTCTAAGTTCCAGCGGATCTGTCTCTGTCAAACTGCATATAAAATCGTGCTGCTGTTGTGAGATTTCCTCCATACGGACAGCCAGCCCGATCATCAGTGACTGTACATACAGATCCAGCGTCTGCCGTATGGTCTGCTTCATGACACTTCCTGCCTGTCTCCAATATCCTTCCTGCTCCAGTTTATGACAGATCTCTACCAGAATTTTATAATTCTGCCGTCCTCTGTCTGTCAATTCAACGGTCGAATACATTACTGATGCCATTTTATTCTCCACTCTCCTATTGAACCAAAAAAGGGAAACCTGATCACGGTTTCCCTTTCACTTCCTATAATACCGAAAAGCGCCTACGCACGCTCTACTGCTCCAGAACGTAAACATCCTGTACATACCGGCATCTTCTTTGTGCCGCCATTAACCTTGACCTTAACAGACTTGATATTTGGCTTCCACATCTTGTTGCTTCTTCTGTGGGAATGACTTACTGCGTTACCGAAATGAACGCTCTTTCCACAAACTGCACATTTTGCCATCGTAAGCACCTCCTTAGCATATTTAACCCTGATGGTTATGATTTATCAATAACTATTATGACTGTCTAATTTTGCCACAACATGCTTATTCTATCAAATCACAATATAAAATGCAAGGAAAAATTTAAATTTTTTCTGTTTTTTCTTTTTCATCCTCCGAATCATCTCCGGAACGGAAACGGTTCACAAAGTCAGGAACCATATCAAGCACCTTTGTCACAGCGTCCTGATTCTTGACATTTACCAGCTTTGTCGTGCCGTTTTTTATAATAAGGATAGAGCTTGGCTGAATCTTTCCGCCCATACCGCCTCCGGCATTATTCTTTTTTGCATTATCGGAAAACGAACCTGCAGCCACCCCAAAGCTTACATCTACCAGCGGTAAAATGATCGTTCCATCATCGAAACGGACTGCATCACCCACAACCGTCTTCGTTGTCAGGAATCCCTCCATCCCTTTCAAAAGAGATCCCACTGCCGTATTAAAATTATTATCACTCATAATGCCACCATACCTTTCCGTTTTATTGATATGAAGCTTCCTCACATCACGAAACCTTTGTCTTCCCTGCAGCCACCCGGTGCGGCTGGGAAAGTATTTTTAAGCTGCCCCGATCAACGATCTGCACCAAACCGTTCCATCTGTCTCAATGGATGTGTCCTCAGGATAAACAGTACTATCATGAAGCCCTGCAGCCTCCCTTTTAATAACAGATCACATTCAAAAATTTCTTCTTCAAACTCCGGAAATACGTTTGCAGATCTGCCCGTCAATGCAAATAATATACTGATGCCTCCCAGTATCTGCCCCGTCATGGCCGGATCCGCCATACCGATCCGCAGCCATCCCTTTATGCGTCTTGGGAGAATGTATCGCAGCAGTCCTCCTGCATTTACGGCCAATAACCGTAATAATTCCAAAGTCTCACTGTCAACCGTTTTTATTTTAACGAATATACTCCTGATTGACAAGATGAAATTTTCAATCTTCCTCTTCCATTTTGCAAGAATCCGGCTTTTTCTTTTCTTTTTTTCTTTTTTTTCTTCTCCGGTTGATTTCTCCGCAGTTGGAGCATTTCTGTCGCTGTCCCGGAGCTTCTTCTCTTTTGTTTCCAATTCCGGACCTGCATTTTTCTCCGTTTTTTGCGATTTGTCCTGTTTTTCTTTCTTTTGGGATCCCGGCTTTCTCTTTTTATCTGCCCGTCGTTTCCCTGCACCGCTTTTTTTCCTGGTATTCCCTCTCAGCGGAATACCCGCAATCCGAAAGCAGTATCTTCGCTCTTTGTCGCCTCCAAAGGATATGTGCAGCAAATGAAACATCCACGATGCCGCCCCGCTGATTTCCCATTGTTTTCCACCACGTATCCTGATCTTGTAGACCAAGGGCAGGAACAAAATGCACAACACCAGCAGCAAGATCACTGACAGCAGGATAAGCACAGCTATCCCCACCCATTTCATTATCCCAAGAATTACCGCCACCATACTGTTTCCTCCGCTTCCGATCACTCCGGCTGCTCTGTTGTATCCAGGAAATACCCCCGGACAAGCTCCGGCGTAATATCCCCCTGCATATCTACTATATCCAGGCATATCTGAGCAGCAAGTTTCCGGGCATTTTCCCGGCTTCCGGCAAGCCCGATCACCGTCATGCTCTTCTGCCTGTACCATTGAAACCAGAATTCACCTGCGGAATATATCTCCATAATATTTTTGCCATTTACCGGCAAAGTAATACAATATAATGAGGGTACCGGTTTATTTCTTTCCAGCATCTTCTGATACCGTTTCTTTTTTTTGAGTAGTACAGCATCCGTATACATTTTGGAACTCCAGTTAAGCATAATACCTTCTTTCCGGCAAACCTCATGGCTTTCAGCCCATCATATCATTGATCAGCTGCTTTGATGCATATTTTTCTGCTTCATCATCACACAATACCAATGACTGACTGATATAGTCTGCCACCTCCTGTGGCGTAGAGAAAAACACCGGTATTTTTTCCAGAGTGTTTGCCATAACCGCTCTGCGGACAAGACGAGACTGTCCCTTAAATGCCTGTTTTAATTCTTCCACAAGCTTTTCTGCTGCCTCTTCTGCCATTTGTGCCGTCACCTTCTGCTCCTCCGGCTTCCTAAGCTCTACAAAATCGCTGCCGGAAGACAGATCAACCAGCTGCTGCAGACTTACAAAATCCTCCTCCAGTCCCAGCTGCGTGATCATTTCTCTTCGGGCATTCATGGTCTCATCCAAAACGGCATCCGCTACCGTCATCGCTTCATAGACTCTTTCCTGTTTTCCCTCGATCTCCGGGAAGTGCTCTCCCAGCCAGTATAACTTCTCTTCCTCTGTCTCCAAAGAATTTTCCTTTGCTTCCTGCCATATACTGCTTTCCTCATGAAGAAACAGATCATTGATCCCCCTGATCACCAGCTCTGCCGCAGGATATTTTTCCCCTGCCTCTGCTCCGCATTTTGCCAAAAACAGAGAATACATTCCATTGATAAGCTTCTGGATCAGCATATACAGGTCAGAGATATCATTCAGCTTTGATGCATTTATCCGCAGCTTCTCTGCATAGATCTGATATAACTCTCCATCCATTTTCTCATAATCGAGCTTTTCAAACTCCTCAATGACAGGAATAAATTCCGTAAAATACTTCTCCATATCCGGTGTGTGATAAAGCATTGCATTTGTACGAAACATATAAAGATGCCCATCCAATGCACTTTTATCAGAACCTTTATATACGGATATGCTTTCACGGATCAGATCAAAATAATGTCTGCGGGTCATACGCATAGGAAGCTGTCCAAGCACCATTCGTATATTATCATTGATCGCCATATTATCCTTTGTCGAGAATATAAACTGCAAAACCTCCTGTGCAAAAACATTATCGTCCGCCTGAGTCTCTCTATCTTCAAAACGGTACTGCATCCTGTTTAAGATATACTCATAGATCACAAATTTGTCTACATAGGCTGTCAGGACCTGCATACGCCCCGTAACCTCCTGACGCAGAGAATACAGGATCTCTCCCTGTTTCTTATATTCTTCACCGGCCGGATCTGTCTCCGGATCCATCAGGATACGCACCGAATGATGAAGTGCATCTGCAATGTCCTTTGCCGTTTCGATATATGGATTGATCCCCTCTGAGATCATCTCATAGAAAATGTAATATTCCATCATAAACTTTAACCGTGCATGACTGTCATGAATATCACGGGATAATTCCAGATATTCCGGAAGAGCTTTTTCTAAATCTTTCCCTCCGGATATTTTTCTTACACATTCACGAATTTTTGTACTCATTCTGTCTCCTTTTACCAGGTCTGAAGCAGTACCCAGTTCTCAAACCATTTCAAATATGTCTTTACATAGTGTATTGTCGTCGGTGTACCACTGAGCACCGGATAAAACATGATGAATAACCCGACAGCCAATGCTGCATATACATATGTCCACTTCTTTGCCTTCGGGAATTTCTGAACGATCAGATACATGGTATATCCCAGCATAACCGTGATAAACGGAACACTTGGGAAATAATGGTAAATAAATACTACACGGGTAACCTTAAACCATGGTGCATACTGTGAAAGATAGCCTACACTGAGAAAAGCTGCCTTTCGGTCTTTTTTGAAAATGATACGATACAGCATAAATATAAACGCAGGAATACCGGCCCACCATACCAACGGATTACCGAAAGCACTGATTCCCTCGCGGACAGTATCCGATACAACACCGGAATAATACCAGATCGGGCGATACATGATCGGCCACTGATACCATTTCGAACCATACGGATGGGGTGCATCCAGGTGACTGTGGTAATTATACATCGTCTTCTGCGCTTCGATCACCCTTGTGATCAATCCTCTGTCTGTTCCATCATTAAACGGAATATATGACAGTATATAGATCACTGCCGGCACCAATATGAAAAATACACAGCAGAACAACAGTGTAGTGATCAGCTTTTTGTGGAAATTATTTATAACATATTCATGAGAAATCTCTCCACTCTGTCCCTCAGGATGTTTCGTTGCATAAATATACTCTCTGAAACGGCGCACCATCTGTGCAAAGAAAATAATAGCAAGTCCTATCGCCGAATAAATACCGGTCCATTTAGATGCCCAGCTAAGTCCCATGGTGAAACCACAAAGTCCCAGCGGGATCAATGTCTTAGACAGCTTTGTATCAAAAAAGCTCAATCTTGTATAACAGTACATAAAGAAATAGGATAACATGATGAACAAAGTAACAAATACATCGATCGTAGCAATCCTGGTCTGGACAAAATGCATGAAATCAAAGGCGAACAATATTGTCGTCAGTGTACTGATCCAGGTCTCCTTGAAAAACTTCTTGGAAAAATTATACATAATAGGAAGCATCAGAACACCGAATAATGTTCCCATAAATCTCCAGCCAAACGGACACATACCAAAGATCAAAATACCGATTGCCATGATCTCTTTGCCAAGAGGCGGATGTGTATTTTCATAGCAGTACAATTTATGTATCATCTCATATGCTGTACGGCCATGATAGATCTCATCAAAATATGTTCCATTCAGATTTGTAGCCCTCGGAGAATACAGATCCTGCTCATCAAATAATGTAGCATAATCACCGGCATTCACCGGAGTGATCACATTTCCTGAAGTATCCGTAAATACAAGTTCCATGATACTGTCATTTCCATTATCTGCATTCGGGGAGATCCTTATATATCTTGCAGTAATATTCATATCAAGATAATTCCAGCAAAATACAGAGCCTGCATCCCACGGATTATCACTCCCCCGGAACGGATTCCAGTTCGTTCCGTCTGAGGAATAGTCAATGAGATACTTTGGATTATTCTGATATCCCAGATAATCTGCCATCTTGCCAATATTTACATCCTGCCCAAAATCAGCAACCACCGTTCCCTGTTTAACTACGGAATATTCTGTCTGCGGTGCTTTGAGACTGCCCAGATGAACAAATGCCACGATCGCATAGATGAGGGTGATAATGCCCAACGCTATATAATCATTTCTTCCCATGCGTGCCAGCTTTGCAGACGGGCGGATGATACTTTTTTCCTTTTCCGGATTCTCTTCCTTTATTTTGGCTGTCAGCGTCTCCTTCTTCATGATCTCCTGTTCTTCCTTTTCTGTCTGATAAGAAAGATAATTACGGATCGTAGTAAATACCATAAAGCCTACCACTACCATTCCAAGCAGAGCGATCGAAAACAGGATCGGGCTGTGCCAGTCATAGTTTTGTGCATCATACTTAAACAGAACATGCGCCACATTATAATAAAAATGCATTGCCGACAGGCAGAATAATGCAAACACATCTCTTCTCGGTTTCATTACATATGCCAGAAGCAGAAATGCCATTGCCGGATACATATAACGCTCATGCATACGGACAGAAAACATAAAGATACCGATGATCAGTATAGCACCTGTATACGGATATTTCGCCGGTGTCTTTTTACATCGGAAGCTGACGATCGTTGCCGCAGCAATGACCAAAAGAATAAAGATCGTTCCCCAGGTCTGGTATTTCAGCCCAAAAGCCACGGTATCCTGTGGTATCCAGTTTTTTCCACATAATGTCCAGAAATTATATGCATTGACCGATGCATATTCAAAAGAACCTACTGTATTCGTATATAAAGAAATTACTCTCTGCAGACCAAACGGAAGTACGGCAATAACCATGCACAAAATTGCCAAAAGACCTGAGCCTAAATTAATCCCGAATTTTTTCCAGTTGAAATCCTCCAGAAAAACATGATCGATAATACCATATATAAGTACCGGTGCAAACATCATTGCCTGCGGTTTTAACAAGATTGCAAGGGCAAAAAGGAAATAAGATGGGATTAATTTCTTTTTGGCGATCAGATAAAACATCCATGCAATAAATACAACATATATACTGTCTGTCTGCCCCCATACAACACTGTCTAACAGAATAGCCGGGCAGAAAAGATAGACTGCTGCCAAAAGAGCTGCCCCCGTCTCTCTGAATTTTTCACATGCGACCTTATAGATCAAAAATCCCATTCCAAGATCCGTAAGGATATTCGGCATTTTAGTAAGTATATCGCTCAATGCCGAATCCCATGGAATACTGAATATGTGACGAAGCCACCCGATCACATATAATATGTAAATATACCCTGGCGGATATCCCTCCGTCATAGATTCATAAAACTTATGAAACCCGTCATTAAATACAGAATCAGCCCATGAGATAAAGCAGCTCATGTCTGCCTCATGACCATGATACAGTCCACCGATCACGACACGCAGTAAGAAAGCGGCGATCATTATGGCTGTAAATACCGTAAGACCGATCGCACGGTCCTTCGGATTCGACAAGACTACTGTCTTTTTTGAACCCCCCTTTGAAATATTTCTATTATTTCTTTTCCCTTTTTTATTGTTACGTCTACGCTGATCCACATTATTTTGCTGTACCACCGCAACCCTGTTTCTCAGATAGCTGCTGATTGGAAAATACATAGCAAACATAAGTATAGCCCCTACGATTGCTACAAAATTAATCATCCCCATTGTTTCTCTCCTTTATTTTCTTTCCGTGATTTTATGATTGATCATGCTTTCTAACATGCTGATGGGTAAATAAATGATCCGAACAATATTCATAATTGCCATCACATTTTGAACAATACCTGAAATCCAATGTTTCATCATCCAGCTCTGTTCTGCCACATACTGCACACCGGTGTCTTGCTCCACCGTTTTTCTTCTCTGCCTGATGCACCTGCTTCTTAAACCGCTGTCTTCTCCTGATATCTCCCGGTGATATCCGCCGGTAGTTGCGGCTCGAAAGAAAATAGATCAGAAAATTTCCTAAAGCAACCAAAATTGCCAGCGAAATACTAAAGATTGCTCCCGCCTGTGCCGAATATCCCTTTTCCAGATAGGAAAATGCAGTTACCGCATTAGCAAATACATTATATAAAAGATATGCCGCATCCAGAATTGCCAGCCATTTCACCTTGATCGGCAGGACAAACCAGAACAAAAATTCCATATTCGGATTTTCTGCCGCAAATGCAAAAAACATAGACCAGTAAATATACTGGAAACCTGACATATAATACACGGAATGCATTGCTCCGTACAATATAAATGCCGCTACTATATTCAGAAACCATCCACTTAAAAAATACATATTAAACCGGAAAGTTCCCCATGCCTGCTCCAAAGATCTGCCAAAAAGGAAGAACAGATTCACCTGGATCGCAAAAAATAATATACTCACGATAAATCCCATGCCGCCGTTAAATCCATATGGCTCGATCAGATATGTCACAAGTCTCCATACTTGTCCATGAAGCACCGCATCCACGTTCAGGGAAAGATACCGGTAATAAATCCCCTCATTGATAAGTCCCAGAGCAGCTCCCGCACAGTACAGCACAATAATATACTTTATCAGATCCGGTACAGCATACCGCCCAAATTTCCGCTCTAATTTATTCAGTAATTGATTCATAAATCCCCCGTTCTTTCTTGTTTATGCATCGTAACTGCATATTTATCCCCATTTCCGGCACCAAAGATGGTATTGGAAATGTTCTTTCCAATACCATCTATTCTATTGATACGCTATTTCTTTGTCAAGACTTTGTCACAATACAGTTTCCGTTACTTTTGTCGATATAGGGCAATACCCGGCAAAAGTGCGATCTTGTCAACTCCGAGTATCTCCTCCAGCGTGTCTCCTTCTTTGGTAATATATACCATGTCATCTGTTGCCTGCAGCTCTTTTTCGATTACTGTTTCTTCCGTCATTTGTTCCTGATCTTTCTGCTCAGATCCTTCCATATTTCTGTCTTCAGTGTTTTCCTTGTTTTCATTTTCATCCGTCTGCATTATTTCCTGTACTCCGCTTTCCTCCGGCTGTGCTTCGCCCGGAACAGCTGTAGTGACTATGCATCTGCTGCAGCCGGCTGTGTATGGCATCATTTCCGGCCTGCCGTCCCCTCTCACCGGTACGCATATTGTCTCTCCAACCTGCAGATTGTATACATCCACATACGGATTTGCCCTCAGTACAAGTGCCAGAGGCACTTTATGTTCCATACTGATAGAATACAGCGTATCTCCTGCTTTGACAGTATGCATAATTCCATTGCAATGTTTCATAACACGAATACACCTTTCTTATATCTTTCCTTCTCCATTATATTCCTGTTTTGCGATATTGGTGACAGATAGGTTGCAATCAATTTTTTTTTGTCATATAATAGGAAAATATGGCGATATTTTTGATATCGCACTTTCCTATTATAAAGGACAGCTAAGGAAGAAAGGAAATATCTTATGAAATTACCATGCCATACACTGGGAATCGATATCGGTTCCACTACAGTAAAGATTGCAATATTAAACCCTGAGGGTGAGATCATATTTTCTGATTACCAGCGTCACTATGCCAATATCCAGGAGACTTTATCCTCCATTATCAAAAAGGCATTAAAGGAGCTGGGAGATCTCCCCGTTTCTCCGGTTATTACAGGTTCCGGTGGCCTGACACTTTCAAAACATATGAATGTTCCCTTTGTTCAGGAGGTTGTCGCAGTAGCAACATCCCTGAAGGATTATGCTCCCCGCACAGACGTTGCCATAGAGCTTGGCGGCGAGGATGCAAAGATCATATATTTCACAGGCGGTATTGACCAGAGAATGAACGGAATCTGTGCCGGAGGTACCGGTTCCTTTATCGATCAGATGGCAACTCTGTTAAAGACAGATGCATCCGGTCTGAATGAATATGCAAAAAATTACAAATCAATATATCCGATTGCTGCCAGATGCGGTGTATTTGCCAAGACAGATATCCAGCCACTGATCAACGAGGGGGCCACGAAGGAAGATCTGTCTGCCTCCATTTTTCAGGCAGTAGTTAATCAGACCATAAGTGGTCTTGCCTGTGGTAAACCAATCCGTGGAAATGTTGCTTTTCTCGGGGGACCGCTACATTTCCTCACAGAATTAAAGCAGGCTTTTATCCGCACATTAAATCTCTCCGGAGATCAGATCATCGCACCGGATCACTCCCATCTGTTTGCGGCATCCGGTGCTGCCATGAACGCAAAAACAGAGGAATGCATGTCATCTCTCAGCCAGTTAAATGATATTTTAACCAAGAAGATTGACATGGAATTTGAAGTTGCCCGGCTTGAACCTCTCTTTAAGGATCAGGCAGAATATGATGACTTCTTAAAAAAACATTCTGAAAACGATGTAAAGAAGGGTGATTTTTCCTCCTACAAGGGCGATCTCTTTTTAGGGATCGATGCCGGTTCTACTACAACAAAAGTAGCAGTGATCGGCGAGGACGGCAGCCTTTTATATTCCTTTTACAGCAACAACAACGGCAGTCCGTTAAAGACAGCGATCAAATCGATCAAAGAAATTTATGACAAAATGCCGGAAGGTGCCCGTATCGTGCGTTCCTGCTCTACCGGTTACGGTGAAGCTCTGTTAAAATCAGCTCTCCTGCTTGACGAAGGAGAAGTTGAAACCGTGGCACATTATAATGCTGCCGCTTTCTTCGAGCCGGATGTCGACTGTATTCTTGATATCGGTGGTCAGGATATGAAATGTATCAAGATCAAAAATCGGTCTGTCGATAAGGTACAATTAAATGAGGCTTGTTCCTCCGGATGTGGCTCTTTCATCGAAACATTTGCAAAATCCCTGAATTACGAAGTCGCTGATTTTGCGAAGATCGCTTTATTTGCCGAAAATCCGATCGATCTGGGATCACGCTGTACTGTTTTCATGAATTCCAAAGTAAAACAGGCACAAAAAGAGGGTGCATCCGTTGCAGACATTTCTGCCGGCCTTGCTTATTCTGTTATCAAAAACGCTTTATTAAAGGTAATTAAGCTGACAGATCCAAAGGATCTGGGAAATAAAGTCGTTGTACAGGGTGGTACTTTTTACAACGACGCGGTTTTGCGCAGCTTTGAACGTATATCCGGTTGTAAAGCGGTTCGTCCGGACATCGCCGGTATCATGGGTGCTTTCGGTGCTGCCCTGATCGCCAGAAACCATTATGAAGGTCAAAAAACAACGATGCTTACCATTGATCAGATCAATGATCTGAAGTTTGAGACTTCCATGGCAAGATGTAAAGGCTGTACAAACCACTGTCTCCTGACGATCAATCGTTTCACCGGAGGACGTCAGTTTATTTCCGGCAACCGCTGCGAACGTGGCCTTGGCAAAGAAAAAAATAAGGATCATATCCCAAATCTTTTTGAATATAAGAACAAACGTCTTTTCCGGCACTATACCGCTCTGGATGAAGAACATGCCGTCCGTGGCACCGTAGGCATTCCGCGAGTATTAAATATGTACGAAAACTACCCATTCTGGTTCACTTTCTTTACCGAACTGGGATACCGGGTAGTCCTGTCTCCGGAATCCAACCGTAAGATTTATGAACTCGGTATTGAATCAATCCCAAGCGAATCCGAATGTTATCCGGCAAAGCTTGCCCACGGGCACGTCACCTGGCTGATCCGTCAGGGAATTGATTATATCTTTTATCCCTGTATCCCGTACGAACGTACAGAGGTAGAGAATGCGAATAATCATTATAACTGCCCTATTGTCACCTCCTACGGAGAAAATATCAAAAACAACATCGAGGAACTCCGGGATACTTCCATTACTTACCAGAACCCATTCCTCTCACTTGAAAACGAATCGATCACTACAAAGCGGCTGGTAGAATTTTTCACGAAGGAAAACGGAATCTCCGCGAATGAGATCCGTCATGCTGCAGCCGCTGCCTGGAAAGAAATGCAGGCAGTCCGCACTGAAATGGAAGAAAAAGGCGAAGAGGTATTACAGTATCTTAAGGAAACCGGTCGCCGCGGGATTGTTTTGGCCGGACGTCCATATCATACAGATCCTGAGATCAATCATGGTATCCCGGATCTGATCACTTCCTATGGTGTTGCCGTACTGACAGAGGACAGCATCTCACATTTAGGCAAGGTAGACCGTCCAACCATCGTTATGGATCAATGGATGTATCATTCCCGTCTGTATCAGGCTGCATCATTTGTAAGTACACAGTCAAATCTTGATTTAATACAGCTTAATTCTTTTGGCTGCGGTCTGGATGCTGTAACTACTGATCAGGTAAGCGATATTTTGACGAAACGAAACAAGATCTATACCGTATTAAAAATTGATGAGGTAAATAATCTGGGAGCTGCAAGGATCCGTATCCGTTCCCTGCTGGCTGCCGTCCGGGAACGTGCTGCAAAGAATATACAGCCGCAGCCTCATGTTGACACTGCACACCATAGAGTGATCTTTACCGAAGAAATGCGTAAAGATTACACGATCCTTGTACCACAGATGTCTCCGATCCATTTCGATATTCTTGAACCGGCTCTGGCCTCCTGCGGTTATAAATTAAAAATACTGCCAAGCACAGCTGCGGCAGTAGATTATGGTCTGAAATATGTTAATAACGATGCTTGTTATCCTTCTCTGATCGTTATCGGTCAGTTTATGGAAGCATTATTATCCGGAGAATATGATCTGGATAAAGTCGCTTTGATCATCACACAGACAGGTGGAGGATGCCGTGCTACCAACTATATCGGTTTCATCCGGAGAGCCTTGGAAAAGGCCGGCATGGGACAGATTCCTGTCATTTCCATGAGTGCCGGTATCGAAAAAAATCCGGGCTTAAAGATCAACCTTAAAATGGCCCACCGTGCCATTCAGGCATTGATCTACGGTGATGTCTTTATGAGAGTCCTCTATAAGACAAGACCTTACGAGGCAGTCCCGGGTTCTGCAAATGCACTTCATGAAAAGTGGAGAGCCATAGCCCAGAGAGCGGTACGCAATGGCAACAAGGCTGAATTTAAGAAAAATATACGACAGATCATTAAAGAATTTGACGAAC
The DNA here is from genome assembly GCA_022774505.1 of Lachnospiraceae bacterium. Lineage (GTDB taxonomy): Bacteria > Bacillota > Clostridia > Lachnospirales > Lachnospiraceae > Jutongia. The sequence continues at coordinate 45,225 of JALFLW010000069.1, forward strand.
TGCCTTTAAAAGATATCAAAAAACCACAGGTAGGTATTGTCGGAGAAATACTTGTAAAATTCCTTCCTCTCGCTAATAACTATCTGGTAGAACTCTTAGAGGCAGAGGGTGCGGAGGCCGTATGTCCGGATCTTTTGGATTTCTTTATGTACAGCTTATATAATGCCAATTTCAAGGCAGAATATCTCGGCAAAAAGAAGTCTTCCGCCCATATTAATAATTTCCTGATCTCCTATCTGGAGCATTACCGCAAGGTTGCCAATGATGCACTGGCAGCAAGTGATCGATTCGAGCCTACAACACGGATCAACAAACTGGCCGAATATGCCGATCCCATTGTCAGCGGCGGTAACCAGACCGGTGAGGGCTGGTTCTTAACCGGTGAGATGCTGGAACTTATTCATTCCGGTGTACCAAACATCGTATGTACCCAGCCGTTTGGATGTCTTCCAAATCACGTCGTGGGAAAGGGCGTTATCAAGGAGCTGCGCCGTCAGCATCCGGAGTCCAATATTGTGGCTGTCGACTATGATCCGGGTGCCAGCGAGGTAAACCAGCTGAACCGAATCAAGCTGATGCTTTCTACCGCTGTAAAGAATATGAAATAAAAAAGGGAAAAACCAGCGTTTTTCCCTCCAAGAATTGCTCCGCAATTCTCGTTGGATTCCCTCTACATTACGAGCATTTTCCTATACACTAAAAAAGGGCAAAACCAGCGTTTTTCCCTCCAAGAATTGCTTCGCAATTCTCGTTGGTTTCCCACTATGTTACGAGCATTTTCCTATACACTAAAATAACGATCAATATAATACCGCCGAAACAGATTCCGGTAACCTGTTCCGGCGGTATTTTTATACAAAATTCATTCACAGAAAAACAGCACAGGTGATCAAATCCTGCGCTGTTATCATCATATAGTTACTTCTGATATTTACTTTTGAAAATAATCTGCATCAAAAACCGTCTGCTTCGGATAGGAAACCTCCACAGGCTTCTCCTTGACAATAACCCCTGCTTCCTCCTTCTGCTTCTCGATATCCCGCAGTGTATCCAGATTCACGGCACTTCTCTGCGTGGATCCACCCTTTTCCTTGCTACTTTGAACTGTACTGCCATCTGCAGTCTGCTCTGCCTTCTCTACGGATGCTGCTTTCTCTGTCCCATTCATGGATTCTGCATAGGTCTGTTCCTTCGGTATTCCGGTATCAATTGTCATGGGCCTGCCCACATTCAGCGAAGCAGTCTGCCCGGCATCCGGTGATTTCTCTCCTGCCTGCATACGCTTTACAAGCATTCCGCTTCGATCCATGCGGCGGTATACCACATAGATTCCCACTGCCAGAACAATCGTTACGGCAAGACCTCCCTCAAGACCAAAATCACCGCCGTTCATAAACGACCAGCCATCGGCAAAAGAACTGTCAAACACAGAGCTTGTCTTTGACGTACCGCTGACCGATATGCCAAAGATATTGCCCTGCAGGAAATTCCATCCGCTGTGCAATGCAGCAACCATCCAGATACTGCCGCTTTCCACAAACAGAAGACCAAACAGCAGTCCGCACATAAAGAGATTGATATATGCCAGCACCGTGACATACTCATTGCTCATATGCATCGCCATAAATACACCACTGCTTAAGATCACAGAATACCACACGGAATTACGGCGCGACAGAGATACCAGCAGATATCCCCGGCAGATCACTTCCTCCGCCAGTCCCTGGATCATATAACCGATCAGATAAAAAACAATGTATCCCGGCACAAGCTGCGCAGAGACACCTTCAAAGTGACAAGCTCCCATCAATATACAGATCAGATAGGCCCCTCCAAGCAAAACTACACTCCAGCCAATCCCCTTCGCATAGAGCGATGACATGTTCCGCTTCGAAAATCCCATCGACGACAATGGTCTTTCCTCGATGAACTTACAGTATCCTGTATATAATACGATCAAAAATATCTCCATAAACAGCATATAAACCGTCACCCATTGCGATCTGTTCTGAAGAAGACTGTTAAATTGTTCAATACCTGCACTGACAGGATGTATGAACCCATATACGAGAAGCCCTGGCACCAGTGCCATGGCTTCTACAAATATCGATATTACATAGAGAACAATAAAAATAAGCATCTCTCCCAATATGCTGTGGGATTTTGTTTTTTCGGCTTCTTTCATAAAAGCCGGTTTCTTAATTTCTCTCATAAATTATTTTAATTCCTTTAAGAAAGTCTCGATACGATCCAATCCCTTTTCAATCTGTTCCAGTGAGATCGCATAGGACAGACGCATATGATCTGCAAATCCGAAATCTGCACACGGAACTACAGCTACATTGTATTCCTCAATAAGGATCTCCGCCATCTTGGAGGTATCCTCGATCTTCTGACCCTTATAATCCCTGCCAAGTACATCGCTCACGTCAACAAATACATAGAATGCTCCCATCGGCTCTATAGTGCTTACATGAGGCATCTCACAGATTCTCTTGTACATATACTGACGGCGCTTATCAAACTCTGCATGCATAGCTGCCACAGAATCCTGAGGACCGTTCAGTGCCTCAACGGCAGCTTTCTGTGCGATAGAGTTTGGATTGGAGGTCTGATGAGACTGAACACTGCTCATCATCTTTGCGATCTCCTTGGAAGAACCCGTATAACCGATTCTCCAGCCTGTCATCGCATAACTCTTTGCCAGACCACTGCATGTAATGGTTCTGTCATAGATTTCCTTACCAAAAGAGGCAATACTGATATGCTTCTGATCACCATAAACAAGATTTTCATACATCTCATCGGCAACAACATAAATGTCACTCTCTACAACCACATCAGCGATCGCACGAAGCTCCTGCTCTGTGTAGAGCATACCGGTAGGATTATTCGGTGTATTAAGTACTACTGCCTTTGTCTTATCTGTGATCGCTTTCTTCAGATCATCAGCCTGAAGCTTATAACTCTGCTCCTTCGTTGTCTTTACAATTACCGGTACACCACCAGCCAGCTTCACGATCTCCGGATAACTGAGCCAGAACGGTGCAGGAATGATAACCTCATCTCCCGGATTGATCAAAGCTGTAAATATATTGGTAAGCGAATGCTTTCCACCATTGCTGATAACAATCTGATCCGGTGCATAATCAAGACCATTAAATGATTTAAATTTCTTAGAAACAGCTTCCTTTAATTCATTTGTTCCGGAAGCCGGTGTATATTTTGTAAATCCATCATGAATTGCCTGAATTGCAGCATCGCAGATATTCTCCGGTGTGTTAAAGTCCGGCTCACCTGCTCCAAAGCCTACAACATCCTTTCCCTGTGCACGCAGTTCCTTTGCTTTTGCTGTGATAGCCAGCGTAGATGAAGGCTTCACCGCTGCTGCTTTTCTGGATAATTCTAATGACATAATAATTGCCCCTTTCCTTGGTATATCTTAATAAATATGAAAATCTCCTCTCAAATTTATACCACAAACTTGAAATTGCGTCAATGTATAATTGTATACAATTTTTGATTCTCCATTCCAAAACATTCTTTTTTCCTACTGTCCTATCGAAATGTCAGCTCCCTTGCTGTCCTCTTTGCCTAAAGCACTTCCATAGATAAATGACTGCATTGCTTTCACATTTTTGTCCAGTGAATCCGGCAAAACTACCGACATCCTCCGCACCCTGGTAATCTGATAAGCACCCGCAACCGGCACATTCAAGGTTTCAAGCTTGGAGTTCTTGCTGCGCACCTCCACACCCTGATATAAATAATTGACCAGATCTGCCTTATCAATATTTGTTTTTACCAACGGCATCAGCTTAGGCACCATGGCGATCAGTTCCAATGCGGACTTATCCATTAGCTTTTTGTATATTGCTGACATCACCGTCCGATGTCTCAATGTCCTTGCAAAATCTCCATACTGGCCATCCTTCTGGACATAACGGATCCTTGCATACCCCAATGCCTGATTGCCGTTCAGGTGATTCATGCCTTCATGAAGTGTGCGGTTTGACTTTTTAGATATATAATTCGTCTTATTCAGATACTCCACCTCATCCTGTGCCAACTTGATATCCACACCATCCAATGCATCAATGACCTTCTGAAAAGATTTAAAATTCACCAATACATATCCATCTACATCAATTCCAAAATTTTTATGTATTGTTTTTATAAGCGTTTTCATGCCGCCATTGTGGTATGCCGCATTAATCTTATTGTCCGAAAATCCCGGAATCTTCACATATGTATCACGCATAATGGAAGTCAGACGCAGTGCATTATCCTTCCGGTTCACCGTTGCGATCATAATACTGTCTGTACGTCCTCTTCCTCCAAAGATAGACTCCTCTCCACACACAAGAATATTTACCACATCCTTAGATGTCGTAATTTCCTTGGCACTGTCCAGACGGATCTTGTCAGGATCGATCTCTTTCAGATCTTCAATTCCTGCATCCTCGTCAAAATATTCCTTTTGCACCTTCTCATTTCCGGTGTCCTTCACATAGATCTTTCCATAATTATAACTGAAAACTCCATAACCAACTGCACCCAGTACAATAAATGCCACAAGAATACCTATCACGATCTTTGCCCAGACCGGCATATGTTTCCTGTCTGTCATATCTTCCGAAAATTCTTTCTTATCTTTTTTCATTGGAAACCCCATTTTTCATTCATGATTACTATTTTTTAAACGCAAAGAGACAGAGTTCCCCCTGTCTCGTATTATTAATTTTTGAAACTGTGGATCGGAGCCGGAATCCTTCCGCCTCTGTTAATGAAGTCGCTGCAGTCAAAAGAATTGACCGGCATAACCGGTGCATATCCCAAAAGTCCGCCAAACTCTACAGTATCTCCTACTTTCTTTCCGATTACAGGGATCAGACGGACCGCCGTCGTTTTCTGGTTTACCATACCAATTGCCATCTCATCTGCAATAATGCCGGAAATCGTAGTTGCTTTCGTATCTCCCGGAATTGCGATCATGTCAAGTCCCACAGAACATACACATGTCATAGCCTCTAATTTTTCCAGTGTCAATGCACCATCTACAACAGCATTGATCATTCCCTGATCCTCGCTGACAGGAATAAAAGCACCACTTAAGCCGCCTACATAAGAAGATGCCATTACACCACCCTTTTTCACCTGATCATTTAAAAGAGCCAGTGCAGCAGTCGTACCCGGTGCACCGGCACGCTGCAGTCCCATCTCCTCAAAAATATCCGCAATACTGTCACCGATCGCAGGTGTCGGTGCCAAAGACAGATCTATGATACCAAATGGAATATTCAGTCTCTTAGAAGCTTCCCTCGCTACCAGCTGGCCTACGCGGGTAATCTTAAATGCTGTCTTTTTCACTGTCTCACACAGAGAACCAAAGTCGGTGCCATGCTCAGCCTCCAGAGCCTTTCTCATAACGCCCGGTCCGCTGACACCTACATTAATGATCGCATCGGCCTCTGTTACACCATGAAAAGCTCCTGCCATAAACGGATTATCATCCGGAGCATTACAAAATACCACCAGTTTCGCACAGCCAATGCTGTCATTCTCCTTGGTATATTCAGCTGCCTGCAGAATAATCTCACCCATCATTTTCACTGCGTCCATATTCAGACCGGTCTTAGTCGAACCGAGATTAACAGAACTGCATACAAATTCTGTCTCCGCTAATGCCTGTGGAATCGAACGGATCAACAGTTCATCAGCCTCTGTCATCCCCTTGGATACAAGGGCACTATATCCTCCGATAAAATTAATTCCAAGTGTCTTTGCTGCACGGTCAAGCGTCTTGGCGATCGTCACAAAGTCCTCCGGCTTTTTACATGCTGCCCCACCGATCAGTGCGATCGGAGTCACTGATATCCTCTTATTCACGATCGGAATACCATATTCTCTCTCTATAGCCTGTCCTGTCGGCACTAATTCCTTTGCCACAGAGGTAATGCGATTATAAATTTTTTCATTTAATGCATCCAGATCACTGTCAATACATTCCAGCAGACTGATACCTATCGTGATGGTACGCACATCGAGATTCTCCTTCTCGATCATATTATTCGTTTCTAATACTTCATTAATATTTATCATTTTAAGATAGTCCTCCATTTAGATTCTATGCATCTGATCAAAGATTTCCTCACGCTGTGCATGAATGATACATCCAAGTCCTGTACCAATTTTCTCTAAATCTGCTGCAAAGCTGTCGAAATCAATTGTACATTTCGCAGTGTCAACGATCATCATCATATTGAAAAAACCATCAACGATCGTCTGGGAAATATCAAGGATATTTGCCTCATTGTCGGCAAGATATGTACATACCTTTGCAATAATACCAACACTGTCTTTTCCTACTACTGTAATTACTATCTTTCTCATGATTCCCTCATTTCCGCCCCGGCTTTTGCGGTGCTTATCTTTATATTTTTTATATCCCATCATATATCCCGCTTTTGCAGCGTGTGGGATGATAATTCTGTACGATCAAAGTGCTGTTTCCAGCAGATCCAGAGTCATCTGAACATTTTCTCCAACCACATCACCCTCTGTCAATACAAGCTTTGAAGGCCTGTCTCTCCGTGCCACGGACAGATCAAACGGCAGCTCTTTCATACCAAGCTCCTCCCACAGCTTACATTTTACTGCCTCATACGCAAGCTCCGGGTAATTATTCTCTTTGGATAAATGTGCCAGAAAAATATATTTCAGATCATCATGCAACAGTCTGCATAAAAGATCTCCTGAGTCTTCATTGGACAAATGACCTCTCTCGCTTAATATCCGACATTTTAAGGAGTACGGATACGGTCCTGCCTCCAGCATGCTAATGTCATGATTCGCCTCCAGCAGTATCACCTCACTGTTTTTCAGATGAGAGATCGTATACTCATCATATACTCCCAGATCGGTTGCCATTCCCACTTTATGACCGGATGACGTCACCGTATAGCACACCGGATCCGCTGCATCATGCGACATATGAAATGGCATAACCTCCAGCCTGCCTATCTTCACCGGTTGATCCGGATAGATCTGATAAAGATGTTCCATAGAAACAAGACCCTTTGTATCCTTATTGCGGATTCCATCAAGCGTCCCTGCCGTCCCATAGATCGGTATATGAAAATATTTTGTCATCATCGGGATCCCCTGTATATGGTCTGTATGTTCGTGAGTCACAAAAATGGCATCGAGACTTTCCGGTTCCACATGGATCGATCTTAAACCTTCTACGATCCTTTTCCTGCTGACTCCGGCATCTATCAGTATTCTTGAATCTCCATCCCCTATATAAATGCAATTGCCGCTGCTTCCGCTGGCAATACTACATATCTGCATGATACTACTTCCTTTCCCTTGTCATACCCAGTATATTTTTATTTCATCTCCCTCATGAACCGGCGTCGTAAAATCCGATGACACTCCATTCACCAGAGTTTCCAGCCTGTTTCCCCGTGCTACGGAGAGATCAAATGGATAAAAATCAAGTACATCCACCAGAATATATGATTTTTTGTTTTTTAATACAACCGGATCTCCATTCACCGTAACCGCCTGATCCATTATTTCAGCTGCCGACTCCACATTCTTGCGGTCAGCTTTTTTTTCACTTTCCTTATCCTGTCCCCCGGAAACTGTCTCTTCGTCTGTTTCTCCAGCTGTTTCTTCCGCCGTTTTTTCAGACACTGCCTTCTGTCCTTCGGCTACTGCTTCAGCCTCCAGAGATTCTCCATTCTGCACTGCTTCCGGCACCTGACCATCCCCATACTCCCTGATCAGTTCGTGATAATTGGGCTCTTCCTTCTTTATTTCACAGGCGATGGAAAAATTATCATATACCTTTGTATCCATGTCAGCTATGGCATTATTGACATAAACCCTTCCCCGGCACACAATATCCATAAATTCCAGTACCTGCTCCAATGTATAATATTCCAATATCTCAACACTATCATTTTCCCTGATCTCATAATATTGTGATACCAGACTGCCATTTACCTTTACAAATCTCGGACATGTGATCAGTTTATTATTAAATACAAAATGGATCGCAGAATGATATTCGGGAATGTCTGCCACTGACATAACTGCCGCTTTTCCGGCTGTAGATGCAATGATCTCTATCTTGTCATTCTGAGATAAGCCCGCACTCAATGCACTGTCTCTGCCATTTAATTTCACAACAGCAGAATCACCTGATTCACCACGGCGCATCCTCATCTCACCATTTACGGTATATGTCAATGCCTGTCCCCTCTTCGGGAAGAGATCCTCATTAGGATAACCAAACTGCATTGCCGCATCGACCACGGTCAGTTTACTATTATCATATAACTTGATCCGCTCTCCATTCAAGGTTACAAATATAAAATTATTTTTTTGCTCATAATAATTCAGACAGATTCCCACAGGGGTAACCAGCAAAGAATCTACCTTGATGTCCTTTTGCAGAAATTCTATCTGCCCCATCACCTCTGATCCTCGCAGTGCCACTCTCTCCGTCGGAAGATCCAATGCCGCTGCCAGATGTTCCTCAAATCCCTTCATCTTTCCGCCGCCACCTACAACAAAGACAGCACTGACACTCTTGCCACCGTTGAGTTCTCTGATCCTGTCTGCCACCTTATCGGTGATTTCTTTTACAACAGGCTCTGCAGCTGACATGATCTCTTCTGACGAAATCTTGTGGGATAGTCCCATAATATCATGTACCGTGACCTGTTTTCTTGACGTACTCTGACATTTCATTTTTTCTGCTTCACTAAAATCCAGCAGATATTTTCTTGCCAGTGCCTCTGTTATCTCATCTCCTGCCGCCGGAATCATGCCATAGGCAATAATGCTCCCATCATTTGTAATGGAAATATCTGATGTCCCTGCTCCCACATCTACCAATGCAATATTAAGCAGACGAAATTTTTCCGGAATAGCCACATTCATGGCTGCGATCGGCTCCAATGTGAGATTGGCTACATAAAGACCTGCTTTCTCCACAGCAGCATAAAGACCATCTACCACCTCGTCCGGAAGAAATGTCGCAATCAGCTCTGTCCGGATAGAATTTGCTTTATGCCCCTCAAGATTCGTAATAGGATAATCATTCTGATAATAGCGGATCACCGAATATCCTACACAATAAAAATGAATATCCTCTTTTTGCTGTTCCTGCCGCAAAAGCTCGTAAGCATTTTCTACCCCGAGCATATCCAGCGAATATATATGTTCATTGGTGACTACCGTTTCATAATTAAAATCGACTCTCGCCTCTGCCACTACCGTCTTTAATACCCTGCCGGCAGCCGCAATACAAACATCTGTCAATTTACGACCGGTCAGCTTCTCCAGCTTCTGCTTCACGATCAAAATCGTATCTGCCACCGCCTGTATATCATGAATCTGTCCATCAAGCATTGCCCTTGTCTCATGCTCTACTGACACCTGAGCGACAACGACAAATCTCCCTGTTGGCGTCCGATAGCCGACAGTTCCTACAATGCTCCTCGTACCGATATCCAGTCCAAACACCAGCGGCTCCGTGATCTTCTTTACAATAGAAGCCAGATTTATGCTGTTTCCCGCTTTCTTTCTGCCGGCAGAACTACCTTTTTTCGCTCTGCTTTTTCCGGCAGTACCTTTCCCTGTACGGGCTGATCTATTCTCTGTTTCTGCCATCGACCTGCGTTTCTCCTTTCCTATCGATACGTGATTGATTTTTCACATTCTGCTTCGCAGAAATTTGACTTATTAATCTGCCCCGAAAAACAAATGCCAGCTTGGCTGTCGCTTGTTTTTTCACAGCTCCTTATATCATACCATAAAAAGAATAATACGGTCAATAAAATAGAGGAGCCACTGATAAATACAGCAGCTCCCCATATATAATAGAGAAAAGAGTAAGCTTAAACCTTACAGACATTTCCTATCTTTCATTATTTGATCGTAAGCTTGAATGATACAGAAATGCTCTTTTTGAATTTGAATTTCTTACCATAGCTTGCAGGATAAGTAGAAGTCTTGTCACCGTTTGCCTTATTTCCTACTCTGTTGTAAATAGAAATACGATACTTATTCGGATCCTCTTTCTTCTCAAGCTGACCTGTTGCAACTGCCTTCATTCCTGAAACAGTCTTTCCATCACATTTAACAGAAACACCGGAAACCTTGATCTTCTTTGCTTTGTGATCCTTGAGGATATTCTTGATATCTACATAGAATACCTGAGCAGCCTGATTCTTAGATTTCTTGTTCTTGAGAGTAACAGTGTAAGAAGCTGTACCTTTCTTATTCTTTACTTTAACAGCAGTTTTGTTGGTATCCTTAGAGGAATCATTTCCACCTGTCCAATCCCATTTTACATCAGCATAACCCATAACTGCCTTGTAGCTGGATGCTGCACTTGCCTTTGTTCCTGAGTATGCTACTCCTGAAACAGCAACAGCTGTTGCTAATGCTACTGAAAATACTCTCTTGCTTGTTCTTCTCATTGTATCATCCTCCTGATTAATTGATAATATTGATAATTGTTTATGATGTACATTGAATTATCCCGAACAGAATATCCAAATTGCACATCCAATTTCTGTAATTATTGTATCGCTTGTGTGACATTTTGTCAACTTTTTCTGAGGTTTTTTTATATTTTTGTATATTTTCACTATTCTACAACTTTAGTCTGGCATTTTTCTCCGAGAGTCCTATTTCTAACAATATGATATGCGATCATCATCACAACTCCCGTGATAACCCAGGATATCGGATAAATGATCATCAATACCCTGAAATCATGATATACCCGGCAAACTGTCGAAATCCATATAAGCCTCAGCACACAGGAACCTATACAGGTGATCACAGCCGGGACCAGAGAATGTCCCATCCCCCTCATTGCTCCTGCACTGATCTCATAAACCGATGTCAGCAGCTCTAATGTCGTAGCTATCGTAATACGTTGGACTGCGAAGGCATAAACTGCGGCATCATTTGTATACAAGTGTAGAAAAAAATCTCTTTCCAATACAAAGACCGCAGACAAAAGACCACAGAATAACAGCGAAAATATCATTGATACATAAAACACCTTATTGCACCTTTTATATTGTCCCGCACCATAGTTCTGGCTCGTGAAAGTAACCGCTGCCTGTGCAAAAGCATTAACCATGAAATACGAAAAAAATTCAAAATTCAGTGCTGCAGCAGAGCCTGCTATTGCATTCGAGCCAAAACTGTTGATAGCACTCTGGATACAGACATTTGCAATAGAAAACATCATTCCCTGAAGTCCTGCCGGAATACCTATCACAAGTATTTTCTTCAATTCCCTGGATGATATTGCAAGCTTTTTCCATTCCAGGCGGATAGGCTCCTGTTCATGGAGAAGTATCCCTATTACAATGCCGGAACTGACAATATTTGAAATAACCGTTGCGATACCGACGCCGGCTACCCCCAGATGAAACACGATCACCAATACCAGATTCAGGATGGTATTTACAATACCTGCCACGATAAGTGCATACAGAGGTCTCCTGCTGTCTCCGGTACTTCGCAGGATTGATGAACCGAAATCATAGAGCATGATAAATGGCATCCCCAAAAGATAGATACGCAGATACAGGACCGCAAGATCAATAACGTCTGCCGGTGTCCCCATCAGAAGCAGCACCGGTCTTGCTATGATCTGCCCACCGATCATGACAAAGAAACCACTGGCAACCGCCACCAAAACCGCCGTATGTACCGCCGCATGAATACTCTTTTCGGCTTTCTGTCCTATATAATGAGCAATCACAACATTTGATCCCAGGGATATCCCTATAAACAGGTTGATCATCAGGGATATCAGTGAACTGTTGCTCCCCACGGCAGCCAAAGCCTGACTGCTGGCAAACTTTCCCACTACCGCTGTATCAACCGAATTAAAAAGCTGTTGTAAAATACTGCTTGCTGCAAGAGGAAGAGCAAAAATAAGTATCTTATCCCAGAGTATTCCTTTCGTCATATCCATTGTATTTTTGTTTGATCTTTTCATTATAACCGCCCTGCCTTTCCTGTATCAGCTCTATTGTAGTTCCTCTCTCCTCTTTCTCAAGATTATGTTTCTTATAAGCAGAGTAAAGCAGGCAGGTTCCTCTTTCCCTTTGCAAAATACTTACGGCTCACTGCCCCCCTATCTGCTCAATGCCGAAAAGGACATGACAACTATTCCAAGTATCACTAGGATCACACCTGTGACACGGTTCAACGTCGCCGGGGCTGCCTTATTGGCAAATATTGCAGCTATCCTTGCCCACAAAAAAGTAAACAGTACACACAAGATCCAAACTCTCACATCCGGCAGGCCGCCAATGGCAAAATGTGAGCCTGCACCGGTCAGAGCAGTAAATGTCATGATAAATACGCTTGTCCCGACTGCTGTCTTCAACTCATACCCCAGTACAGAGGTCAGGATCAAAAGCATCATCATTCCGCCTCCGGCCCCAACAAATCCGCAGATAAATCCGATCACACTCCCACAAAGCACTGATTGAAGGGCCCGCTTTGATGACGATACTTTCTGCATGCTTTCCTTTGTCGTCATCACCGGACGGACAATAAATTTAACACCCAGCAGACATGTCATAAATACAGAAAAATTCCCCATTGCTGCTGCCGGCACCAGACTGGACACATAACTTCCGATCACGGTAAATATCAGTACACTTACCATCATGATCAACCCATTGCGGATATCTAAATTTTTATTTTTGCCATAGATATATGCGGAAACAGCACTGGCCAGCACGTCAGAAGAAAGAGCCACCCCTACTGCCAGATAAGGCTCCATACCCAAAAAGGTGATCAGCATAGGACTGATCACCGCAGCAGCACTCATGCCGGCAAATCCGGTGCCGAGTCCGGCACCCATACCGGCAAAAAAAGTAACTAAAAGAACAATTAATATATGCATTTATCCAAAATACCCCTGTGATTTTTCACCATCCTCTTTCTTCTGGCCATACGTCTTATAATGCTCGATCACATCTGCCATCTGCTCATCAGAAAGTACATTTGGTGTAGAAATTGCCATCGCACGCCACTCAACCTGTGCACACCATTCACAGGTCATCGCTACCGCAAAAGCCTTTTCCAGAGAATCACCATATGCAACCATACCATGATTTGCCATCAGAAGAGCCTTACTCTCTGTTCCTCTGAGACACTGGCGGACCGCATCAGCCAGCTCCGGGGTTCCATATGTAAAATAAGGAACTGTCGGTACTGTTGCCACACCTGTATCCGCAATCGCATAGTGGGTAGATTTCAGATCAACCCCTGCACAGGCAAGTGTTGTACAATACATGGAATGTGCATGAACAACCGCACGGGCATCCGGTTTTTCTAAATAAAAGGCTGCATGAAGCCCATTCTCGCTGGACGGTTTTCTCTTTCCGTCTACCACATTGCCCTTCAGATCCATCACAACTACATCCTCCGGTGTAGTCTGTGCATAAGGAATGCCCGATGGACTGATTGCCATATATCCTGTCTCAGGATCATACATGCTGATATTTCCTGCCGTTCCAATGGTAAGGCCTGACGAAATAAGCTGATTACCATAATCTACGATTTTCTTTCTGATCTCTTCTAATAACATAACATCCATATCCTTTTCTAAATATTTGTCAGTACATCACCATATGCACTGCTTTTTCATTCTAACATACCGGACAGGATTTCTCTATAGGCAATTTAAGATTTCCTCGCAGAGCTCCACCTCTTTCCCCCGCCTTCTGTACTTGCTTTTTCCCGCCCTATTCGCCAGAACAAAGGAAATAAACTCCGGACAGCCCGGACTGCATAAAAAATCAGTTGATTGTCAACTATTTTTAGCAACAAGTTGACAATCCTTATTTTATTGTGTTACATTGATTAGTATACAAAATGATAAGGAAGGTATTTCGCCATGAAATTAACACTCGATAACGGGGAAGATCCTGTTCTTTCCAGAGAAGAAGCAATTGCCGTTTTAAACACGCCTGATGAGAAGCTTGACGAATTGATCGAGCTTGCAAAAGGGTTACGCTTTAAATACAAAGGAAACCGTGTAAGTATACATATCCTCACAAATGCCCGCAGTGGAAACTGCTCTCAGGATTGTGCTTATTGTGCACAGTCATGCCGTTCTAAGGCTGACATTGAAAAATACAAATGGGTAGATGAAGAAAAGCTGTATCAGAATAATGATTTCGTCAATGAACATCATCTCTCAAGACACTGTATCGGTCTCAGTGGTATGAAATTCACCGATCAGGAAATCGAGGAGCTTGCACGGCGTATCCGTAAAATGAAGGAACACGGCACACATCTTTGCTGCTCTATTGGATTCCTGACAGAAAAACAGGCGATCATGCTTAAGGAAGCCGGTCTTGACCGCATTAATCACAATCTGAACAGCAGCCGTGCATATTACCATAACATCTGCTCTACCCATACCTTTGAGCAGCGCGTAGACAATATTCATATGCTGCAGCGGCTTGGATTTGAGATCTGCAGCGGTGGCATCGTCGGAATGGGGGAGAGCAAAGAAGACATCGTTGATATGCTGCTCGAATTAAGAGAGATCCAGCCTGAAGCACTTCCGATAAATTTCCTGCTGCCAATCGAAGGAACTCCTCTTGAAAATGCTGATACCTCCCAATTAACGACACAGTATTGTATAAAAGTTCTTTGTCTGGCAAGACTTCTCGTACCAAGATCAGACATCCGCTGTGCAGCCGGCCGGGAAGTTTATTTCAAAGGACAGGAAAAAATGCTGCTAAATGTCGTCGACTCCATCTTTGCCTCCGGTTATCTGACCGCAGGCGGCCAGGGGATCAAAGACACGATCCGGACCATTACCGATGCCGGATTCACCTACGAGATCGAATCCGCATAATTCCCTGTATCTCTAAACAATGTTTGATGAACGCATCCTCCCGTATTCATCAAGAGTTATTTTTTCACAGGAGGCAAATAACTAAAGAGATTAAATTGGTGATCAATCCAGCTTTCCTGCTTTGCTTCATGAATAACATCCCCAGGCATACTTTCACCAAGCAGGAATGGAGACATTGGATTATGTTTTTTCATATTTTCTTTTACTAACCTGGTATTTGAATTAGCATAGCAATATTCACACAGGTGTCCACAGGTATCGTACGCTCCGATATCCACTCCCAGCAGACAGGCACACTGTCCATTTCTCTGATTTGTTTTCCTTTTCGGTACATCAAGAGGAACATGGAGTGCTGTTTCAAATGTATTTACCGTCATACAGCCGGAACAATCAGCACCATAAAGAGTTAACTCATCCCCTTCTGCACAAGGCCTGATCGTCATACCCAATTTTCCTGCTATCTTTATAAATTCTTTTCCAAGCGTAATTCTGTCCTTTTTTGATACTTCTCTGAACTGCTCCCTTTTCTATGCAAAAAATAACTGCCAGACCTCGAAAGAAGCTGGCAGTGGGTGTAAAATATTAGCATCAGGCAGAGGGGCTGATCAAAGCAAAATAAATCGCCTGATTACTACCTTAAGTAAAACTATCGCCTTGCTATCCCTGATACCTTATTCTTTCAACCAGCGTTTCCTTTTTCAGATTACTGCTTAAAACGCAGGAAAGTACAATCTGCAACAGACCGACCAAAAAAATCATAATAAAAATTGGTACGATTGGAACATGATAGATATTTATTCCAAATATTCCCATATGTTTTGCATAGGAAAAAAGTGCATAGCCGAGCGGCAGACCAATGATCAAGGCTATACATATGGTGCCAACCGTAAAAATCAGTCCCTGTAACTGCAGGCATAAATTTAATTGTTTATTTGTCATACCCACAGCCTGTAATATACCATATTCCTGCTTTTTTGTCGTAATATTCATGATCATGGTATTCGCCATATTCATAAACCCGATGAGTCCTACAATAGCCATAAACAGATAACAGCCAAGCTTCATCATGCTGCTTGCAAATTCGGCAGATTGTAACTGCGCATGATACGTATCCATTTTTATATGCGAAGTATTAGAAATCAAAGTATTCAGACTTTGTTCTACAGATGCCACATCTTTTTTATCACATTCCACCCACAGATAGCCATAGGCTGTTCCTCTCGGATTCATGGAACGATATACACCTTCCGGAATGACAAGATAAGTGTCCGCACTTACAAAAGATCCTGCAATCTTTCCCTGATAGGTATAGGTTCCACTTCCATTCTCAAAGTCAAATGCAATGGATTCACCCGGAGCATATCCATCTTGTTCCATCCACGTTGACCAGCCAAAGAAAATATCACCATTCTTTACCGCCTGATCATAGTCCATAGAGCCAATATCCCCTTCTTGGCGCATAAAATCAAAATCCTTTTTACTCACAATAACAGCCGGAAATCTTGTTCCGTTCAGATTTACAGAGACAATCTCTCTCGTCATGACATCTGTTACTCCCGGAATGCTTTTGATTTCTTCAATCAGCGAATCATTCAATGGATCATCCGTCAGAATCGTATCCAGATTATTCTCCGGATATTTTTCATCATACTCATCAGAATAGTCAAGCTGCAGTTCAAATTGTCCATGATTAACGGAAAGACGTGCTTCATGCTCCGTGTCAATATTTCCCACATAATTAGAGATAATCACAAACAATACGCAAGAAAAACCCATTGTGAGGATAGTACCAATAGTTCTTTTGGGATTACCCGTTACATTTGCCATTGCCATAGAAAACACGGTGACATTTTTTCTGCCATTTCGTTTTCCTTTTTTTTGTGTTTCTGCATTTTCTAAATACCGTGTTGCTTCGATAGGTGAAATCCGTGAAACAATTTTCATTGGTTTACGCAGTGCCAAAGCAACGGTAAGAAACGATACGAAAATACAGAGAAGCATAACAGGCAGAGAAAACAGAGGAACCTGCTGATTTTGAACTCCCATAGAGCCAGTTCCGGTTGATACAAGGTTCCCCTGTTCTACCAGCCAGTTAAAACCGCATTTTGCAATCAGAAAGCCAAAAAACAATCCAACTGGTATTGAAAAAAATGTCAAAAAAATGCCCTCTCTGAAGATCAGTTGTTTCATCTGCTTTTTTGTCGCTCCCAGAGCCTTGATTTTTCCATACTCCTGTATCTTGTTGGCAATACCGACCTGAAAAATATTATAAATAACCACAACAGAGAAAAGTACAATTGCAAGAATCAAAACCCCGCATACCGCAATCATTTCATAACTCGGCTGCAAGACCCATTGCAGATAGAGATCATTGACTATAACGTTTTTTTCTTCGATCCCACAAGCTGCTGCAATCTGCTTTATAACCGAATCAATATTATTCATAGATACATTTGCAGAATCATTTAAAGTAAAATAAATATTATACTGTCTGTCATTCTCTGCGACGTGCTCATCATAAAACTCCTGTGACCCGAAAGCAACATAAGATGCCTCGATGGTATACTCATCCCGATCATATAGGATTCCGCTGACAACAAATTCTTCCGGCTTATATTCTGACTGCATCCCTGCGCGGTAATCCAGTGTAACCGTATCTCC